>NZ_JBIATA010000005.1:316097-382228 GCF_042891295.1 Streptomyces sp. NPDC001902 | reverse complement strand
TGGCGTTGACTTTTGGCACGCTGTTGAGTTCTCAAGGAACGGAAGCTTCCTTCGAGACCGTTTCACCGGCCCCTCCGGGCTTTCCCTTCGTTGTCTCCAGCTTAGCAGATCCGATTTCCTTCTCTGCCACCCTCTGGAGGGGGTTTCGCTTTCGGCGTTTCCGCCTCGGCGACATTCACTACGTTAGCGGATTCCTTCGCGTCATGCGAATTCGTCCCCCACTCTCCGTACGATTCCACGCCAATAGAATTCGAGAGCACGCAAGTGCACCCGAATCTTCGGGGTGTTGTCGTCGTGGTGAGTGACCGCCGATCGGAGGATCCGGACGAACCGGGCGCACCGTCTCAAGCGGCTCGGGCTACGTTACGCACGTGCGGCGACGGAGTCAAGCTCCGCCGCCGCTCAAACGTGGATAACCAGCCGACGTCAGTCGCCGGCGATCTCGACGGCCGCCAGGCTCTTCTTGCCGCGCCGCAGCACGAGCCAGCGGCCGTGCAGCAGGTCGGCGGCCTCGGGGGCCGCGTCCTCGTCGCCGATCTTGACGTTGTTCACGTACGCGCCGCCCTCCTTGATGGTGCGGCGGGCCGCGGACTTGCTGGCCACGAGGCCGACCTCGGCGAAGAGGTCGGCGACGGAGGCGAGCTCGGCGACCTTGGCGTGCGGCAGTTCGCCGAGCGCCGCGGCGAGGGTCCGCTCGTCGAGTCCGGTGAGTTCGCCCTGGCCGAAAAGTGCCTTGGACGCGGCGATGACCGCGGCGCACTGCCCGGCGCCGTGGACGAGGGTGGTGAGCTCCTCGGCGAGGGCGCGCTGGGCCGCGCGGGCCTGCGGGCGCTCCTCGGTGAGCCGCTCCAGTTCCTCGATCTCCTCCTGCGTCCTGAAGCTGAAGATGCGCAGGAACTTGGAGACGTCGCGGTCGTCGGCGTTCAGCCAGAACTGGTAGAAGGCGTACGGCGTGGTCATCTCGGGGTCGAGCCAGACCGTGCCGGACTCCGTCTTGCCGAACTTCGTGCCGTCGGCCTTGGTGATGAGCGGGGTGGCGAGGGCGTGCACGGAGGTGCCCTCGACGCGCCCGATCAGGTCGATGCCGGCCGTCAGGTTGCCCCACTGGTCGCTGCCGCCGGTCTGCATGGTGCAGCCGTACCGGCGGTGGAGCTCCAGGAAGTCCATGCCCTGCAGGATCTGGTAGCTGAACTCCGTGTAGCTGATGCCTGCCTCGGAGTTGAGCCGGCGGGCGACGGCCTCCTTGGCGATCATCTTGTTGACCCGGAAGTACTTGCCCACGTCGCGCAGGAACTCGATGGCCGACAGGCCCGAGGTCCAGTCGAGGTTGTTGACCATCACGGCGGCGTTCGGGCCCTCGAAGGAGAGGAAGGGCTCGATCTGGGCGCGGATCCGCTCGACCCAGCCGGCGACGACGTCGGCGTCGTTCAGCGTCCGCTCGGCCGTCGGCTTGGGGTCGCCGATCAGGCCGGTGGCGCCGCCGACGAGGGCGAGCGGCCGGTTGCCCGCCAGTTGGAGCCGGCGGATGGTGAGGATCTGCACCAGGTTGCCGAGGTGGAGGCTGGGGGCGGTGGGGTCGAAGCCGCAATAGACCGTGACCGGGCCGTCCGCGAACGCCTTGCGCAGTGCGTCCTCGTCGGTGGAAACGGCGATCAGCCCTCGCCACCGCAGCTCGTCGACGATGTCCGTCACGGTTCTCGTGTCTCCTCGGTGTCGGTCGGTGCCTCGTACCCGTTCGTACGGAGTCTTTCCGAGACTACGCGTTCCGCTCGACTCCTTTTTGCGCCCCTGGGGCGCGGCGGCGGGGTGAGTGGGCGCGGTAGGGGCTGACGGTGGGGTCGCCGTCGATCCAGAAGCGCCAGGGGTGGGCGGCGCCGTCGCCGCCGACGCCGGTGCGCGGTCCGGTGCGGACGGCGGCGGGGTCGGGCGGGGTGCCGGTCAGGACGCGGAAGGGCGAGGCGGCGGGGTCGTCGGGGCAGACGTCGGCGCCGTTGAGGGCGCGGTCGATGTCGAGGGCGGTGGCGAGGCGGGCGGGGCCCTGGGCGAGGTCGTGGGGGCGTCGTGAGGTGACCCGGCGCCCGCGGGCGAGTTCGGCACCCTCGATGACGTCGCCGCCGCGGAGCAGGATCCCGCTGGGGTTGCCCTCGGGGCCGCAGACGATGTTCATGCAGTGCCACATGCCGTAGGTGAAGTAGACGTACGCGTGGCCTGGGGGGCCGAACATGACCGCGTTGCGGTCGGTGCGCCCGCGGTAGGCGTGGGAGCCCGGGTCGATGGGGCCGGCGTAGGCCTCGACCTCGGTCAGCCGGAGCGCCACGGGGCCGTCGTCCGTCCTGCGTACGAGGGTCCGCCCCAGGAGGTCGGGGGCCACCTCCAGCACCGGCCGGTCGAAGAAGGACCTGGGGAGCGGGGTGCTTTCAGGAGGGGGGATCATGCGGTACGAGAGTAATGGAACCGTTCGGGGTGGGGCCGCGTTCGTAATGACCGAGGCAACCGCCAGTCAAGGGAGAGGGACATCGTGGGCTTCAAGAAGCTGCTTGCGAGCTTGGGCGCCGGTGGCGCGTCGGTCGAGACGGTGCTCAACGAGCCGAACGTCGTCCCGGGCGGGGTCGTCCAGGGCGAGGTGCGGATCCAGGGCGGCTCGGTGCCGCAGCGGATCGAGGGACTGTCGGTGGGCCTGCAGGCCCGCGTCGAGGTCGAGGGCCAGGACGCGGAGTACAAGCAGGACGTCGAGTTCCACCGGCAGCAGCTGGGCGGGGCGTTCGAGGTGCAGCCGGGTGCGGTGCACGTGGTGCCGTTCGGGCTGGAGATCCCGTGGGAGACCCCGATCACGACCTTCCTGGGGCGTCATCTGACCGGGATGAACGTCGGGGTGACGACGGAGCTGGCGATCGCCCGTGCGGTGGACTCCGGTGACCTCGACCCGATCAACGTGCACCCGGTGCCGGCGCAGCAGGCGATCCTCGACGCGTTCGGCCAGCTGGGCTTCGGCTTCAAGAACGCGGACCTGGAGCGCGGCCACATCCGCGGCACGCGGCAGCGGCTGCCGTTCTACCAGGAGATCGAGTTCTTCGCGCCGCAGCAGTACCGCGGGCTGAACCAGGTGGAGCTGAGCTTCGTCGCCGACGGCCACGAGATGGACGTCATCCTGGAGATGGACAAGAAGCCAGGCCTGTTCAGCGAGGGCAGCGACGCCTTCCGCTCCTTCACCGTGGACCTGAACAACTTCCACGCGACCGACTGGGCGGGTTACCTCAACCAGTGGCTGGCCGAGGTCGGCGGGAAGCGCAACTGGTTCTAGGATCGGCGGGCGGAAGCGCGTTTCGCGATCAGCAGGAGGTACCGAGGTGACCGAGCAGAAGCGGCGGCCGCTCCCCCACGATTTCCATCCCCAGGTGCCGTCGTTCACGGTGGTGAGCGACGACATCGAGCCGGGCGGCACGCTGAAGGACTCCCAGGTCTACGCCGAGGGCAACGTCTCGCCGCACCTGCGGTGGGAGGGGTTCCCCGAGGGGACCGGGAGCTTCGCCGTCACGTGCTACGACCCCGACGCGCCCACGGGCAGCGGTTTCTGGCACTGGGTGCTCTTCGACATCCCGGTGTCGGTGACGGAGCTGCCCGCGGGTGCCGGCAGTGACGGCTTCAAGGGGCTGCCCGAGGGTGCGGTGCACGTGCGCAACGACTACGGGAGCAAGGACTTCGGCGGCGCCGCGCCGCCGCCCGGGGACGGACCGCACCGTTACGTGTTCACCGTGTACGCGGTGGACCAGGAGAAGCTGGGGCCGGACGGGGACGTGTCTCCCGCCGTCGTCGGCTTCAACCTGCGGTTCCACGCGATCGCGCGCGCCAACCTGATCGGCGAGTACGAGAACCCGCAGTAGTCGTGGCGCTCCCGGCCGAGGGCCGGGGGTCCCAAATTCTGTTGCGCCCCGGCGCTCCCGCATCGCACTGTGGTGTCTGCCTGGTGACCTGACCGTCACCGGGGGTCGGCACCGCAGTGGCGGGGGCGGCGGGGCGTTGCGCTGTGCGGCTCTCGCCGCGCGACCTGCCTGCCGTCCGCCGGAGCCCGGTCATGCGCCCGGGCGTCCACGCCGATCGCCGCGCTCCGGGCGCCCCGGACCCCACGGGGGCGGGCGCCCGGAGTGGCCGGCGGCCGGGGCCGCCGTTCCGTTCCCCGTTACCTCCTGTTCGCTTTCACGTGCGGAAATTGCGTTGTCCGCGCGGGTACGGCCCGGTCACAGTGGAGCCACCTCGCCGCGGGGCGGGGATGGACCCGAGGGGTGGGCGACGTGCGTGAGACGCTGGTGCTGAACGCGAGCTTCGAGCCGCTGTCGACCGTGTCGCTGCGGCGTGCGGTGGTGCTGGTCATGCAGGACAAGGCCGTGGTCGAGCAGGCTCATCCCGGGCTGCGGATCCGCGCGGCGGCGGTGGAGGTACCCGTACCGCAGGTGATCAGGCTCTGCAGGTACGTGAGGGTGCCCTTCCGACAACGGGCGGCGTGGTCGCGGCGGGGTGTGCTGGTCAGGGACCGGCACCGGTGCGCGTACTGCGGCCGGAGGGCGACGACCGTGGACCACGTGCAGCCGCGTTCGCGCGGTGGTGGGGACACCTGGCTGAACACCGTGGCGTCGTGCGCGGAGGACAACCACCGCAAGGCGGACCGTACGCCGGAGCAGGCGGGGATGCGGCTGCTGACCCAGCCGTTCGAGCCGACCCCGGCGGACGCGCTGCTGCTGGCCCTGGGTCTGAAGGACCGTGAGGACGCCCCCGGTTGGCTCGCGCTGCCGGCCTGAGTCCTGAGCCCCGAGGCGGTCGCCCGGCTACTTCAGCAGGAGCTGGGCGATCGCCACGAGGCCCACGACGACGATGACGCCGCGCAGCGCGACGGGCGGCAGGCGGCGGCCGATGCGGGCGCCGAGGACGCCGCCGAGCGCCGCCCCGACGGCGATGAGCGCGACGGCGGTCCAGTCGAAGTCGGCGACGAAGAGGAAGAACGCCGCGGCGACGCCGTTGACGATCAGCGCGAGGACGTTCTTCACGGCGTTGATCCGCTGCCAGGACTCCTCGAGGAGGACGCCCATCAGGGAGAGGTAGATGACTCCCTGGGCGGCGCCGAAGTAGCCGCCGTACATGCTGGCGAGGAGGAGGCCGCCGAGGAGGAGCGGGCCACCGTGCTCGGGGGCGTGCGTGCCGTTGCCGGCCCGGCGGGCCTGGAGCACGCGGGAGAGCCGGGGCTGGACGACGACGAGGACGAGGGCCACCGCGATCAGGATCGGCACGATGGTGTCGAAGGCCTGGGAGGGCAGCGCCAGCAGCAGGACGGCCCCGGTGAGTCCGCCGACGAGGGCGGCGGCGCCGAGCCGCAGCAGGCGGTCGCGCTGTCCGGCGAGTTCGCGCCGGTAGCCGATGGCACCGCTGAGGGAACCGGGGACGAGGCCGAGGGTGTTGGACACGTTGGCGGTGACGGGCGGCAGGCCGACGGCGAGCAGGACGGGGAAGGTGATGAGCGTGCCGGAGCCGACGACGGTGTTGATGGTGCCGGCCCCGATTCCGGCCGCGAACACGGCCAGGGCTTCCCAGTAGGTCATAGGCGTCTCCATGGTCGGTGCGGCTCCCCTCCCCCCGACGGGACCGGGGGGAGCCGGAGCGCACGGATCATGTCATACGCGTTCGCGGCGGCGGCCGCACTGCTCAGTCCTTGTCGAGCCGGGGGGTCTCGCGACGGGTGCCGCCCTCGCCGTTGCCCGGGCCGCTGCCGGGGGCGCCGGGGAGGTTGACGATGCCGCCGAGGCCCTTGAGGGCGTCGTTGAGTTCGCTGGGGATGATCCAGAGCTTGTTGGACTCGCCCTCGGCGATCTTGGGGAGCATCTGCAGGTACTGGTAGGCGAGGAGCTTCTGGTCGGGGTCGCCCTCGTGGATGGACTCGAAGACCGTGCGGATGGCCTGGGCCTCGCCCTCGGCCTTGAGGGCGGCGGCCTTGGCCTCGCCCTCGGCGCGCAGGATCGCGGACTGCTTCTCGCCCTCGGCGGTGAGGATCTGGGACTGCCGGATGCCCTCGGCGGTGAGGATGGCGGCGCGCTTGTCGCGGTCGGCGCGCATCTGCTTCTCCATCGAGTCCTGGATGGAGGTGGGCGGCTCGATGGCCTTGAGTTCGACGCGGTTGACGCGGATGCCCCACTTGCCGGTGGCCTCGTCGAGGACGCCGCGCAGTGCCGCGTTGATCTCCTCGCGGGAGGTCAGGGTCCGCTCCAGGTCCATGCCGCCGATGATGTTGCGGAGCGTGGTGACGGTGAGCTGCTCGATCGCCTGGATGTAGCTGGCGACCTCGTAGGTGGCCGCCCGCGCGTCGGTGACCTGGTAGTAGATGACCGTGTCGATGTTGACGACCAGGTTGTCCTGGGTGATCACCGGCTGCGGCGGGAACGGCACGACCTGCTCGCGCAGGTCGATGCGGTTGCGGATGGTGTCGATGAACGGCACCACGATGTTGAGGCCCGCGCTCAGGGTCCTGGTGTAGCGACCGAAGCGTTCGACGATCGCCGCACTGGCCTGCGGGATGACCTGGACCGTCTTGATGAGCGCGATGAAGACGAGCACCACCAGGATGATCAGGACGATGATGATCGGCTGCACGTCCACTCCCACGCCGATTGCCTGTGGCTACCTGTACGAAGACATGATCAAGTCTGGCAGACCCCGCGGGGAGGCGGGCCGGGTTCGGCGAATTCCCGTGCCGTCTCGGGGTGCGGGGGCGGGCAGGATCACATCACGACGGCCGTCGCGCCCTCGATCTCGACGACGTCCACGCTCTCACCGGGCTCGAAGGCCCGTCCCGTCTCGAGGGAACGGGCCGACCAGACCTCCCCGTTGAGCTTGATCCGGCCGCCGTGCCCGTCGACCCGTTCCAGGACGACGGCCTGGCGGCCCTTGAGCGCGTCGATGCCGCTGCGCAGCTCCGGGCGTTGCGAGCGGCTCCGGTTGGCCAGCGGGCGTACGACGGCGATGCCCGCGACCGAGACGATGACGAAGATCAGTACCTGCGGAGTGATGCCCAGGCCGAGGCCTGCCGCGATCGCGGCGGCGACGGCTCCGACCGCGAACATCCCGAACTCGGGCATCGCGGTCACCACGAGCGGAATACCCAGCCCCACGGCGGCGATCAGCCACCACAACCAGTCGTCCACAGGCCCATCGTAGGGGTCCGCAGTGGATCTGTGACAGGGTGCGACGGCTCTCCCCGAGGCTTTCGGCGCGGGGCTTCGTGCGCGGGGGGCCTCAGGGGGTCACTTCAGGGGCAGCCCGTTGGCCGTCCAGCGGTCGCCGCGGCGCTCGACGACGAGCGGGAGGCCGAAGCACAGGGAGAGGTTGCGGGAGCTGAGTTCGGTCTCCATGGGACCGGCGGCGACGACCTTGCCCTGACGGATCATCAGGACGTGGGTGAAGCCCGGGGCGATCTCCTCGACGTGGTGGGTGACCATGACCATGGAGGGCGCGATCGGGTCGCGGGCCAGCCGGCCGAGACGGCGGACGAGGTCCTCGCGGCCGCCGAGGTCGAGGCCGGCGGCGGGCTCGTCGAGCAGCAGGAGCTCGGGGTCGGTCATCATGGCGCGCGCGATGAGGGTGCGCTTGCGCTCGCCCTCGGAGAGGGTGCCGAACTTGCGGTCGAGGTAGTCGCTCATGCCGAGCCGGTCCAGGAAGGCGCGGGCACGGTCCTCGTCGACCTGCTCGTAGCTCTCCTGCCAGTGCGCGGTCATGCCGTACGCGGCGGTGAGCACGGTCTCCAGGACGGTCTGCCTGCGCGGCAGCTTCTCGGCCAGGGCGACGCCCGCGATGCCGATGCGGGGGCGCAGTTCGAAGACGTCGACGCCGCCCATCTTCTCGCCGAGGATCTGGACGGTGCCGGAGGTCGGGAAGAGGTAGCTGGAGGCGATGTTCAGCAGGGTCGTCTTGCCGGCGCCGTTGGGACCGAGGATGACCCAGCGCTCGCCCTCGGCGACCGACCAGGAGACCTGGTCCACCAGAGCCCGGCCGTCTCGGACCACGGATACGTCCACCAGCTCCAGAACATCGCTCATGAGCGTGTTGTCTCCCACTTCCCGATCGCATGTCTGCCGTTGCGAGCACCTGTAGGCGCCGCCCCCAGGAAATCTACGCCACGCCCGGGCCGCCCCAGTCCTTAGGCTGGGGGGATGCTCGACGAACCTCGCTCAGGACGGCTGGCGGCTTGGGGAAATGCCCTGATTGCCGGACTTGCCGCGCCGGATGACGCCGCTCAGGAAGTGATCGCCGACGATTCGGTCCACCGGATCTCGGGCCTCCCCGGGGAGGCCGGCCCGGTGGGGCTGACGCTGGGGCTGGGGCGGCTGCGCGCGCTCGGCGTGTCCGGGCTGCGGATAGCGCTCCCGGTGCCCGGGCACCCGCTCGGGCTCAGCGGGCCGCCGGAGTTCAACGCGCGGGCGCTGGCGGCGGGCGAAGCGGTCATCACCGTCGGCGGACCGGCCATCGGCCTGGTGCCGGAGGTCACGGAGGCCGGCCCGCAGGGCGACGTGCACGTGTCGGTCGAGTGGCAGTGCCTGCAGGTGCGGGACGCTCCGCCGGCGGACGTGCCCTCGCTGGGCGAGGCGGAACGGGAGCTCGCGGAGGCGCTGCGGGACGCCACGGAGGCGCTGGCGCGGCTGGACGTGGCCGGCGCGGGCCCGGCGGCACAGGCGGCTCTGGAGGCGTACCGGGCGCGGGCGTCGCGCGGCCGCGAGGTGCTCGCGCCGGGGTATCCGCCGCGGGCGGTACGGGTGCTGGAACTGGCCCAGCGGGTGGGCGCGCTGGTCGGGATCGCGACCGGGGCCCGGTCCGGGCACGGGGCGGCCGTCAGCGCCTCGGAGATCGCCGCCCGCGCGGAGCTGCTGCGGCCGGTGGAGCGTACGGCGCGGCGGGCGCAGGTGGCGGCGTACAACGCGTACGTCGAGGAGGCCGAGCGGCGCCGGGGCTGAGGCCGGCCGGGAACGGTGGAAGGCCCCACGGACGACGCTGTCCGCGGGGCCTTCAGGGCACGTCAGTGGTTGAAGCAGACGTTGCCGATCGCGGGGTTCAGGATGCCGACCGCGTCGATGGTGTTGCCGCAGAGGTTGATCGGGATGTTCACCGGAACCTGGATCACGTTGCCGGAGAGCACACCGGGCGAGCCGGCGGCCACGGCACCCGCGTGGGATTCGGCGAGCGCGGTACCGGCCGAACCGGCGGCGGCCGCACCGGCGGCGGCGATGATCAGGGCGGCCTTCTTGGCGCTGTTCATGAAACTGTTCCTCCTGTGATGGCACGGCCCGGTTCGAGGAGCCGCACTGTGAGGAACGCGGAGCCCGGGGCGTTGACACGGGGAGGGCACCGGAAACCTCCGTACGGCGGAATCTGCGTGTCGCACCGGCGTGTGCGCGCGGCGTACGCGCGGACGCCGTGAGCCGCACGAACGGACCGGCCCCGGGGCGGCGGAGCGCTCCGGGGCCGGTGGTCACGGCCGTGCCGTGGGGTTGACGTCCTGGGTCAGCGGTTGACGCAGACGTTCCCGATGGCCGGGTTGAGCAGACCGATGACGCTGATGGTGTTGCCGCAGACGTTCACCGGAACGTGCACCGGCACCTGGATCACGTTGCCGGAGACCACGCCGGGGCTGTTCTTCGCGCCACCGTGGGCCTGGGCGCCACCGCTGTGGGCGGAGGCGGCACCCGCGCCGACCATGGCGAGGCTCCCGGCGACCATGGCGACGGCGGCGGCCTTGTGCAGGTTCTTCACGTTCTTGACCCTCCTTGCATGGGTGCCGCGGCAGGCGCCGCAGCACGCCATGGAGAACGGCCCACGCCCGGCCAGGTTGCGCCATCCGGGGGACATACACCCGACGGTATGAATCTCACTCCGGATGGCGACGATCCGCTTGTCCTACCGCTACGTGCCCCGGCTTCCGTGGCGTCGGACGCCCCTCGGGTGCGCCGGATCAGCCGCCGATCCCGTGCCGCACCGCCCACAGGGCGGCCTGGGTGCGGTCGGAGAGGTCCAGCTTCATCAGGATGTTCGACACGTGGGTCTTGACGGTCTTCTCCGACAGCACCAGGGCGCGGGCGATCTCCCGGTTGGAGCGGCCCTCCGCGATCAGCGACAGCACCTCGCGCTCCCGGTCGGTGAGGGTGCCCCCGCGGCCCTGACCGGGACCGGTGTCCTCCTGGGAGAGCAGGGCGTCGGCGACCTCCGACTGCAGCAACACGTGGCCGGCGTGGACCGAGCGGATGGCGCCGGCCAGCGCGTCCGGGTCCACGTCCTTGTAGACGTAGCCGGCCGCGCCCGCGCGCAGCGCCGGGACGACGGTGCGCTGCTCGGTGAAGCTGGTGACGACCAGGACGCGGGCCTTGCTGCCGCTGTCGCGCAGCAGGCGCAGGGCCTCGATGCCGTCGACGCCCGGCATCCGGACGTCCATCAGGATCACGTCGGGCGCGAGTTCCCCGGCGCGCTGCACGCCCTCCTCGCCGTCCCCGGCCTCGCCCACCACCTCGATGTCGGGCTGCACCTCCAGGAAGGTCCGCAGGCCGCGCCGGACCACCTGGTGGTCGTCGACCAGCAGGACGCGAATGGGGCCGTCAGCCACCGGGCACCTCCATTTCGATCACGGTGCCCCTGCCGGGCGCCGAGTCCACCGTCAGTCCGCCGCCCACCCCGTCGGCCCGGTCCCGCATGGAGACCAGGCCCAGGTGGCGGCCGGCCCGGCGCACCGCGGACGGGTCGAAGCCCCGCCCGTCGTCCCGCACCGTGAGCACCGCTCCCCTGCCCCGGCCCTCCAGTCGCACGGTCACCGAGGCGGCGTCCGCGTGGCGCAGCGCGTTGTGCAGGGCCTCCTGGGCGACCCGCAGCAGCGCTTCCTCCTGGGCGGCGGGCAGGGCGCGGACCTGGCGGTGGCTGAAGGAGATCCGCGACGAGTGCGCCCGGTCCAGGACGTCGACCTGCGTGCGCAAGGTGGCCAGCAGGCCGTCCTCGTCCAGGGCGGCGGGGCGCAGCTCCACCACGACCGCGCGCAGTTCGTCGGCGGCCTCGGCGGCGAGCGTGGCGACCTGCCGCAACTCCTCGCGGGCGCGCTCCGGGTCGCGGGACACCAGGGCGGAGGCGGCCTGGGCGGTCAGCCGCAGCGAGAACAGCTTCTGCGAGACGGCGTCGTGCAGTTCGTGGGCGATGCGGGCCCGCTCCCCGGCGAGCGTCAGCTCGCGGCTGCGCTCGTACAGGCGGGCGTTGGTGAGGGCGATCGCGGCGTGCGCGGCCAGGGTGCGCAGCAGCTCCTCGTCCTCCTCGGTGAAGCCGCGGCCGTCCTCCGGCGGGCGGGTGGGGCAGCGCTTGTTGGCGAGGAAGAGGGCGCCCAGGATCTCGTCGCCGTCGACCACCGGCATGCCGAGGAAGTCGGACATGTCGGGGTGGGCGGACGGCCAGCCGCCGAAGCGGGGGTCGCCCTTCACGTCCCGCAGGCGCTGCGGGGTGGCCTCGTGGAGCATCGCGGCGAGGATGCCGTGCTGCCGGGGCAGCGGGCCGATCGCCTTCCACTGCTCGTCGCTGACGCCGTCCACGACGAACTGGGCGAAGCCGCCGTGGTCGTCCGGCACGCCCAGCGCCGCGTACTCGGCGTCGAGCAGTTCGCGGGCGGACGAGACGATGGTCTGCAGGACCTCGCGCACTTCCAGGTGCCGGCTCATCGCGAGGACGGCCGCGCTCACCGCCTCGATGCCGCGTCGGGACGATCGGCTGGACATGACCTCACCGTACCGGCGGGTCGCGGCCGGTGGGATCGGCCTGGTGACCGAGCGCCACCGGTCCGTGGACCTAGGGCGAAGTTCCCTGCCCCGGTGCTGCGGGCGGCCGAGGTGGCCGGGACGGGGCCGTTCCTACGGTGGGGGGCAGCCGCCGGGCGACGGACCGGGCGGCCGGTGGGAGGACACGTCATGCCGGTGGCAATCATCACGGGGGCGTCGCGGGGACTGGGACGGGCCCTCGCCGGGGCGCTCGCGGAGCGGGGCTGGGACCTGGTGATCGACGCGCGGTCCGACGAGGCGCTGAAGCGGGCGGAGGGGGAGCTGGCGGGCCGGACGCGGGTGGCCGCGCTGCCGGGCGACGTCACCGACCCGCGGCACCGGGTGGAACTGGTCTCGGCGGCCTGGGATTTCGGCGGGCTCGACCTGCTGGTGAACAACGCGAGCGCACTGGGCGCCGAGCCGCTGCGGCCGTTGTCCGAGCAGCCGCTAGAGGGGTTGCGGGCGGCGCTGGAGACCAACGTGGTGGCCGCGCTGGGCCTCGTGCAGGAGGGACTGCCGCTGCTGCGCCGGCGGCGAGGGACGGTGCTCAACATCAGCTCGGACGCCGCCGTCGAGGCGTACCCCACGTGGGGAGGGTACGGCGCAAGCAAGGCGGCGCTTGAGCAGCTGTCGGCGGTGCTGGCGGTGGAGGAGCCGGAGCTGCGGGTGTGGTGGCTGGACCCGGGCGACATGAGGACCGAGCTCTACGCGGCGGCGGTGCCCGACGATCCGGACGCGGACGGGCGCCCGGCCCCCGAGTCGGTGGTGCCGGCCGTGCTCGGGCTGCTCGACACGGGCGCGGCCGGTGGCCGCTACGTGGCCCCGGCGCTGCTGGAGGCCGGGCGGTGACCGCGCTGGGCGCGCTGAGGGTGCCGGAGGAGCTGGCGGCGCGGGTCCCGGTGGAGCAGCGTGCCGACGGGGCGTCGGGCCGCGACGGGGTGCGGATGCTGGTGGGCGGGCGGGCCCGGGGCGAGGTCGCGCACCACGCCTTCGGTGACCTGCCGGGGCTGTTGCGGGCCGGGGACGTACTGGTGGTGAACACCTCGCGGACGCTGCCGGCGGCGGTGGACGCGACGCTCGGTGAGTCCCCGGTGGTGGTGCACTTCTCGGGGCTGCTGGACGACGGGCGCTGGGTGGTGGAGTTGCGCACGCCCGACGGACGGGGGACGACCCGGCCGCGGACGGGCGGCCCGGCGGGGGTGGCGGTGGCGCTGCCCGAGGGTGAGCGGCTGATGCTGCAGGAGCCGCTGAGCCCCTGCAGGGAGCGGCTGTGGGTGGCGCGGGCGTCGGTGGCGGACGCGATGGCGTTCCTGCACCGGCAGGGGCGGCCGATCCGGTACGCGTACACCCGGCGGGACCAGCCGCTGGCGGCGTACCAGACGGTGTTCTCGGTCCCGTCGGCCGACGGCCTCGGCTCGGCGGAGATGCCGAGCGCGGCGCGCCCCTTCACGGCCGGGCTGGTCACGGCGCTGGTGAGCCGGGGCGTGCAGATCGCTCCGGTGGTGCTGCACACCGGGGTGTCCTCGGGCGAGGCGCACGAGCCGCCCTACCCGGAGCGCTTCTCGGTGCCGGAGAGCACCGCCTGGCTGGTGAACGCCGCCCGGGCGGGCGGCGGCCGGGTGGTGGCGGTGGGCACCACCGCGGTGCGCGCCCTGGAGACGGCGGCCAACGGGCGGGGGCGGGTCGCGGCGGCGGGCGGCTGGACGGACCTGGTGGTCACCCCGGAGCGGGGCGTACGGGCGGTGGACGGCCTCCTCACCGGGCTGCACGACCCCGCGGCGTCGCATGTGCTGATGCTGGAGGCGGTGGCCGGGCGCGAGCTGCTGGAACGGGTCTACGCCGCTGCGGTGGGGGCCGGTTACCTCTGGCACGAGTTCGGGGACGTGAACCTGCTGCTGCCCTGACGGCCCGCCCGGTGCACCCGCAGTCGCCCCGCGGTCGCGGTGCGCGACGCGCCTGTGAGGCGGCACATAGGGCGTACGTCACGTACGAGGACGCCTAGTAGGAGGCGCGGTGGCCGGATCGGCCGGAAGTGCGGGATGTGCCGTACCCGGTCGCTCCGGCCACTACGACTTCGGGTAGTAATGGATGGGTTTGGTCGGGGAATTTCCCAGGGCTAAGAATGCTCGGGTCGCTCCGCGCCGCGTTCGACACGCGGCGCCTCTCCTTGCCCGAGGGCGGAGTGGGGCGCAGCCGAATGGAAGAGGTCACTCCCCCATGCAGCTCCCGACGATCCCGAAGTTCGACCGCCTGACCAAGACCCACAAGTTCTCCGCCGCCGGTCTCGCCGCGGCCGGTGTGGGTGTCCTGGCCATCACCGGTGTGACCGGGACCAGCGGGACGGCGCAGGCCTCCGGCAAGGCACCGGAGGCGGTCGCCGGACAGGCACGGTCCGCCGCCGCCAAGCAGCACGCGTCGCACGTCGCGCACGTGGCGCACCGCAGGGCGCTCGCCAGGCAGCACGCCGCCCACGTCGCGCACCAGGCCGCGGTGCGCAAGCGCCACGCCGAGGAGCGCGCCCGCCAGGCCGCGCACGAGGCGCACCGGGCCCACGCGCGCCTGCAGGAGCAGCAGGCCGCCAACCGCAGCCACGAGCGCAAGGCCCTCGTCCCGCAGCAGCGGCACGAGACCTCGCGTCCGGCACCGCGCGCGGCCGCCCCGGCGGCCCCGTCCGGCAGCCCGCAGCAGATGGCGCAGCAGATCATCGGCGACGCGGCCCAGTTCCAGTGCTTCGCCAACATCGTGATGCACGAGAGCACCTGGAACCCGTACGCGGTCAACCCCTCCTCCGGGGCGTACGGCCTGGTCCAGGCGCTGCCGGGCTCCAAGATGGCCTCCGCGGGCGCGGACTGGCGCACCAACCCGGCCACGCAGATCAAGTGGGGCCTGGACTACATGAACGGGCGTTACGGCAGCCCCTGCGGCGCCTGGTCGTTCTGGCAGGCCAACCACTGGTACTGAGCCGGCGGGCGCGGACCGTACGGACATGCGGAAGGCGGCGGTTCCCCTCCCCGGGGAGCCGCCGCCTTCCGCATCCGTACGCGGGGGCCGCTACTTGCGCATGACCTCCGGCTCGTGGCGGCGCAGCAGCCTCAGGACGAGGATGCCGCAGACGAGGGCGATGCCGAGCAGGATCGCCATGTCGAAGCCCCACTGGCTCGCCGAGTGCTCCCACAGAGGGTCCACGTTGTCGGGCTTGGCCTGGTCCCACGGCGGCATGAGCCGGCCGAGGTCGAGGGTGGCACCGGCGGCGCCGACGGCCCAGCGGGAGGGCATCAGCCAGGCGACCTGCTCCAGGCCGACGGTGCCGAAGATCTGGAACAGGACGCCGGTGAAGACGACCTGGACGATCGCGAACATCACCAGCAGGGGCATGGTCTTCTCGGCGGTCTTCACCAGCGAGGAGATGACCAGGCCGAACATCATCGAGGTGAAGCCCAGGGCGATGACCACCAGGGTGATCTCCGCGGCCGGGAAGCCCTTGACGATCAGGCCCTCCTCGGGGAGCTTGCGCACCGACAGCCCGATGGCGCAGATGATGACGCCCTGCAGGGCGCTGATCAGGCCCAGCACGAAGACCTTGGAGACCAGGTACGCGGAGCGGGACAGGCCCGTGGCGCGTTCCCGTTCGTAGATCACCCGTTCCTTGATCAGCTCGCGCACCGAGTTCGCCGCGCCCGAGAAGCAGGCGCCGACGGCGATGATCAGCATGATGGTGCCCGCGTCGGCGTTGAACTTCCCCGCCTCGTCGGGCGGGGCCAGGCCGGACTTCGCCGGGATGACCACGCTCACCAGGCCGAGGACGGCCGGGAGGATCACCATCAGCGCCATGAAGCCCCGGTCGGAGGCGATCACCGACAGGTAGCGGCGGACGAGGGTGACGAACTGCGCCGGCCAGCTCTGCGGCTTGGGCGGCTTGGCCCGCTGCGGGGCGGCGCCTACGGACTGCGGGGCGACCGCGTCCAGGTCCGCGGCGTAGATCTGGTAGTGCTGGGAGCCGCGCCAGCGACCGGACCAGTCGTAGTCGCGGTAGTTCTCGAAGGCGGAGAAGACGTCGGCCCAGGTTTCGTAGCCGAAGAAGTTCAGCGCCTCCTCGGGCGGCCCGAAGTAGGCCACCGCGCCGCCCGGCGCCATCACCAGCAGCTTGTCGCACAGGGCGAGTTCGGCCACCGAGTGGGTCACGACGAGCACGGTGCGGCCGTCGTCGGCGAGGCCGCGCAGCAGCTTCATGACGTCGCGGTCCATGCCCGGGTCGAGGCCGGAGGTGGGCTCGTCCAGGAAGATCAGCGAGGGCTTGGTGAGCAGTTCCAGGGCGACGGAGACGCGCTTGCGCTGGCCGCCGGAGAGCGAGGTGACGCGCTTGTCGGCGTGCACGTCGAGCTTCAGCTCGCGCAGCACCTCGTCGATGCGGGACTCGCGCTCGGCGGCCTTGGTGTCGCCGGGGAAGCGGAGCTTGGCCGCGTAGCGCAGGGCCCTGCGGATCGTCAGCTCCTTGTGCAGGATGTCGTCCTGCGGGACGAGGCCGATGCGCTGCCGCAGCTCGGCGAACTGCTTGTAGAGGTTGCGGCTGTCGTACAGCACCTCGCCCTCTTCGGCCGGACGGTAGCCGGTCAGGGCGCGCAGCAGCGTCGACTTGCCGGAGCCGGACGGGCCGATGACGGCGACCAGCGACTTCTCGGGGACGCCGAAGGAGACGTCGTTGAGGATGGTCTTGGTCGTGCTGCCCTGCGGCACGCGGACGGTGAGCCGGCGGGCGGAGAAGGAGATCTCGCCGGTGTCGACGAACTCCTCGAGCTGGTCGCCGACGAGCCGGAAGGTGGAGTGGCCGACGCCCACGATGTCGTTGGGGCCCAGCAGATGACGCTGTATCGGCTGGCCGTTGACGTACGTGCCGTTGTGGCTGCCGAGGTCGACGATCTCGTAGCGGCCGTCGGGGTGCGCGCGGAACTCCGCGTGGAAGCGCGAGACCTGCAGGTCGGAGACGACCAGGTCGTTCTCCAGGGCACGGCCGATCTTCATGACGCGGCCGAGCACCAGGTGGTGGAAGGTGGTCGGGCTGCGGTCGCCGTAGACGGGCGGCGCGCCGGAGGCGCCCGACGGCCCGTGCGGGGACGGGATGTGCGCCTGCGGTGCGCGCTGGTCCGGCCGCGGGGCCTGCGAGGGCTGCGGCACGTGCGCGGCGGACGACCCGTTCCCCCAGCCGCCCTGCCGCGGCGGGGCGACGGAGTGGGGCGTCCCCTGCGCGGCGGGGCCGGACTGCCGGGCCTGCTGCTGCGGCTTGGCCAGTGCGGTGTCGGCGCTGTAGATGTCACCGCCGGCCGCGGCGCCGCCGCTGAAGCTCAGGCGCGGGCCGTCGGTGGCGTTGCCGAGGTTGACGGCGGCCCCGGCGGCGACGTCGTAGGCGTGGACGCGCTGGCCCTGGACGTAGGTGCCGTTGGTGCTGCCGAGGTCCTCGATGACCCAACCGCGTTCGCCCCGGCGGATGGTGGCGTGCCGCCAGGAGACCCGCGCGTCGTCGAGGACGACGTCCGACTGCGGATCCCGGCCGAGGCTGTAGGACCTGGCCGGATCGAGCGCCCAGGTCTGTCCGTTCAGTTCGAGTACGAGTTCAGGCACCCCAAGCCCCACAAAGTTGTCCCCCGGGTTATCCCCCATGGGGGGAGTCTAGGGATTGCGAACATCGGGAGGAACCATTCCAGGCACGCCCACCCGTCGGGAAGCCGCGCGAGGGGAGTGATGTGGAGCCTCTTCCGAGAAGCCGTTGACGGCGCCGAAACACCACCGGAGAGTGGTAACCGCCCATGAACCGTGCGGATCATGACGGATCAGGGCACCATGCAGCGCAGGCGGTTCGGACGCGAGACCTCGGGGGCGGGCATGACCGCGTACACCTCCACACCTTCCAACGCGCCCGCGCGCCCGGGGCGCCCGGTCCCCTGGGGCGGTGTGCTGCTCTCCGCGGTCGCCGCGGTCAGCTGGGCGTACCTGGGGATGGTGGGGGCCGCCGCGCTGGGGCTGCACCTGCTCGGTGCCGACACCGCGGGCTCGCTGGGGCCGATGACGGCGGCCGTGGTCGCGATGGCGGTGGGCGGCAAGGTCGTCCCCTCCGGTGACGTCGCGGTGTTCGGGCTGGGTGGTGCGGGCGGCGAGGGCCGGCTCGACCTCATGCCGCTGGGCGTCGGCCTGGTGGGGGCCCTGCTGCTGGCCTGGGTGTTCCTGCGGTCGCTGCGCGGTGCGGGGCTGACCGTCCCCGGGGGTGAACTCGCCGCGCGGGCCGGGGCGGTGGTGGTGCTCTTCGTGACGCTGCTCGGCGCACTCGCCTGGGCCGGGGAGGACACCATCGCCCTCGACGGCGCCGCACTGGGCGGGGGGAAGGGCGGCGGCCTGACGGACGGGATCCCGGGCATCGGTGACATCGGCGGGGGGCTCGGGGACGGGCTGCAGGACCTGATCGACGCCAAGGCCTCGGTGAGCTTCCACGTCGCCACCGGCCGCACCCTGCTGGGCGGCCTGCTGTGGGTGCTGGTCGTGCTGTTGCTGGCCCTTCTCACCTCGCGCCGTACGCCGCTGCCGCCCGCCCTCGAAGGGCTGCACCGGGCCGTGCGGCCCGCCGCGTCGGCGCTGCGCTGGGTGCTGCTGCTGGCCGTCGTCGCGGGCTGCGCCGCCGCGGGGTACGCGGCGGTGACGGGTGACGAGCCCGGCCGGATCGCCGGGGCCGCCCTCCTGGGGGCGCCCAACGGGGTGTGGCTTGCGGTGCCGCTCGGGCTGTTCGTGTCCTGGCGGGGCACGGCCACCGGGGAGCTGGCGAAGGTGCTCCCGGATCCGCTGGACCGGCTGCTGTCGACCAGCGTGGCGGAGCCGGTGACGCCCGCCCGGCTGGCCGAGTACGACCAGCGGGTGTGGCTGCTGACCGTCGCCGCGGCGCTGATGATGCTGGCGGCGGGGGCGCTGGCGGCCGCCCGCACCCCGCTGTGGGGGGCGACGCGGGCCGGGTACGCGGGGCGTTGCGCGGTGCGGCTCGGCCTGGTCACGGCGGTCGCCTTCCCCTTGCTGGTGTGGGTGACGGGGGTCTCGGTGAACGCGGGCGTCTCGGTCTTCGGGTTCGACGCCGTGGGCGCCGGCGTCGACCTGCACGGCAGCCTTCCCCTGGCGTTCCTGCTGGGCGCCGCCTGGGGGGCGGTGGCGGGCGGCGCGGGGGCGCTGCTGGCCCTGCTGACGGGCACCGCAGGGCGCCGGGTGTCGCCGTACGCGCTGCGCCGGGCCGCCGAGGCGGCGGCCGGGGAGAGCCGCTCCCGCACGTACCCGGGCATCGCCTACCAGCCCGGTCCCTACATCCCGAGCGCCGGTCACGGCCGGCCGGACGCCGGGCCCAACCCCTATCGGCAGCCCCCGCAGGGCCAGGCGCCGCCGCAGGGACGCCCGCCGCAGGGCCAGGCGCCGCATTCCGCGCGGACCGTCACCGGGACGCCGCTGCCCCCGCCGCCCGGGCCTCCCCCGGGGCCGCCGCCCGGCCCGTCGCGTGAGGGCCCGCCGCGCGAGGGCCCGCCGCGCGAGGGCCCGCCGCCGCCCGGCGCGCCCGGAGGCCGCCGCTGACCACGGACGGTGTCCGCCAGGCGGAACACATGTCCGTCCGGGGCGCGGTGCCCGATACGGTGGAGGCACCATGAACGACGCATCGCAGGCGACCGCTGCCACCGCCGCCAATGTGCCGACGCTGCTGGTCAAGATCTTCGGGAAGGACCGGCCGGGGATCACCGCCGGGCTCTTCGAGACGCTGGCCCGCTTCCAGGTGAACGTCATCGACATCGAGCAGGTCGTCACCCGTGGGCGCATCGTGCTCTGCGCCCTGGTGCCCGCCCCCGCGGGCCGTTCGGTGGAGGGCGAGCTGCGCGCGACGGTGCACGCGTGGGCGGAGTCGATGCGCCTGCAGGCCGAGATCATCTCCGGCATCGGTGACAACCGGCCGCGCGGCGAGGGCCGCTCCCACGTGACGGTGCTGGGGCACCCGCTGACCGCGGAGTCCACTGCGGCCATAGCGGCCAGGATCACCGGCACCGGCGGCAACATCGACCGCATCTTCCGGCTCGCGAAGTACCCGGTGACGGCCGTGGAGTTCGCCGTGTCCGGTGTCGCCACCGCCACACTGCGTCCCGCGCTGGCCCTGGAGGCCCACGAGCGCGGGGTGGACGTGGCCGTGGTCTCGGCCGGCCTGCAGCGCCGGGCGCAGCGCCTGGTGGTCATGGACGTGGACTCCACCGTCATCCAGGACGAGGTGATCG
The DNA here is from genome assembly GCF_042891295.1 of Streptomyces sp. NPDC001902. Lineage (NCBI taxonomy): Bacteria > Bacillati > Actinomycetota > Actinomycetes > Kitasatosporales > Streptomycetaceae > Streptomyces > Streptomyces sp. NPDC001902. The sequence goes on along the minus strand of NZ_JBIATA010000005.1, from coordinate 362,136 downwards.
AGCTCTTCGCGGCGCACGCGGGCTGCGAGGACCAGGTCGCCGAGGTGACGGCCGCGGCGATGCGCGGCGAACTGGACTTCGAGCAGTCCCTTCACGCGCGGGTCGCCCTGCTCAAGGGGCTGGACGAGTCCGTGGTGGACAAGGTCCGCCAGGAGGTGCGGCTGACGGCCGGGGCCCGCACGCTGATCCGCACGCTCAAGCGGATGGGCTACCAGGTGGGCGTGGTCTCCGGGGGCTTCACGCAGGTCACCGACGACCTCAAGGAGCGGCTGGGACTGGACTTCGCCGCCGCCAACACCCTGGAGATCGTGGACGGCAAGCTCACCGGCCGGGTGACCGGCGAGATCGTCGACCGGGCGGGCAAGGCCCGGTTGCTGCGGCGCTTCGCGGCGGAGGCCGGGGTGCCGCTCAGCCAGACCGTCGCCATCGGCGACGGCGCCAACGACCTGGACATGCTCAACGCGGCGGGCCTGGGGGTCGCCTTCAACGCCAAGCCGGTGGTGCGGCGGGCCGCGGACGCCGCGGTCAACGTGCCGTTCCTGGACACCGTGCTCTACCTGCTGGGCATCACGCGCGAGGAGGTCGAGGCGGCCGACGCCGGGGACGGCGCGCCCGCCGGGGCCTGACCGGCGCGGACCCACGGGCAGGGAAAGGGCTCCGGAGCAGGTGCTCCGGAGCCCTTTCCGTACGGTCCCTGCGGCGCTGCGTGTCGGCGGCTCGGCCGGCTGCGGGCTCAGTCGTGCGGCGACCAGAAGTCGACGAGGCGGCCGACGCCGTGCTCGACCGTCTTCCACGGACCGGAGAAGGTGATCACCGCGATGGCCGCCGTCGGGAATCCGGTGCGGTTCATCCGCGCACGGGCGTCCCCGTCGCTCTCCCCCGCGAGGGCGTCGGCCAGTGCGTGGATGGTCGGGTTGTGGCCCACCAGCAGCAGGTCGTCGACGTCCTCCGGGGTCTCGTTGAGCAGGGCGATCAGGTCACCGAGGGTGGCGTCGTAGAGGCGCTCCTCGTAGACGGTCCGCGGGCGGTGCGGGAGTTCGTGGGCGGCCAGCTTCCACGTCTCGCGGGTGCGCGCGGCCGAGGAGCAGAGGGTCAGTTCGAACGGGATCCCCAGTTCGGCGAGCCTGCGGCCGGCGACGGGGGCCTCCTTGCGTCCCCGTTCCGCCAGCGGTCGCTCGTGGTCGGGGACGTCGGGCCAGTCGGCTTTGGCATGCCGGAGCAGGACGATCCGGCGGGGCGATGCAGCTGCGCTCATGACCCTCAGCTTTCCAGAAATCCGGCCGCCAGGCGCGGGCTGCGGGACGGATCACGGATCGCCGCGGGAGCGTCACAGCAGGTGCTGCAGGAGCCCAGGGAGCCCTTCGCCGACCGCGTGCAGGAGCTGTCCGACGGGCTCCGCGGCCGAGGCGTCCGCGGCACCGGGGCCGGCGACCAGGGCGAGCAGCGCCACGAAGGCAAGGGCGGGCAGGGCGAGCGCCCACCACGGCAGGCGCGTCTGCGTGCCGCCCCCGACCGCCGGGCGGGCGGCGCGGGTTCGCGGGGTACGCGAGGGAACAGCCTGCAGGGACACGGGACGCCTCCGTGGGTCAGCCGGGGTGCCGGAGCGGTGTCCGACCTTGCACCACGACGCTACGGAAGGACGGGCGCCGGGCCCATCGGGTGGCCCACCCACTCGACCCTGACCCTGGCCCCCTAGGGGAGGTGGGGTTGTCCCTACCCCGGGTCTCGGGGTCGCAGGTCAGCCGAACTTGGCGCCGATGATCGCGATCACCGCGACGAGGGCGGGCACGGCCATCATGAGGCCGAAGATGATCAGGAGCTTCTTCTGCGGCTGCGGGGGGTCGGGCTCAAGCACGGGCATGCGGCCCAGTCTCGCACCCGGCCGTGGCGGCCGCGCACGCGGGTGGTCAGAGCTCGTCCTCCACGGAGCGGTCGCGGCCGGCGACCACGCCCGCGGCGATCTGCGGCACCAGCAGGGCCAGCATGAAGGCCACCGGCAGGTCCCAGCCGCCGGTGTGCTGGTAGAGGGCCCCGACGAGGATCGGACCGGGGATGGAGAGCAGGTAGCCCGTGCACTGCGCGAAGGCCGACAGCCGCACCACCCCGCCGCCGGTGCGCGAGCGCATCCCGATCATGGTGAGGGCGAGCGGGAACGAGCAGTTGGAGATGCCCAGCAGCAGGGCCCACACCCAGGGCGCGGCGGCCGGGGCCGCCCACAGGCCGCCGTAGCCGACGATCCCGAACAGGCCGAGGCCGACGGCGAGTCCGCCCTGGTGCCGCATCCGGCCGGCGAGCGCGGGCAGCACGAAGGAGAGCGGTACGCCCATCACCATGGTGACGGCGAGCAGCACGCCCGCGGTGGAGGCGGAGACCCCGGCGTCACGGAAGATCTGCGGCAGCCACCCCATGGTGATGTACGCGCCCGTGGCCTGGAGCCCGAAGTAGACGGCGAGTGCCCAGGCGGTACGGCTGCGGGCGATGCTGCCGGCGGGCGCCCCTTCCGCGGGCGGGGCTGCGGGGGTGGCGGCGGGGGCCGTGGGGGCGTGGTCCCGGTCCCGGACGAGGGCGAGCCAGGGCAGTACGGCGACGGCGGCGATCACGCCCCAGGCGGCGAGGCCGAGCCGCCAGTCGCCACCGAAGGCGCGGGTCGCCGGGACGGTCGCCGCGGCGGCGAGGGCGGTGCCCAGGGACAGGGCCATCGAGTAGAGCCCCGTCATGGTGCCCACCCGGTCCGGGAACCAGCGCTTGACGACGACGGGCATCAGGACGTTGCCGACGGCTACGCCGCCGAGCGCGAGGGCGCTGGCGGCGAGGAAGAGCGCCGTGCCGCCGGCGAACGGACGCAGGAAGAGCCCGAGGGTGATCGCGACCAGCCCCGCGCAGACCACGGCGCCGGGGCCGCGGCGGCGGGCCAGCCGGGGCGCGGTCACCCCGAACACGGCGAAGCACAGCGCGGGGACGGAGGTGAGCAGGCCCGCGACGGTGCCGCTCATGCCCAGGCCGTCGCGGACCTCCTCCAGGAGGGCGCCGAGGCTGGTGATGGCGGGCCGCAGATTGAGGGCGGCGAGCACCAGCGCGACCGCCACCAGGATCCGGGTGCGCCGTACGCCTTGCGCGGCAGGGGGAAGGTGTGCGGGCATGGTGGCCCGTTCCGTGGCAGGGTCGAGCGTCGCTTCGTCGTCACGCATGCCGACCATCATAGAATGATGGGATGAATGTTGAGGAGACCCCATGCCCCTGACCTCACCCCGGCGCTCCGCCCTGGCCGACCAGGTGATCGCGCAGCTGCGCGCCCAGATCACCTCCGGTGAGTGGCCGGTGGGGTCGCGGATCCCCACCGAGACCCAGCTGGTCGAGCAGCTCGGGGTGGCCCGCAACACCGTCCGCGAGGCGGTGCGGGCGCTCGCGCACAACGGACTGCTCGACATCCGGCAGGGCTCCGGCACCTATGTGCTGGCCACCAGCGAGCTCGCCGGGGTGATGCACCGCCGCTTCGCCGACGCCGACCCACGGCACGTGGCCGAGCTGCGCAGCGCCCTGGAGGCGTCCGCGGCCGCGCTCGCCGCGCGGCGGCGGACGGACCGCGACCTGAAGCAGCTGGACGCGGCCCTGGCCCGGCGCGAACGGGCCTGGGAGTCGGGCCGTACCGAGGCCTTCGTCGACGCCGACGCGGCACTGCACCTGTCCGTCGTGGCGGCCTCGCACAACGACGTCGTCGCCGAGCTCTACGCCGACCTCGGCGAGGTGCTGCGCGCCTTCCTGCGCGCGGACGTCGGCGAGGAGCTGCGCGCCGAGCAGTACGTGGACCACGCCCGCCTGGTCGAGGCGATCCGGGCCGGCGATCAGGAGGCGGCCTCCGCCGAGGCCTCCGCGCACGCCTTCAGCTGCCGCTTCAGTCCAGCGTCCCGGTGACCCAGACCTCCTGGATCTCCTTCCAGCAGCGGTCGCTGAGCGTGACGGTCTGCGCGGGTCCGACCGGGACGGAGGCTCCGTCGACGTCCGGGTCCCACCACTGGAGGCACTCGATGTGCAGCTGCACGCGGTCCAGGTCGGGGTCGGGGTTGAAGCACACGGCGACGCCCTCGCTGCCCTGCACCGAGGTCCGGCACTGCGCAACGTCCGGCAGCCGGGCCGCGGCCCCCGCCGCCGCGGCCGCCGGGCCCACACCCGCGGCGAGCGCCGCGACCACCGCCGCGGCGCATACGTAGGGACGCACGATCGACGCCCTCCCTCCGCTCACCCCCGGGCCCCCGCACAGCCATCCTCCCGGCCCGGGGGGTCCGGCCACCCGGTCTGCTGGGCCGAACGGGGGACGGCGCCCCGAACGCGCGTACGGCCTTGGTGCCGCCCGAGGGCGGCACCAAGGCCGTAGGCGAAGGGGCCGGAACGGGCCCGTACGATCAGGCGCCGACCGCGTGCAGACCGCCGTCGACGTGGACGATCTCCCCCGTGGTCTTGGGGAACCAGTCGCTCAGCAGCGCGACGACACCGCGGCCGGCCGGCTCGGGGTCGGCGAGGTCCCACTCGAGCGGGGCCCGGTGGTTCCAGACGTCGGCCAGCTCACCGAAGCCCGGGATGGACTTGGCGGCCATGGAGCCGATCGGGCCGGCCGAGATCAGGTTGCAGCGGATGTTCTGCTTGCCCAGGTCCCGGGCGATGTAGCGGGAGGTGGCCTCCAGCGCCGCCTTGGCCGGGCCCATCCAGTCGTACTGGGGCCAGGCGAACTGCGCGTCGAAGGTGAGGCCGACGACCGAACCGCCCTCCTGCATCAGCGGCAGGCAGGCCATGGTGAGCGACTTCAGCGAGTACGCGGAGACGTGCATCGCGGTGGCGACGGACTCGAACGGCGTGTTGAGGAAGTTGCCGCCGAGCGCGTCCTGCGGCGCGAAGCCGATGGAGTGCACGACGCCGTCGAGGCCGCCCAGCTCCGCGCCGACCACGTCGGCGAGGGAGGCCAGCTGCTCGTCGTTGGTGACGTCGAGCTCGATGACCTTGACCGGCTTGGGCAGCTTCTTGGCGATGCGCTCGGTCAGCGTGGGCCGCGGGAACGCCGTGAGGATGATCTCGGCACCCTGCTCCTGGGCGAGCTTCGCGGTGTGGAACGCGATGGAGGACTCCATCAGCACGCCGGTGATGAGGATGCGCTTTCCAGCGAGGATTCCGCTCATGGTGCTCAGTGACCCATACCCAATCCGCCGTCGACGGGAATGACGGCTCCGGTGATGTATGCCGCCTCGTCGGAGGCGAGGAAGCGGACCGAGGAGGCGATCTCCTCGGGCTGCGCGTAGCGGGCCAGCGGGACCTGGCTGACGATGTTCTTCCGCTGCTCGTCGGTGAGCACACGGGTCATGTCGGTGTCGACGAAGCCGGGGGCGACGACGTTGACGGTGATGTTGCGCGAGCCCAGCTCACGGGCGAGGGAGCGCGCGAAGCCGACCAGGCCGGCCTTGGACGCGGCGTAGTTCGCCTGGCCCGCCGAGCCGAGCAGCCCCACCACGGAGGAGATCAGCACGATGCGGCCCTTGCGGGCGCGCAGCATCTTCCTCGACGCGGCCTTGACCACGCGGAAGGTGCCGGTGAGGTTGGTGTCCACGACGGACGTGAAGTCGTCGTCGGACATCCGCAGCAGCAGCTGGTCGCGGGTGACGCCGGCGTTCGCCACCAGCACCTCCACCGCGCCCTGCTGGGCCTCGATCTCCTTGAACGCCTGCTCGACCTGCTCACCGTCGGTGATGTCGCACTTGACGGCGAAGAGCCCCTCCGGGGGCTCGCCCGAGCGGTAGGTGACGGCGACCTTGTCGCCCGCGTCGGCGAACGCCCTGGCGATGGCGAGGCCGATGCCCCGGTTTCCTCCGGTGACGAGAACCGAGCGGCTCAACGGATCACCCTTTCCCTAGAGGTCTGGTACTCCAGAAAACTATCTGCCTACCTCGCGGTACGGGGAATCGACCCCCGACAGGGGCGTGTGCGAGTCGCTGTCGAGTCTCTACAGAAAACCGCAGGCGGGCGGATTGTCGGAGCGGCATGATTCACTGCGGAGACCTTGACGATTGGACAGAACGGGAGGCCGTCGTGCCCCACGAGGTCGATCAGTCATTCCTGGCGCTGCCGCTGCGGGCGCTCGCGGACGCGGCGCTGGCACGCGCCCGCGCCCTGGGTGCCGAGCACGCGGACTTCCGCCTCGAGCGGGTGCGCAGCGCCTCGTGGCGGTTGCGCGACGGCAGGGCGTCCGGGTCGTCGGACACCACGGACGTCGGCTACGCGGTGCGCGTGGTGCACGGCGGGGCGTGGGGCTTCGCCTCCGGGGTCGACCTGACGATGGACGCCGCGGCGCGCGTGGCCGGGCAGGCGGTCGCGATGGCGAAGCTGTCGGCCAAGGTGATCGCCGCGGCGGGCTCCGACGAGCGGGTGGAGCTGGCGGCCGAGCCGGTCCACTCCGACAGGGTGTGGGTCTCCTCGTACGAGGTCGACCCCTTCGAGGTGCCCGATGCCGACAAGACGGGTCTGCTGTCCGAGTGGAGCGGGCGGCTGCTGGCCGCCGACGGCGTGTCGCACGTCGACGCCTCCCTGATGACCGTCCACGAGAACAAGTTCTACGCGGACACCGCGGGGACGACCACGACCCAGCAGCGGGTGCGGGTGCACCCGGAGCTGACCGCCGTCGCGGTGGACCCGGGTTCCGGCGAGTTCGACTCGATGCGCACCCTGGCGCCGCCGGCCGGCCGCGGCTGGGAGTACCTGACCGGCACCGGCTGGGACTGGGACGCGGAGCTCGCGCAGATCCCCGGGCTGCTCGCCGAGAAGATGGCGGCGCCCTCGGTGGAGGCGGGCTCGTACGACCTCGTGGTCGACCCCTCGAACCTGTGGCTGACCATCCACGAGTCGATCGGCCACGCCACCGAGCTGGACCGTGCGCTGGGCTACGAGGCCGCCTACGCGGGCACCTCCTTCGCGACCTTCGACCAGCTGGGCACGCTGCAGTACGGTTCCCCGCACATGAACGTCACCGGTGACCGCACCGCCGAGCACGGCCTGGCGACCATCGGCTACGACGACGAGGGCGTGGCCGGGCAGTCCTGGGACCTGGTCAAGGACGGCGTCCTGGTCGGCTACCAGCTCGACCGCAGGATCGCCCGGCTCACCGGGTTCGAGCGCTCCAACGGCTGCGCCTACGCGGACTCCCCCGGCCACGTCCCGGTGCAGCGGATGGCGAACGTGTCGCTGCAGCCCGCGCCGGACGGGCCGTCGACGCAGGAACTGATCGGCGGCGTCGAGCGCGGCATCTACGTCGTGGGCGACCGCTCCTGGTCGATCGACATGCAGCGCTACAACTTCCAGTTCACGGGCCAGCGCTTCTTCAGGATCGAGAACGGCCGGCTGGCCGGGCAGCTGCGCGACGTCGCCTACCAGGCCACCACCACGGACTTCTGGGGCTCCATGGAGGCCGTCGGCGGGCCGCAGACCTACGTCCTGGGCGGTGCCTTCAACTGCGGCAAGGCCCAGCCGGGTCAGGTCGCCGCCGTCTCGCACGGCTGCCCCTCCGCGCTCTTCCGCGGCGTCAACATCCTCAACACCACGCAGGAGGCCGGTCGATGAGCTCCGTTTCGAAGCCCCACGAGATCGTCGAGCGCGCCCTGGAACTGTCCCGGGCGGACGGCTGCGTCGTCATCGCCGACGAGGAGTCCTCGGCCAACCTGCGCTGGGCGGGCAACGCGCTGACCACCAACGGCGTGACGCGGGGCCGCACCCTCACGGTGATCGCGACGGTGAACGGCTCCCAGGGCACCGCCTCGGGCGTGGTGTCCCGCGCCGCGGTCACCGCGGATGAACTGGAGCCGCTGGTGCGGGCGGCCGAGGCGGCCGCGCGCGCCGCCGGCCCCGCCGAGGACGCCCAGCCGCTGGTCGAGGGGGTGCCGGCGAGCGCCTCCTTCACCGAGCCGCCGGCCGAGACCTCCTCCGAGGTGTTCGCCGCCTTCGCGCCCGCCCTCGGCGAGTCCTTCGCCGCGGCCCGGGCCGGCGGCCGGCGGCTGTACGGGTTCGCCTACCACTACGTCACCTCCACCTACCTGGGCACGTCCTCGGGGCTGCGGCTCCGGCACGACCAGCCCAGCGGGACCCTGGAGCTCAACGCCAAGTCGCAGGACATGTCGCGCTCGGCGTGGGCCGGGGCCGGCACCCGCGACTTCACCGACGTCGACCCGGCGGCCCTCGACGCCGACCTGGCGCAGCGCCTGGCCTGGGCCGAGCGCCGGATCGACCTGCCCGCCGGGCGGTACGAGACGCTGCTGCCGCCCTCCGCCGTGGCGGACCTGGTGATCTACCAGCAGTGGAGCGCGGCGGCCCGGGACGCCGCGGAGGGCCGTACGGTCTTCAGCCGGCCGGGCGGGGGCACCCGGGTCGGCGAGAAGCTCTCGGAACTGCCGCTGACGCTGCGCAGCGACCCGGCCGAACCGGGCCTGGAGTCGGCGCCGTTCGTCATCGCGCACGCCTCGGGTGACGCCGCGTCGGTCTTCGACAACGGGCTGCCCGTCGAGGCGACCGACTGGGTGCGCGAGGGCGTGCTCAACCGCCTGTCCACCACGCGGCACAGCGCCGGTCTGACCGGGCTGCCGTTCACGCCGTCCGGGGGCAACCTGATCCTGGACGGCGGCGGCAAGCGGTCGCTGGAGGAGATGGTGGCGGACACCGAGCGCGGCCTGCTGCTGACCTGCCTGTGGTACATCCGCGAGGTGGATCCGGCCACCTTGCTGCTGACCGGGCTGACCCGGGACGGGGTCTACCTGGTGGAGGGCGGCGAGGTGACCGGTGTGGTCAACAACTTCCGGTTCAACGAGTCGCCGGTGGACCTGCTGGGCCGGGCCACCGAGGTGGGCCGGACCGAGCGGACGCTGCCGCGCGAGTGGAGCGACTGGTTCACCCGGGCCGCGTTCCCGGCGATGCGGGTCCCGGACTTCAACATGAGCTCGGTCAGCCAGGGGGTCTGACCAGGACGATGGGTGGGGCGATGGACGAGAAGCGGACGGTCAAGGTCTCGAAGTTCCTGGCGCGGGTGCTGCGGCACGACCCGGCCTCGATCGGGATCACCCTGGACGAGGCCGGCTGGGTGGACGTGGACGAGCTGATCGCCGCGTCCGGCCGGGCGGGCCGGCGTTTCTCGCGCACCGACCTCGACCACGTCGTGGCCACCAACAACAAGAAGCGGTACGCGTTCTCGGAGGACGGGCGGCGGATCCGGGCCAGTCAGGGGCACTCGGTGGAGGTCGACCTCGGGCTGTCGCCGGCGGAGCCGCCGGCCGTCCTCTTCCACGGCACGGCCAGCACCACCCTGCCGACCGTGCTGCGCGAGGGGCTCAAGCCGATGTCCCGGCAGGACGTCCACCTGTCCGCGGACGTGGAGACGGCCGTGCGCGTCGGTGCGCGGCACGGCCGTCCGGTGGTGCTGGCGGTGGACGCGGCCGGACTGGCGGCCGCGGGCCACGAGTTCCGGGTGAGCGCCAACGGCGTGTGGCTCACCGACCTGGTGCCCCCGACGCATCTGCGGCCGCACGTCCCGTGAGCCCTGAGCCGGGCGCCCCGGTCAGGTGGCCGTCCGCCGCCGCCTGCCGCGGATCGAGGCCCACAGCGGGGTGATCACGGCGACGACGAGGATCGCGCCGAGGATCTGGAGCACGTGACGGATCCAGTCGATGCCACCGGTGTGCCGGACGCCGATCCATCCGGCGACCGCGTTGCCCAGGAAGGCGCCGAGGATGCCGCAGATGATGGTGAGCCACCAGGGGATGTCCTGCCTCCCCGGCAGGAGCAGCTTCGCCAGGAACCCGAGCACGATGCCGACGATGATCGCCCAGAACCAGTTCATGCGGCCAGTCTCGGCGTGGCCCGGGTACGCCGCATGCCGAAGGCGGCCATACGCCGTACGGCGGGCGCTGTCACACGCAGACGGCCTCCCCGGTCTCCTCTGCGGCAAACCCACGGCGTACCGTGGACAGTGCCGGAACCGGGTGGCTTCCGGCGTTTCGAGCAGGTGGTGGAACGTGATGCGGAAGCGGAGCGGTACCGAGGTCTTCCGGATCACCGGGACCGCGGCAGGGCTCACCGACGACGTCCGCGGAAGGCAGCGGCGCTACATCATCTCGATGTCGGTCCGCACCCTGTCCTTCATCCTGGCGGTCGTCCTGTGGCACGTCTCGACGCCGCTGGCCTGGATCGCGCTGGTCCTCGGCCTGGTGCTGCCGTACATCGCGGTCGTCATCGCCAACGCGGGCCGGGAGAACGCCCCCGGACTGCCGTCGGCCCGGATCGCGCCGCCCGTACGGCCGGCGCTCGGCCCCGGCGAACCGCTGCTGCCGGCGGAGCGGACCCCGGAAGAGGACGGACGCTCCCCCTCCGGTCAGGTCTGAACCATTCCACCGCTCCGGGGCTGCTCAGGGGCCGCTCCGAAGCTCAAGAAAACCTCAGATCAATCATGGGGATCCACTGCACTGCGGGCCTTTCCGCGTGACATACTGCGTACGCGCTCCGCATCCCCCGTCGGAGCGACGGACCGACGCCGGGCGGCTCCCCCCGTGGCTGCCCGGCGTCGCCATGTTTGGATGGGGTTCGTGAACGACGAATCCCCGATCTGCTCCGCCAAGGGTTGCCGCGCCCCCGCCGTGTGGGTGCTCGCCTGGAACAACCCGAAGATCCACACGCCCGAGCGCCGCAAGACCTGGCTGGCGTGCGAGGAGCACCGCGAGCACCTCTCGTCGTTCCTGGGCGTCCGCGGCTTCCTGAAGGACGTCGTGCCCTTCGAGGAGTGGGAGTCGAGCTCAGCCGCCGATGGCTGACATGGGCCGCTCGGGCTGCAGGAACGTGGGGTCGTCCAGGCCGGAGCCGGCCTTCTTGCCCCACATCGCGGTCCGCCAGAGCTCGGCGACCTCCTCGTCGGAGCCACCGGAGCGGAGCGCCGCGCGCAGGTCGGTCTCCTCGCGCGCGAAAAGGCAGTTGCGCACCTGACCGTCGGCCGTGAGCCGGGTGCGGTCGCAGGCCCTGCAGAAGGGCCGGGTGACGGAGGCGATCACACCGACCCGGGCGGGCCCGCCGTCCACCAGCCAGCGCTCGGCGGGGGCGTGGCCGCGGGCCGCGTCGGGCTCGGCGGTCAGCGTGAAGCGGGTCCGCAGGCTCTCCAGGATCTCCTGGGCGGTGACCATGTCGCTGCGCTGCCAGCCGTGCTGGGCGTCGAGCGGCATCTGCTCGATGAAGCGCAGCTCGTAGTCGCGCTCCAGGGCCCAGGCCAGCAGCTCGGGGGCCTCGTCGTCGTTGATGCCGCGCATCAGCACGGTGTTGACCTTGACCGGGGTCAGTCCCGCGGCGTGGGCGGCCTCCAGGCCGCGGACGACGTCGTCGTGCCGCTTGCGGCGGGTGAGGGTCTGGAAGACGTCGGGACGGAGGGTGTCCAGGGAGACGTTCACCCGGTCCAGACCGGCCCCCCTCAGCGCCTGCGCGGTACGGGCGAGGCCTATGCCGTTGGTGGTCAGGGAGAGCTTGGGGCGGGGCTCCAGCTCCGCGCAGCGCTCGACGATCCCGACCAGACCGGGGCGGAGCAGGGGCTCGCCGCCGGTGAAGCGGACGTCCTTGACGCCGAGCGTGGTGACGGCGATCCGCACCAGCCGGACGATCTCGTCGTCGGTGAGCAGTTCGGGCTTGCCGAGCCACTGCAGGCCCTCCTCGGGCATGCAGTAGGTGCACCGCAGATTGCACCGGTCGGTCAGCGAGACCCTCAGGTCGGTCGCGATCCGGCCGTAGGTGTCGATCAGCACGGCGCGCCTCCCTTTGAGGGTCCGGTCGATGGGACGGCAGTGCCGTCCCGTTACTTCGCAGCCTACGGGACGGCACCGACGTTCAACAGTCTGTTTAATGCGCTCCGGCTCCGGTGAGGGAGCGGACCTCCAGCTCCGCGTACTTGCGGTCGGCGTCCTCTTCCGGCTTGGACAGGAGCGTGCCCACCACACCGAGCAGGAAACCGACGGGGATGGAGACGATCCCGGGGTTCTCCAGCGGGAACCAGTGGAAGTCCACGCCGGGGAACATCGCGGTCTCCTTGCCCGAGACCACGGGCGAGAAGACCACCAGGACCACGGAGGTGATCAGACCGCCGTAGATGCTCCACAGCGCCCCGGTGGTGTTGAAGCGCTTCCAGAACAGGCTGTACAGGAGCGTCGGCAGGTTCGCGGACGCCGCGACGGCGAAGGCCAGGGCGACCAGGAAGGCGATGTTGAGCTTGCCCGCGAAGATGCCGAGCAGGATCGCCACGGCCCCGATGGCGACCGCCGCGATCTTCGCCGCCGCGACCTCCTCCTTCTCGCTCGCCGTGCCCTTGCGGATGACGTTGGCGTACAGGTCGTGCGCGAAGGACGACGAGGAGGCGAGGGTGAGGCCCGCGACCACGGCCAGGATCGTGGCGAAGGCGACCGCGGAGATCACGGCGAGCAGGATCGCGCCGCCCGTGGAGTCCGCGCCGCCGCCGATCTCCTGGGCGAGCAGCGGGGCCGCGGTGTTGCCGGCCGCGTTGGAGGTGGTGATCGTCTCCGGGGTGAGCAGGGCGGCGGCCCCGAAGCCCAGCGCGATCGTCATCAGGTAGAAGCAGCCGATGATGCCGATCGCCCAGTTCACCGAGGTACGGGCGGCCCGGGCGGTGGGCACGGTGTAGAAGCGGATCAGGATGTGCGGCAGGCCCGCGGTGCCGAGCACGAGGGCCAGGCCCAGCGAGATGAAGTCGATCTTCGAGGTGGCCGTGACGCCGTACTTCAGGCCCGGCTCCAGGAAGGCCGCGCCCTTGCCGCTCTTCTCCGCGGCGGCGCCGAGCAGCGACGACAGGTTCCAGTGGAACTTGGCGAAGACCAGGAACGTGATCAGCAGGGTCCCGCCGATCAGCAGCACCGCCTTGACCATCTGCACCCAGGTGGTGCCCTTCATGCCGCCGATGGTCACGTACAGCACCATGACGACGCCGACGAGGATGACGATCAGGCGGCGCGGTCCCTCACCGGTGATGCCGAGCAGCAGGGCCACCAGGGCGCCCGCGCCGACCATCTGGGCCAGCAGGTAGAAGATGCTGACAACGATGGTCGAGATGCCCGCGGCCGTGCGCACCGGGCGCTGCCGCAGCCGGAAGGCGAGGGCGTCGGCCATGGTGAACCGGCCGGAGTTGCGCAGGGGTTCGGCGACCAGCAGCAGCGCCACCAGCCAGGCGACGAGGAAGCCGATCGAGTAGAGGAAGCCGTCGTAGCCGACGAGGGCGATCGAACCCGCGATGCCCAGGAAGGACGCGGCCGACATGTAGTCGCCGGAGATCGCCAGGCCGTTCTGGAAGCCGCTGAAGGAACGGCCGCCGGCGTAGAAGTCGGTGGCGTCCTTGGTCTGGCGGCCGGCCCAGACGGTGATGCCGAGCGTCGCGACGACGAAGACCGAGAACAGGGTGATGATGAGCGGTCGGTGTTCGCTCGCGCCGACCGCGACCACCTGGACTCCCGTGGTGTGCAGCGCGGTCATGCGGTGGCCTCCGTGCTCTCGGTGTCGTCGGTGCCCTGGGGGCCAGGGCCTTCCAGGCTCGCCTTGATGGCGTCCGCGCGGGCGTCGAGCTTGGCGTTCGCGTGCCGGGAGTACCACACGGCGATCCCGAAGGTGGTGGCGAACTGCGCGAGCCCGAAGACGAGGGCCACGTTGATGTGGCCCACGACCTTGGTGTCCATGAAGCCGCCGGCGTAGTTCGACAGCAGGACGTAGAGCAGGTACCAGGTGATGAACGCGACCGTGAGCGGGAACGCGAACGAGCGGTATGAGCGGCGCAGTTGGGCGAACTCCGCGCTCGCCTGCACCTCGGCGTACGAGTCGGCAGACGGCGGACCGGAGCTTGCCGACGGTCGTGCGGGGTCCACGATGCCTCCTGTGGGGCGGAGCTTGAGAGGGCACGAACAGGCGACGCGACCCGCGTGGGCGCACGGGGGCGCCGACGTGAGTTACGTCACGTAAAGATCGGACCCGCGCATGGTAGATGCGCGACCACGGCCGCCGACAGGGGGCGGTAGTTGAAAACTGGTTGTTCCTCGGCAACCGGAACTTGAGCTTTCTTTACCAATCCATTGATAGCGCGCCGACGGCGGCGATAGCTTCCAGCGTCATGTACCCGTCCAAGGGCAACACGGCCGCCAGGACGGGCGTTTGGACGATTGGAGATCCCATGGCTCCACTGCCAAGACGGCGCCGCGCCTTCGCGATACCGATCGGTGTCGCGGTGGCGAGTGCTCTCGCCTTCCTGCCGAACGCCGCCTCGGCCGCCACCGCCGGATCCGCCTCGGGCGGCGGCAGTGCCGCGTACGACGGCCCGACGCTGTCGTACGTGGTCAACACCAAGACCGACCGGGGAACCATCAAGTCCGTGGAGCGGGCCGTGTCCCGCAGCGGTGGTGACGTCGTCACCACCTACGACCGGATCGGCGTGATCGTCGTCCACTCGGCGAACCCCGCGTTCGCCTCCGAGATGCGCAAGGTCCGCGGTGTGCAGACCGCCGGGGCGACCCGGACGGCCGCGCTGTCCACGGCGTCGACGACGGAGCTGGGCGCGGTGCAGGAGATCACGGCCGCCGACGCCGCCCGGGCGAAGTCCGCGGCCACCGCCGCGCAGGAGCCGATGGAGCCGGACCAGTGGGACCTGCCGGCCATCAGGGCCGACAAGGCCGCCCGGATCAACCCGGGCAGCCGCAAGGTCACCGTCGCCGTCATCGACACCGGCGTCGACGACACGCACCCGGACCTCACCGCCAACTTCTCCGCCTCGCAGTCCGCCAACTGCGTGGGCGGCAAGGCCGACACCAGCCCCGGCGCCTGGCGCCCGTACACCCCGGACGCCTACCACGGCACGCACGTCGCGGGTGAGATCGCCGCGGCGCGCAACGGGATCGGCGTGGCCGGTGTGGCCCCGGGCGTGAAGGTCGCCTCCATCAAGGTGGCCGACCCCGTCACGCAGCTGTTCTTCCCGGAGAGCGTGGTCTGCGCCTTCGTCTTCGCCGCCGACCACGGCGTCGAGATCACCAACAACAGCTACTACATCGACCCGTGGCTCTACAACTGCTTCGGCGACCCCGACCAGCGGGCCATCGTCGACGCCGTCAACCGGGCCGCGCAGTACTCCCACAAGAAGGGCGTGCTGAACGTCGCCTCCGCGGGCAACTCCAACCACGACCTCGACTCGGACGCGATCGTCGACGCGACGAGCCCCGACGACACGACCCCGGTCACCCGGACCATCGACCCGCACGTCTGCTGGGACATCCCGACCCAGCTGCCGGGCGTCGTCACCGTCTCCGCGACCGGCGTGCAGAAGCTGAAGTCGTACTACTCCAGCTACGGTCTCGGCGTCGTCGACGTCGCGGGCCCCGGCGGCGACCGCTACCAGATCCCCGCCACCCCCTCGGCCAACGGGCGGATCCTGTCCACCCTGCCCGGCAACACCTACGGCTACCTGCAGGGCACTTCGATGGCCAGCCCGCACGTGGCCGCCGTCGCCGCGCTCATCAAGAGCCGCCACCCGCACGCCTCCCCGGAGCAGCTGCAGTGGATGCTCAAGGCCCAGGCCGACGACCCGGGTTGCCCGACGGGTCTGTACGACCCGGACGGCAACGGCGTGCAGGACGCCACCTGCACCGCCGGCCGGCACGTGACCAGCTTCTACGGCCACGGCGTCGTCGACGCCCTGGACGCCGTCACGAAGTGACGCGCCCCGCGTGAGACGAGGAACGCCCGGCGGGATCCCCGCCGGGCGTTCCGCTGTCCGGGCGTTCCGCCGCCCGGACCCGGGGTCAGGCCTTGACGAGGACCTTCAGCGCGGTGCGCCCGTCCATCGCCTTGTAGCCGTCGGGGACGCCGTCCAGGCCGACGGTGAGGTCGAAGACCGGGGACGGGTCGATGGTGCCGTCGAGGACGTCCGGGAGCAGTTCGGGGATGTAGGTGCGGACCGGGGCGACGCCGCCGCGCAGGGAGACGTTGCGGTCGAACATGTCGCTCAGGTCGAGGCCGGTGCCGCTGCCGTGCGGGACGCCGACGTAGCCGACGGCGCCGCCGTCGCGGGTGATGGCGACGGCGGTGCGCATCGACTGCTCGGTGCCGACGGCCTCGATGACCGCGTGGGCGCCGTGGCCGCCGGTCAGTTCGCGGACCGCCGCGACGGCGGCCTCGCCGCGCTCGGCGACGACGTCGGTGGCGCCAAAGGTGCGGGCGATCTCGGTACGGGCCTCGTGCCGGCCGAGCGCGATGATCCGCTCCGCGCCAAGCCGCCGGGCGGCCAGCACACCGCACAGGCCGACCGCGCCGTCCCCGACGACCGCGACCGTGGCGCCGGGCCGCACACCGGCGCCGACGGCGGCGTGGTGGCCGGTGCCCAGCACGTCGGAGAGGGTGAGCAGAGCGGCCAGCAGGCGGTCGTCGGAGAGCGCCTCGGCGGGCAGCCGTACGAGGGTGGCGTCCGCGAACGGCACGCGCACGGCCTCGCCCTGGCCGCCGTCGGAGCCGACCTGGCCCCAGAAGCCGCCGGCCGGGCAGGAGGTCGTCAGGCCCTCCGCGCAGTAGGCGCACGTGCCGTCGGACCACACGAAGGGCGAGACGACCAGGTCGCCCGGCGTGAGCCCGGACACCTCGGAGCCGGTCTCCTCCACGACGCCGAGGAACTCGTGCCCGATGCGCTGTCCCGGCTGCCGGGCCGACTCGCCGCGGTACGCCCACAGGTCGCTGCCGCAGATGCAGGCCAGCACCACGCGCACCACCGCGTCGGTGGGCTGCCGGACCGCCGGGTCCGGCACCTCCTCCACGCGTATGTCCTGGGGGGCGTGGATCACGGTGGCGCGCATACGGAGGTCGTCCTCGCTGGTCGTACGAATGGGGTCGTACCACCGTACCGGCCGGTGGCGAGCAGGGACTGCGCCCCGAGATAGGTGAGCATGATCCAGAAGTCGGCCGCCGGGAGCTGCGGGAGGTCGGCGAGCCGGGTCGCGAGCAGGGTGTCGGAGACCAGGAACAGCGCCCCGCCCACCGCCGTCGCCCGCGGGCCGAGCGCGGCCGCACCGGCCGCCATCGCCGTCAGCAGCAGGCTGTACGCGGCGACCGGGATCCGCAGCCCGGAGGGCAGGCCCGGCCACACCACGACGAGCGCGGCGACCCACACGACCGTGTAGCCGGCCGCCGTCGCGGCGGCGCGCCGCCGGTCGGAGAACGCTCCGCGGGCGGCGAAAAGTGTGAGGTAACAGACGTGCCCGGCCGCGAAGGCGCCCATCCCGGCGAGGAAGGACGTGTCCCCGTCGAGCTGCAGCAGCACGTCCCCGGCCCAGCCGCACAGCAGCGCGGCGACCAGCAGCCGGGGGCCGCCCCGCAGTGCCGCGCAGACCGCGAGCAGCGGCACCAGGACGGGCTTGGTGAGGTGGTCGGCCGTCACCGACCCCGCGAGCTGGGCGGCCAGGTGGACCGCGGCCACCACCGCGAAGACGGCCAGTGCCGCGCGGGCGGCGCGCTCCCGGGTCACGCCGCCGGCTCCTCGCCTCGCGGCCGCCAGCCGGGACCGCGCAGGACGTGGCCCGCTCGGTCCCGCCAGGTGCGGGCGGCGGCCACGTCCCGGGCGATCGCGGCGTACTCGTGGGTGGCCACGCGCAACGGGTTGAACGTGGTGATGTTCTTGGTGAGTCCGAAGACCGGGCGCTGCACCTCCGCCGCGAAGGAACCGAACAGCCGGTCCCAGACGATCAGGATGCCGCCGAAGTTGCGGTCCAGGTAGCCGCCCTGCGAGGCGTGGTGCACGCGGTGGTGCGAGGGCGTGTTGAGGACGAACTCCACCGGGCGGGGGAGCTTGTCGACGCGCTCGGTGTGGATCCAGAACTGGTAGACGAGGTTGAGCGAGGAGCAGAAGGCCAGTGCCGCCGGGTGCACCCCGCAGACGATCATCGGCAGGTAGAACACCCACGACGTCATGCCGGTCCAGGGCTGGCGCAGCGCGGTGGAGAGGTTGAACTTCCGGCTGGAGTGGTGCACCACGTGGGACGCCCACAGGATGCGGACCACGTGGTGGCCGCGGTGCTGCCAGTAGTAGAGGAAGTCCTGCGCGAGCAGCATCAGCGGGATCGTCCACCACACCACGGGCACCCGCAACGGGGTGAACGCGTACACAGCGGTGTAGACCGCGACGATCGGGATCTTCCAGAGGAAGTCGAAGAACAGGCTGCCGAGTCCCATCGACAGGCTCGTCGCGGTGTCCTTGGCGGCGTAGCCGGCGGCGTCCTCGTCCGGATGGATCCGGTAGCTGATCAGCTCCAGGACGGTGAGCAGCACGAACGCGGGTATGGACCACATCACGGCATCGGGCAGTTGCGGCATGCGCGCACCTTAAGGGCGTGCGGCGGCCCGGGCTAGAGGTCGTTACCGATCGGTTCTACCCGGGGGTACCCGCGGGATCACGCCGGGTCGGCCGCCTCGGAGGGGCGACGGCCCAACCGGGTCCGCGCGATTGATGGTTGACCCACGGAGGCCGCGCGCGGCGGGCCCCGCGCGCCGCCGCGGCCGACCCGTCCCCGGCGGGATCCGACGGTGCGCCAGGGACGGGTGGCGGCGGGCACTGTCGGTGGCCGCCCGTATTGTGTTCCTCCATGCACGCGCCCCAGCTTCCGCACCCGTCGTGGCCAGAGGCCTACCCCGACGGATACGCCGTCGTGGACGTCGAGACCACCGGCCTCGGCCGCGACGACCGGATAGTGTCCGCGGCCGTCTACCGGCTGGACGCGCGCGGCGAGGTGGAGGACCACTGGTACACCCCCGTCAACCCGCAGCGTGACCCGGGCCCGGTGTGGATCCACGGCCTCACCTCGGCCATGCTGGCCGACGCCCCGCTCTTCGGCGAGGTCGCCGCCGAGCTGGCGGACCGGCTGTCGGGCCGGGTGTTCGTCGCGCACAACGCGGTCTTCGACTGGTCCATGCTCGCCCGGGAGTTCGCGCGGGCGGGCACCGTGGCGCCGGTGGAGCACCGGCTGTGCACCATCGTGCTCTCCAAGGCGCTGGGGCTGCCGCTGACCAACCACAAGCTGGAGTCCCTGGCCGCGCACTTCGGCGTCGTCCAGCAGCGCGCCCACCACGCCCTGGACGACGCGCGCGTGCTGGCGGAGGTGTTCCGCCCCAGCCTGCGGCAGGCCGCGGCGGGCGGACTGCAGTTGCCGCTGCACGCCTGCCGCCCCCTGACGGAGTGGATCGACACGGCCGTCCCCCGGCAGTCGGTCTCCGCGGGCTACCGCAGCACGTACCGGCCGATGAACTGGCGGACCTCGCGGAAGCGGCCGGCCTGCCCCTATCCCAACCCGGGGCGGCTGGAGTCCGGCGGACCGCTGGTCCAGGGGATGCGGGTCGCCTTTTCGGGCGACACGGGCATCGACCGCGAACTGCTGGAGGACCGCGCCACCGAGGCGGGTCTGCACGTGTCGTCCTCCGTGAGCCGGCTGACCAGCCTCCTGGTGACCAACGACCCCGACTCGCTCACCACGAAGGCCGTACGGGCCCGGCAGCTCGGCACCCCGGTCGTCGACGAGCGCCGCTTCGCCGAGTTGCTGCGGGACGTCGCCCCCGCGCCGGACGTGCACGGCTGACGCCTCCGTTCGAGTGGTGCGCCCGCGACGCACCCGGTCACCGATTGCCGCGCCAGGGCCCGGCCCGCACCCTGGGCCTCATGGCCCGATGCGAAGTATGCGGAAACGACTACGTGATGAGCTTCGAAGTGCACGCCCAGGGGGCCGTGCACGTCTTCGACAGCTTCGAGTGCGCGATCCACCGGATGGCGCCCATCTGCGAGCACTGCCGGGTACGGATCGTCGGCCACGGGGTCGAGGTCGACGGCCACTGGTACTGCGGCGGCCACTGCTCCAAGGCGGAGGGCCGCAGCGGCATCGTCGACCGGGTCGGCTCGCTGCCCGGCGGCGGCTGATCCCGGCGGCTGATCCCGGTGGCCGCGCCCGGGCACCGTCCGACCCCTCCGGAAGGCGCCCCGCGACCGAGTTGTACGGTCATGGGGTGTACCGCTTCCTGTTGTCCCGGCAGTGGGTGATCCTCACCCTCATCGCACTGCTCCTGATGCCCGCCATGGTCGAGCTGGGCTTCTGGCAGTTGCACCGGCACGAGCGCCGGGTGGCCAGCAACCACCTGATCGCGGACAACCTCGAGGCGGAGCCCGTCCCGGTGGAGTCCCTGACCGCCCCCGGCACAGCCGTGCCGAGGCGGCAGATCTACCGCACGGTCACCGCGACCGGGCACTACGACACCGCCCACGAGGTCGTCGCCCGCCAGCGCACCGCCGCCGACGGGGACAGCATCGGCTACCACGTGATCACCCCGCTGGTCCTGGCCGACGGCCGGTCGGTGCTGGTCAACCGGGGCTGGATCCCCGCCGGCACCGACCTGACCACGTTCCCCAAGGTCCCCGCGGCACCGTCCGGCGAGATCACCGTCACCGGCCGGCTGCGCCCGGACGAGACCACCGCGGCGACCGGCATCAGGAACAAGGGCGGGCTGCCCGACCGCATGATCATGCTGATCAACAGCGGGATGGTGGCCAAGGACCTGCCCGCGGCGGAGCGGCCGGTCGGCGGCTACATCGAGCTGGTGGCGACCTCCCCCAAGCCCTCCGGGCGGCAGCCCGAGCTGATCCCGGATCCCGACCACGGCAGCATCGGCATGCACATGGGGTATGCGATCCAGTGGTGGCTGTTCACCGCCATGGTGCCGGTCGGCTGGGTCATCCTCGTCCGCCGCGAGCGGCGGGAGCGGCTCGCCGCCCGCGACGCGACGGCGCAGGAGAGCACCACGGCCGAGCCGGCCGCCGCTGCGGTCGCGTCGCCCTAGTGCCGGGGGCACCCTCGTAGAGCGGGGACCCTCGTAGAGGGAGAGACGGAGGCCGACCGTGGCGGCACTGATCGAGGACTACGCGGTCATCGGTGACCTGCAGACCGTCGCGCTGGTCTCCAGGAGCGGCTCCATCGACTGGCTGTGCCTGCCCCGCTTCGACTCCGGCGCCTGCTTCGCCGCGCTGCTGGGCGACGAGGACAACGGCACCTGGCGGATCGCCCCGTCCTCCGCCTGGGACGAGGAGCCGTGCACCCGCCGCTCGTACCGCGCGGGCACCCTGGTGCTGGAAAGCGTGTGGGAGACCCGCGACGGCACCGCCAAGGTGATCGACTTCATGCCGCAGCGCGATCGCGCACCGGACGTCATGCGCATCGTCGAGGGCGTGCGCGGACACGTCGCCATGAGCAGCGAGCTGCGGCTGCGCTTCGACTACGGGCGGGTCGTCCCCTGGATGCGCCGCACCGACGGCCACCGCGTCGCGATCGCCGGGCCGGACTCGGTGTGGCTGCGCGCCGAGCCGCAGGTGCCCATGTACGGCCGGGGCTTCGCCACCCACGCCGACTTCACCGTCGCCGAGGGCGAGCGGATCGCCTTCGTCCTGACCTGGCACCCCTCCCACGAGAGCCGGCCGCGCCTGATCGACCCCATCCGGGCACTGGAGCAGAGTTGCGCGGACTGGGAGTCCTGGTCGGCCAAGTGCCGCTACGACGGTCCCTGGCGGGACGCGGTGCTGCGCTCGCTGATCACCCTCAAGGCGCTCACGTACGCGCCCAGCGGCGGCATCGTCGCGGCGGCGACCTCCTCGCTGCCCGAGGAGATCCGCGGGGTGCGGAACTGGGACTACCGCTTCTGCTGGCTGCGCGACGCGACGCTCACCTTGAACGTGCTGGTGGAGACCGGCTACCTCAAGGAGGCCTACCACTGGCGCGACTGGCTGCTGCGCGCCGTCGCCGGCGACCCCGCCGACCTGCAGATCATGTACGGGCTGGCCGGTGAGCGCCGGCTGCCGGAGGAGGAGCTGGACTGGCTCGCCGGGTACGAGGCGTCCCTGCCGGTGCGGACCGGGAACGCCGCCGCCAAGCAGCTCCAGCTCGACGTCTACGGCGAGGTCCTGGACTCGCTCTTCCTCGCCCGCAGCTTCGGGCTGCGCGACGAGCCCCACGCCTGGGCGGTGCAGCGCACGCTGATGGACTTCCTGGAGTCCAAGTGGCACGAACCCGACGAGGGCCTGTGGGAGGTGCGCGGCGACCGGCGGCACTTCGTGCACTCCAAGGTGATGGCCTGGGCGGCCGCCGACCGGGCGGTGCGCACCCTGGAGGGGCAGCCGCACCTTTCCGGCGACGCGAACTCCTGGCGGGCGATGCGCAGCGAGGTGCACCGGGAGGTGTGCCGCAAGGGCTTCGACCGCGAGCGCAACACCTTCACGCAGTACTACGGCTCCAAGGAACTGGACGCGGCGACCCTGCTGATCCCGCAGGTGGGCTTCCTCCCCGTCAGCGACAGCCGGGTGGTCGGCACGGTGGAGGCGGTACGCCGCGAGCTGGACCACGGCGGCTTCGTACGCCGCTACACCCTGGAGGACAGCAGCGTGGACGGGCTGCCCGGCGGCGAAGGTGCCTTCCTGGCCTGCTCGTTCTGGCTCGCCGACGCGCTGCACCGGATCGGCCGCACCGACGAGGCGCGCGAGCTGTTCGAGCGGCTGCTGGGCCTGCGCAACGACGTCGGCCTGCTGGCGGAGGAATGGGACCCGGTCGACCGGCGCCAGCTGGGCAACTTCCCGCAGGCGTTCAGCCACATCGGCCTGGTCAACACCGCGCTCACCCTCTCCGGCCGCGATGGGGCACGATGACGCCATGGACCTCGGGCTGAAGGACAGGGTGTACGTCGTCACGGGCGGGACCCGCGGGCTGGGCTTCGCCGCCGCGCGGGAACTGGTGGCCGACGGCGCGCGGGTGGTCGTCAGCGGCCGGCACGAGGAGTCGGTGGCCGCCGCCGTGGCGGCGCTCGGCGGCGCGGAGCGGGCGACCGGCGTCGTCGCGGACAACGCCGGGCCCCAGGCGCCGGAGCGGCTGGTCGCCGCCGCCCGCCGGGCGTTCGGCAGGCTCGACGGCTTCCTCATCAGCGTCGGCGGGCCGCCGGCGGGCGGCGCCGACGTCATCGGCGACGACCAGTGGCGGGACGCGTTCGAGTCCGTCTTCCTCGGTGCCGTACGGCTGTCCCGGGCGGCCGCCGACGAGCTCGGCGAGGGCGGCGTCATCGGCTTCGTGCTCTCGGGCTCGGTGCACGAGCCGATCCCCGGGCTCGTGGTCTCCAACGGCCTGCGGCCGGGCCTGGCCGGCTACGCCAAGAGCCTGGCCAACGAACTGGGACCGCGCGGCATCCGCGTGGTGGGGCTGCTGCCCGCCCGGATCGACACCGACCGCGTCCGCGAGCTCGACGCCCTCACCGGGGACGCGGACGCCGCCCGCGCCCGGCTCAGCGAGCGCATCCCGCTGCGCCGCTACGGCACCCCGCAGGAGTTCGGACGAACCGCCGCCTTCCTGCTGTCGCCCGCGGCGTCCTACCTGACGGGGGTCATGCTCCCGGTGGACGGCGGGGCGCGCGGCGGCTTCTAGCGGCGCGTCCGCCGCCCCGTCCGTCGCGCACCGGCGCGGTCAGCTGACGCGGGCGGCCCGGTGGCTGACGGCGCGCAGGCGCGCCTCGGCGGGGAGCCGGGGGAGGCCGGCGCTGACGCGGGCGCGGTCCAGGACGGCGGAGTCGAGCCCGGCGAGGACGTCGCCGGGGACGGCGTGCGGGGACAGCGCGAGCTGCAGCCGGGCGCGGGGCGCGGTGGGCGTGCCCATGAGCGCGGTGGTGGCATGGTCGACGCCGTGGAGCTGCTCGGCGTCGGCGGCGATGATCTCCTCCAATGCGCGGCCGCGCAGCAGGGCCACACCCTCGTCGTCGGCGTCCACCGCCAGCCGGCGCAGCCTGCGGTCGCGCACCTGGGCGAGCAGCCACCACAGGGCGCCCAGCACGAGCAGCGCCAGCACGCCGATCACGACGGGCCACCACCACGAGGAGTCCTCGTAGCGGCTCCGGTCGCCCCCGCTGAGCAGCACGTCGTCCCGCCCGTTGTACGGGCGGCGCAGCAGGCCCGTCGCGGAGCACAGCACGACGGCGCCGGCGAGCACCAGGGCCAGCCCGACGAGGGCGAGGACGACACGATTGACGGTGGCGCGCACCGCGCCTCACCCCTCTTCCATGCGGCGGACGTGCAGCGCGAGGCCCAGCGGCCGGGCCAGGCCCAGCTGTTCCATGGCGTCGGCCAGGGAGGACGCCAGATCGGCGCGGACCGCCTCCGTCTCCCGGAAGGCGATCACGGCGCGCACGGTGGCGGTACGGCGGGTCACCGTGACGCGCGCAGAGCGCACCCCGGAGACCTCCACCGCGCGGTCGCGCAGGGTGAGTTCGGCGGCGTGGCGGTCGAGTCCGGCCCGTACGGGCGCCGTTCCGGCGCGCATGGCGAGCACGTCGCGCAGCCCCGGGGTGACGGCGAGGACGAGCAGCCACAGGCCGAGCAGGACCGCCACACAGGCCCCGGCCAGGATCCACGGGTCGTCCAGCGGGCGGGTGGCCAGTTCGTCCGCGAGGATCCGGCGCCAGGCCATCCCGGGCCGTCCGGCGCGCACCGCGGCGACGTCGTACAGCAGCAGCCCGGCCGCGGCGGCCAGGAGGGCGGCGGTGATCGCGGCCGGGAGGCGGCGCGGGGACCAGAAGCGCCGCGGGCGGGAGCCGTACGGCGGCCGTCCGGTCGGCGGCAGGGGTGCCGGGCCGAGGTCGCTCACCGGACCCTCGCCTCCTCCAGGATGTGGCTGGCCCGTGAGTGCAGCCGCTCGACCTCCACGGTCACCCCGAGGACCCCGACGCCGGTCAACTCCTCGACCCGGGCCGCGACATGACGGCGCACCGCGCGGCACACCGCGGCGATGTCCACCGGGTAGCCGAGTTCGACGGAGAGCCGTACGTACACCTGCTCGCGGTGGACGGAGACGCCGGCCTGGGGGCGCGCCCCGCGCGGCACGTACTCCCTGCCGGGGGCGTCGGCGAGCGCCTCGCGGGCCGCCTGGGAGGCGATCTTCGCCAGCACGCGGTCGGCGAGGCGGAGCGAACCGCGCTCGCCGGGGACGAGGGGCGGCGGAACGGAGGACGCCGGCGTCGGCACCGCGGCCGTCATCCGGGGGCTCACCGCCTCCGGTCACGGCTGCGGAAGAACTCCCCTGGTTCCAGGTCGCCGTCGAGGAACCGGCCGACGACGAACCCGACGGCGCCGAGCGCCGCCACGAGCAGGAAGGCCGCGAACCCACCGAAGTACCCGGCGAATCCGAGCGCCATCCCGACGATCAAGCCGAGCACGGCCATGCTCATCGTCCGCTCCCTGTTTCCCGCCCGGGGCCCGTCACTGGACCCGCTGCTCCTGGTCGTCGTCGTCCGTGTCCTCGGGCAGCTTGACGTCGCCCACCGCGATGTTGACCTCGATGACCTCGAGGCCGGTCATCCGCTCAACGGCCGCGATGACGTTCTCGCGCACCCCGTGCGCGACCGCCACGATCGAGACCCCGTAGTCCACGACGACGTCGAGGTCGAGGGCGGCCTGCACCTCGCCCACCTCGGCCCGGACGCCCCGGGTAACGGACTTGCCGCCGGGCACCCGGTCGCGGACCGCACCGAAACCGCGGGAGACCCCGGAACCGAGGGCGTGCACGCCCTCCACGTCACGCGCCGCAAGCCCGGCGATCTTCTCGACCACGCCGTCCGCGATGGTGGTCCGCCCGCGCGTCGCGGGATCGCCCAGGGGCGCCCGCCGCTGCCCTGACGTGGCGTTGCCGGCCGGGCTGGTCCCCTTCTCCAGGGTCCGGCCCCGCCCCTCCGGCTGCTGCGCGGTGTCGGTCATCGCACCTCTTCCCTTCGGGATTCCGATGGCGGGAGCGGTACGGGCTGCTCCGTGCACCACACTATGTGGGCATGCCCCGTCGCGCCGTGAGGATGCAGCGATCAGGGCCAGGATGGCGGCCCGCGCGGACGCGCGCGGTGGAGGGAGGCGACGGCCGATGACCGCGGACCGGCTGGCTCGTGCGGTACGCCGGCAGCTCGGGCACGGCCGGGTGCTCCCCCTCGGCGGGCCCGGGGACACGGTGTGGGTCACCGAGCGGGCGGCGGCCGGGGTGCTGCGCGCGGCCGCCGACGCGGTGCCCGGGATCCGCCTGGGCACCCTGCGCATCGGCACGGCGGACGGACCTGACGGACGGGACGCGCCGGACGGACCACAGGACGGGGAGCCCGGGAACGCGGCGGCGGTGCTGCCGGAGTCGGCGCCGTCCGGGGCGCTGCCGAGGCGGCCGCTGCGGGTGGAGGCCGGCTTCGAGGCCACCCCGGAGCTTCCGCTGCCCGAGTCGGCCGGACGGCTGCGCGACGCGCTGTGGGAGGCGGCGACCGAGGGCGTCGGTCTGGAGCCGGAGGCGGTCGACCTGACCGTCACCGGACTGCTGGAGGAGGGCGGACCGCCGGCGGCGCACCCCGCGGACGCCGACGACCCGCCGGAGGGCGGGCGGACCGCCACCACCGCGGGCCGCGTCGCGGCGGCGGTGCCCGGGGTGGCCGGGCTGACCTCGCGACTGGGCGGCCGGCGGCATCCGTCACAGGTGCAGATCGCGGTGGACGCGGGTCACCGTGCCCTGGACGTCGGGCGGGCGGTGGCCACGGCGGTGACGGCTGTGACGCAGGAGATCACGACCGTCGTGGTCACCGACATCGCCGAGCGCTGAGCCACCGGGACCCGGCCCGCGGCACCGCGGCCGCGGAGCGGCGCGCGGACGCCGTCGACCCCGGGCGCCTGGTCCGCGCGCGCCCGGTCGGGGCGTTACTCCCCCACGCCCGCCAGGTCCCGCAGCCGGCGGCCCTGCGCGGCGCGTTCGGCCACCCGCTGCTCGTCGTACGAACGGCCGGCGGCCTCGCGGAGCAGGGCCTTGGTCTCGATCACCGCGTCCCGCGGCGCGGCCAGCAGGGCGCCCACCAGGTCCTTGACCGTGGCGTCCAGTTCCGCGGCCGGGACGGCGACGTTGGCCAGGCCGCTGGCACAGGCCTCCTCGGCGCCGACGAAGCGGCCCGTGGCGCAGATCTCCAGCGCCCGGGCGTAGCCGACCAGTTCGGTCAGCGGCTTGGTGCCGGCGAGGTCGGGGACCAGGCCCAGGCTGGTCTCGCGCATGGCGAACTGCACGTCGTCGGCGACGACGCGCAGGTCGCAGGCGAGGGCCAACTGGAAACCCGCTCCGATGGCGTGCCCCTGCACGGCGGCGACGGTGACGACGTCGTTCCGCCGCCACCAGGTGAACGCCGACTGGTACTCGGCGATCGTGGCGTCGAGTTCGCCCTCGGGAGCGCGTGCCAGGTCGATGAACGACGGCTCGCCGTCGAACCCTTCAGGCGTGAAGGCCTGACGGTCCAGCCCGGCGGAGAAGGACACGCCCTCCGCGCGGAGCACGACGACCCGTACGCCGCCCGGGAGGAGACGACCGACCTCGACCAGCGCCCGCCACATGGCGGGCGACTGGGCGTTGCGCTTGGCCGCGTTGCACAGCGTGACGGTGGCGACGGAATCCTCCGTCACGAGTCGTACGCCGTCACGTTCCAGCAACACAATGGGGTCGGACATCGGGCACCTCCTGGCGATCCGCAGTCTGGATTACCGAAGAGTAACCACCCGGTCGGCCGTTTCCGCGACCGGGTGGTGCTGCCACGACTCCGAGCCGCCGCACGGGGCGCCCGGCTGTGTCAGGCCGTGGAAACCTTCTTGCCCCGTGTCGCCCCGCCGCGACCGCGCAGGGTCACGCCGGACTCACTGAGCATCCGGTGGACGAAGCCATACGAGCGGCCGGTCTCCTCGGCCAGCGCCCGGATGCTTGCTCCACCGTCGTACTTCTTCTTGAGGTCTGCCGCGAGCTTCTCGCGCGCGGCGCCGGTCACCCGGCTGCCCTTCTTCAGAGTCTCGGCCACCCGTGCCTCCTCTAGGGAAGTGCGCTCTGTGACTCTCATGATCACCCCTAGGAGACTTCCTGGCCACCCATTCGGCAAGGTCCGTGCGACAACATTTGGCGCGCCGTTGACGCGGACACCCGGCGCCGGGCAAGTGGAATCCGGCATTCCGCCGGGCCGTCCCGGACTCACTCCGGAGCGCGGCGGAGAAAAGGCAGGTCACCCGGGCCGGTAAGGAGTTTCCCCATGTGACGCGGCTGATCCATTCCTACGTCCGGTATTTCGCACGTTCCCGCGCCGGTGTACGAGCCGGTCTCACACAGATGAAGGATCACCCGTCGGCCGAATGATCCAGTGGAGTGATCCACACGGATGATCGGCCGCGGGCACCGGAAGGATCAGGCGAGCGTGACGAGGTCGGCGTAGTCCTGGCCCCACAGGTCCTCGACGCCGTCGGGCAGGAGGATGATCCGCTCCGGCTGCAGCGCCTCCACCGCGCCCTCGTCGTGGGTGACGAGGACGACCGCGCCCGTGAAGGTGCGCAGCGCGCCGAGGATCTCCTCGCGGCTGGCCGGGTCGAGGTTGTTGGTGGGCTCGTCGAGCAGCAGCACGTTGGCGCTGGAGACGACGAGGGTGGCGAGCGCCAGCCGGGTCTTCTCGCCGCCGGACAGCACGCCGGCGGGCTTGTCGACGTCGTCGCCGGAGAAGAGGAACGAGCCGAGGATCTTGCGGACGGCGACCAGGTCCATGTCGGGCGCCGACGAGCGCATGTTCTCCAGCACGGTCCGGTCGGGGTCGAGGGTCTCGTGCTCCTGGGCGTAGTAGCCGAGCTTGAGGCCGTGCCCGGGCACGACCTCGCCGGTGTCAGGCTGCTCGACGCCCGCCAGCAGCCGCAGCAGCGTCGTCTTGCCGGCGCCGTTGAGGCCCAGGATGACGACCCGGGAGCCCTTGTCGATGGCCAGGTCGACGTCGGTGAAGATCTCCAGCGAGCCGTACGACTTGGACAGGCCCTCGGCGGTCAGGGGCGTCTTGCCGCACGGCGCGGGGTCGGGGAAGCGCAGCTTGGCGACCTTGTCGGACTGCCGCACCGCCTCCAGCCCCGACAGCAGCTTGTCGGCGCGGCGGGCCATGTTCTGGGCGGCGACGGTCTTGGTGGCCTTGGCGCGCATCTTGTCGGCCTGGGCGTTGAGGGTCGCGGCCTTCTTCTCGGCGTTGGCGCGCTCGCGCTTGCGGCGCTTCTCGTCGGCCTCGCGCTGGGTCAGGTACTGCTTCCAGCCCATGTTGTAGACGTCGATCTGGGACCGGTTGGCGTCCAGGTAGAACACCTTGTTGACGACCGTCTCGACCAGGTTGATGTCGTGGGAGATGACGATGAACCCACCGCGGTAGGTCTTGAGGAAGTCCCGCAGCCAGACGATCGAGTCGGCGTCGAGGTGGTTGGTCGGCTCGTCGAGCAGCAGGGTGTCGGCGTCCGAGAAGAGGATGCGGGCCAGCTCCACGCGGCGGCGCTGACCACCGGAGAGCGTGTGCAGCGGCTGGGCGAGGACCCGGTCGGGCAGGCCCAGGGCGGCGGCGATGGTGGCGGCCTCGGCCTCGGCGGCGTAGCCGCCCTTGGTGAGGAACTCGGTCTCCAGGCGCGCGTACTTCTTCATCGCGTTGTCGCGGGTGGCGCCCTTGCCGTTGGCCATCCGGTCCTCGTTCTCGCGCATCTTGCGCAGGACGGTGTCCAGCCCGCGGGCAGACAGGATGCGGTCGCGGGCCAGGACGTCGAGGTCGCCGGTACGCGGATCCTGGGGCAGATAACCGACCTCACCGGAACGCGTCACGGTGCCGCCGGCGGGCAGGCCCTCGCCCGCGAGCACCTTGGTGAGGGTGGTCTTGCCGGCGCCGTTGCGGCCGACCAGGCCGACGCGGTCGCCGCGGGCGATGCGGAAGGAGGCGGACTCGATGAGGACGCGGGCTCCGGCGCGCAGCTCGATGCCGGTGGCAGTAATCACGGGAAGAAGCTCCAGAACGTGGCGGACGGCAGTCGGACGATGTGGTCGCGGTGGGTCGCGGTCGGACGCCGTCTAATGCGTGAGGATCACTGCCATGTCTCCAGTCTACCGGGGGCGGCACGGGTCCCCGGCAAACGGTTTTCGGCCGGGGCCCCGGGGCGGGCCCGGCCGGGGACCGTCCAGGGGGCCGTGACGGGGGCCGTGGCGGGCCGGGAGGGACAAAGCGGCAGATAATCGTAGGTATGCAGTTCGACGACGACGCATCGCTCGACACGTCCCAGGTGGAGGACCGGCGAAGCGGCGGACGGTTCGGCGGCAGGCCGCGGGGCAAGATGGTGGGCGGCGGTCTCGCCGGGCTGATCGTCCTGGTGATCGGGCTGATCTTCGGCATCAGTCCCGACCAGCTGGGGCTCTCCTCCGATCCGCCGGGCCAGGCCCCGGGCACCACCTCGGGCTCGGACCTCGCCGCCGGCTGCCGCACCGGCGCGGACGCCAACGCCCACCAGGAGTGCCGCATGGTCGCGGTGATCAACAACGTGCAGGCGTACTGGGCGTCGGAGTTCCGCAAGCGCGGCATGACCTACGAACCCGCGCCGACCGTCTTCTTCGACCAGCCCATCCGCACCGGGTGCGGGGTCGCGGACCCCGCGTCGGGCCCGTTCTACTGCCCCGTGGACCGCAAGGTCTACCTGGACCTGGACTTCTTCTCGACCCTGAGCAGCCGTTTCGGCGCGCAGGGCGGCCCGTTCGCCGAGAGCTACGTCGTCGCCCACGAGTACGGGCACCACGTGCAGGACCTGGTGGGGACGCTGGGCAAGGCGCAGGACCGGCTCACCGGTCCCAGCAGCAACTCGGTGCGCGTGGAGCTGCAGGCCGACTGCTACGCGGGGGTGTGGGCGCACAACGCCACGCGGACCCCGGACGAGGACACGGGCAGGCCGATGATCAGCGCGCTCGACGAGGAGGACATCCGGCGGGGGCTGGACGCCGCCGCGGCGGTAGGCGACGACGCGATCCAGTCCCGGGTCCAGGGCCGCGTGACCCCGGAATCCTGGACGCACGGCTCGTCCGCGCAGCGGCAGCAGTGGTTCACCACCGGACTGGACACCGGCGACCCCGGCGACTGCGACACCTTCCAGCGCTGACCGGCCGGAATGTCCGTGTGCGGGGCCATTGTCGGACCCCCCTGCCAGACTGGGATCCACGTCACACAGGACGTCAGGTCCCGGAAGGGGAGGGTGATCGTCATGGCCGGCAGGGGAACCGCACCCACCGTCTACCCGACGCTGCGCTACAAGGACGCGAAGGCCGCCATCGCCTTCCTCAAGGAGGCCTTCGGCTTCACCGAGGTCGCGGTGCACCAGGGCGAGGACGGCGTCGTGGAGCACGCGGAACTCGCCTACGGCAACGGCGTGGTGATGCTCGGCAACGAGCGTTCGGGGACGGCTTTCAGCCGGATCGCCGCGGACCTGGGCGCCGTGTCGGTGTACGTGGTCGTGGAGGACACCGACGCCCACCACGAGCGCGCCGTCGCGGCCGGGGCCGAGGTCGTGCTGCCGCTCACCGACCAGGACTACGGGTCGCGGGACTACACGGCCCGCGACCCCGAGGGCAACCTCTGGTCCTTCGGCACCTACGTGCCGCGGATACCGGACGAGTAGGCCCCGCCGTCGCGGGCCCGTCGTCGCGGCCCTGTCGTCACTCTCCCCCGGTGTGCACCTGGAAGGCGGCCCGGCGGATCATCTTGGACAGGGCCGGGTCGGGGTGGGCGGCGGCGAGGGCGACCAGCACCTGGACGGTGCGGGGGTGGCCCGCGTGGCGCAGCTCCTCCAGCAGGCGGCTGACCGAGCCCTGGACGGCCGTCTCGAGATGGCTCACCAGCAGGTGGCTCTCGCCGTGGTCGGCGACGGCCGCGGCGGTGTCCACCCACAGCCAGGTGGACTCCTCGCGGGTGAGCAGCGCGGCGACGTCCTCCGGGTCCCCGCCCTCGTGCTCGGCGAGCCACAGCAGCGCGTAGGGCCGCAGGCCGGCTTCGTCCACCACCACGCGCACGGCCGGCTCCGCCGGGCCGCCGACGACGCGCAGCGCCTCGAAGGCCAGGGCGCGCAGCAGGGCGTCGTCGCCGCGTGCCACGTCCAGGAACTCGCCCACCGCCTGGGCCACCGGGCGGGCCGCCAGCCAGGCCTTGTACTCGTCGCGGGCGGCACCGGGCGGCATCCCGATGCAGGCCTTGAGCATCTCCTCGGCGGAGTGCTCGAAGTGCCCGGCGGGGCCCTGCGCGGCCACGCAGATCTGCTCCAGCTTCACCCACACCGCCCAGCTGCCGAGCGCGGTGACGGTGACCTCGCCGGGGCGGGCGGGGTCGCGGGGCCTGAGCGCGCCGACCCGGGCGAGCGCGTCCAGCGTCCAGTCCAGCAGCGCGGGCAGTTCGTCGCGGGCGGCACCGGCCGGGGGCTCGTGGCGCTCCGCGCGTAGCTCGGCCACACGCTGCCGCAACAGGTCCAGCAGTACGGCCACGGCGACCGGACCGGAGGAGAGGTGGAGCAGGGAGAGCAGTTGCGGTGCGGCCTCGACGACCTCGGCGACGAGCGAGGGGTCGGCGTCGGCGCACTCCGGCTCGAGCGCCGCGGGGTGCGCGAGCGACCACGCGTCGAAGAGCGCGACCCAGCCGCGCAGCACGGCGGTGTCGTCGCGGTCCCAGGCGCGCAGTCGCCAGCCGGGCCGGGCGGCCCCTCCTTTGTGCAGCTCGATCAGGCCGGTCAGCCGCGCCCGGTCCCAGGCGGTGCGCACCTGCCGCTCCGTCAGGCCCAGGGCGGCGGCCGCCCGCAGCACGTCGGGGTCCCGTAGTATCCCGGCGGTCCCGGGGGCGGCGGCGCCGGTCTCCGCGTCGGCCCAGCGGGCCAGCCGTACGGCGTCCGCGAGTTCGGTGCGCGCCCTGCGGGCGAGCTCGGGCAGCGCCGGGATTCCCTCCGGAGGCCGCGGCGGACGGCTTCGCCGCACTGTGGCGGCACGGCGCGCGGTGGCGAGTGGCCTGCGCGGGACAAGACGCAGCGGAGTGTCTCGCGGGATACGGGACGTCACGGGAGCAGTCTTGCGGGTGAGCACCCGGAAACCCAAACGAGCGTCCCCGTACCGGGATTGACCCCGCCCGAATTGAAGGGAGAGATACGTATTTGTACGGACATAAAGACCACGTATGGTGAGCGTCAGAGGAGGGGGGTGAGGAAGCGCCGGAGGGCCTCCTCGTATGTTGAGGGGTTGGCGTTCCACATGGCCGCGTGCGAGGCGCCGCTGATGGCGTGCAGCGTGACCAGGTCCGGGCGCTGCCGGGCGAGTTGGCGGGACGGCCCCCATGGGGCGAGCGTGTCGTCGGGACCGTGGAAGACGAGTGCCGGGACGTC
Source organism: Streptomyces sp. NPDC001902 (assembly GCF_042891295.1). Classification (NCBI taxonomy): domain Bacteria; kingdom Bacillati; phylum Actinomycetota; class Actinomycetes; order Kitasatosporales; family Streptomycetaceae; genus Streptomyces; species Streptomyces sp. NPDC001902. The sequence continues at coordinate 328,826 of NZ_JBIATA010000005.1, read as the reverse complement.
CAGCCGCTCGGGGTGGGCGGCCTCGGCGATCCGCTCCGCGTGCAGTCCGGTGCGGCCCTCGGTGGCGCGCACGCCGAGCGGCAGCAGCACGCGGGGCGCACCCCGGGAGGCGGCGGCGGCACGGACCGTGCTCTGCCAGTCGAGCACCGGGGAGTCCAGGACCATCCCGGACACCAGGGAGCGCAGCGGGGAGTGGCAGGCGGCCCGGAGCGCCATCGTCGCGCCGGTGGACCAGCCGTGCAGCACCAGCCGGCGCGCGCCGTGCCGCACCGCGTAGCGCATCGCCGCGTCGAGGTCGCGCCACTCGGAGTCGCCGAGGTGGCCGATGCCGTCCCACGAGGGCGGCGCACCGGCGTCGTTGCGGTAGGAGAAGGCGAGCACGGGCAGCCGCAGTTTGGCCAGGAACGCCATGACGTTCATGCCGAGCTCGCGGGAGGTGCCGAGGCCGTGCGCGAGGACGACCCAGGTGTCACGGGCACCGGGCACGAACCAGGCGGGCAGCAGGCCGAGTTCGGCGGGTATCTCGGCGTCCCGGTACTCCAGGCCGAGGGCCGATCCCGGGGTGCCGACGTGCGTCTGCGGGGTGAGCCGCACCTGGTCGCCCGGCGAGACGCCGCCGCGGTTGATCCGCACCAGACGGCGGGTGACCGAGTCCGGGGCCGTCGAGAGCACCTCGCCGACGGTGACGTGCACCCCGGCGGCGATCAGGCCGTGCACTCCGCGCCGGGCGGTGCCCAGGGTCCGGCTGAGGGTGACGTCCTGCCCGGTCACGGCGTGGACGGTGAGCGGGTCCGGGTCGACGCCGTTCGCGGTCGGCCTCAGGGCAAGCTCGGAGACGTGCCGCCCGGCCGCCACCGCGGCCGCACCGGCACCGAACGCTGTCGTGGCGGCGAGGGCCGCCGCCGTGGTGAGGCGCATCGCTTCCAGTCTCCGCGCGCTCACCCCGCGCGGCCAGTGGGCGGGGCCGTCCGGGCTCAGTCGTTCTCGGCGTCGTGGGCCGCGCGGGGCCGGGGGACGTCGGCACGTGCGGCCCGGTGCTCCCCCTGCTCGCCGTGCTCCCCGTGGGCCTCGTGATCGCCGTGCGCCCCGTACCCTTCGTGCTCCTCCTCCGTCTCGTCCCCGGGCTGGCCGTACTGGCGCAGCCTCTCCGCGACACGGGCGAGTTCGCGCTTGGAGAGCAGGGAGGGCGAGAACCCGGCGACGGAGCGGGCGGCGAGCCAGACCTGGCACATCCACTCCAGCTGGGCGGTGCGGTCGTAGGCCTGCTCGAGGTCGTCGCCGTAGACGATGGTGCCGTGGTTGCGCAGCAGGCAGCCCGTGCGGTCGCGGAGCGCGCGCAGGACGTTGGCGGCCAGTTCCTCGCTGCCGTACGTCGCGTAGTCGGCGACGCGTATCCGGCCGCCCAGGGCCGCGGCCATGTAGTGGATGGCGGGCAGCTCGTACAGGAGCGTGGAGACGGCCGTGGCGTGCACGGCGTGGGTGTGCACGACGGCGCCCGCGTCGGTGTGCCGGTAGATCGCGAGGTGCATCGCCAGCTCGCTCGTCGGGCGCAGCTCTCCGAGCACCTGCTTGCCGTCCAGGCCGACGCCGACCGTGTCGTCCGGGCCCAGGCGGTGGTAGGGCACCCCGCTGGGGGTGACGAGCACGAGGTCGTCGCCCACCCGCACCGACACGTTGCCGGACGTACCGACCACGAGACCGTCGTCGACCGAGCGGCGGGCCGTGTCCACCAGCTCCGACCAGGCCCGTGCCACCGCGTTCCGCACCGACATCCGTGTCACCTCCGAGCGCTGATCCTGACAGGTTGACCGTTGCCGCACGTTCCCGGGGCACAGTAGCGTCCCGGCACAGTTTCCGGACCGACCACGTATACGAATTGCAGGGGCACCATGACCACCGTCAACGGCGGCATCTCCTTCTGGTACGCGAAGTCAGGGCTCCCGGTGCCGCGTGAGCCCCTGCCCGGGGACACCACCGCCGACGTGTGCATCGTCGGGGGCGGCTACACCGGACTGTGGACCGCCTACTACCTGAAGAAGGCCGTGCCCTTCCTGCGGATCGTCGTCCTGGAGCAGCGCTTCTGCGGCTACGGCGCCTCCGGCCGCAACGGCGGCTGGCTCTACAACGGCATCGCCGGCCGCGACCGCTACGCCGCGCTGCACGGCCGTGAGGCCGCCGTGGCGCTGCAGCGCGCGATGAACGCGACCGTGGACGAGGTGATCCGGGTCGCCGCCGAGGAGGGCATCGACGCGGACATCCACAAGGGCGGGGTGCTGGAGGTCGCGCACTCCCCCGCGCAGCTGGCGCGGCTGCGAGCGTTCCACGAGGCCGAGGTCGCCTTCGGCGAGAAGGACCGCCTGCTGCTGGGCGCCGCCGAGTCCGCCGCGCGGATCCGGGTCGCCGGGACGGCCGGGGGCACCTGGACGCCGCACGGGGCGCGCGTCCACCCGGCGAAGCTGGTGCAGGGGCTGGCCCGGGCGGTGGAGGCGCTCGGCGTCGTCGTCCACGAGTCGACCCCGGTGACCGAGATCCGGCCGAAGCACGCGCTCACCCCGTTCGGGAGCGTGCGCGCCCCCTACGTCCTGCGCTGCACCGAGGGCTTCACCGCCTCGCTCAAGGGCCAGAAGCGGTCGTGGCTGCCGATGAACTCCTCGATGATCGTGACGGAGCCGCTGCCGAAGGAGGTCTGGGACACCATCGGCTGGGAGGGCCGGGAGACGCTCGGCGACATGGCGCACGCGTACATGTACGCGCAGCGCACCGCAGACGACCGGATCGCCATCGGCGGCCGCGGGGTGCCGTACCGCTTCGGCTCCCGTACGGACAACGACGGCCGCACGCAGGCGGCGACGGTCGAGGCGCTGCGCGAGATCCTGGTGCGCTTCTTCCCGGCAGCGGGGCGGGTGGCGGTCGACCACGCGTGGTCCGGGGTGCTCGGCGTGCCGCGCGACTGGTGCGCGAGCGTGGAACTGGACCGCTCCACCGGCCTCGGCTGGGCGGGCGGCTACGTCGGCAGCGGGGTCGCGACGGCGAACCTCGCGGCGCAGACGCTGCGCGACCTCGTCCAGCTGGACTCCGGCCAGGCGCACGGCACGGAGCTGACGTCCCTGCCGTGGGTGCACCACCGCGTGCGCCGCTGGGAGCCGGAGCCCTTCCGGTGGATCGGGGTGCACGGGCTGTACGCGGCCTACCGCGCCGCCGACCGGCGCGAGCAGACCGGACGCAGCGCGGAGACCGACCGGGTGGCGCGCATCGCGGACCGCATCTCGGGCCGCCACTAGGCCCTCCCCCCTGCCGGGCACGACGGCCCCGGGCCGTGACCAGGATCTCTTCCGGAGGTGCCGGGAAGGGCGATCGAAGCACGTCAAAGGCCGGATTCCGGGGCGAAGTCCGCACGGCCCCACACCCCCCGCACGCACCGGCACCGCCGCGCCTCTCCTCGTTCACCTTCCGTTCATCCAGACTCCGTACGGTCGCCACGCCACTGTCCGATCGAACGAATGCCTGGGTCAATGGAACACATCACGCTCCTGATCGGAATCGTGATCATTACCGCACTCGTGTTCGACTTCACGAACGGTTTCCACGACACCGCCAATGCGATGGCGACCACCATCTCCACTGGCGCGCTCAAGCCCAAGACGGCGGTGGCCATGTCCGCCGTGCTCAACCTCGTCGGCGCCTTCCTCTCCGTCGAGGTGGCGAAGACGATCTCCGGCGGAATCCTCGACGAGAGCGCGGGCATCAAGCCCGAGGTGATCTTCGCGGGGCTCGTCGGCGCGATCGTCTGGAACCTGCTGACCTGGCTGGCGGGCCTCCCCTCCAGCTCCTCCCACGCCCTGTTCGGCGGCCTCATCGGCGCCTCCGTCGCCTCCGCGGGCTTCAGCTCGATCAACGGTGACGCGGTCGTCATGAAGGTCCTGATCCCGGCCGTCTGCGCCCCCGTGGTCGCCGGTCTCGCCGCGATGCTGGCGACCCGCCTGACCTACCGCATCGGCCGCAACGCCGACCCGAAGGCGACCGCCAAGGGCTACCGGGCCGGGCAGATCGCCTCGGCCGGTCTGGTCTCCCTCGCGCACGGCACCAACGACGCACAGAAGACCATGGGTGTCATCACCCTCGCCCTGATCGCGGGCAACGTCGTCGCCCCCGACTCCGACCCGCCGCTGTGGGTCATCGTGTCGGCCGGCATGGCGATCGCGCTCGGCACCTTCATCGGTGGCTGGCGGATCATCCGCACCATGGGCAAGGGCATCACCGACATCCAGCCGCCGCAGGGCTTCGCCGCCCAGACCGGCGCCGCCACCGTCATCCTCGCCTCCTCCCACCTCGGCTTCTCGCTCTCCACCACGCAGGTCTGCTCCGGCTCCGTCATGGGCGCCGGTGTCGGTCGCAAGGGCGGCGTCGTCCGGTGGAGCACCGCGGGCCGCATGTTCGCCGCGTGGGGGCTCACCCTTCCGGCCGCGGGTCTGGTCGCGGCGGGCGCCGCGCTCCTGGCCGACCAGGGGGACCTGGGCGTCACCGCGGTCGCCGTCCTGGCACTCGCCGCTTGCGTCGCGATCTGGATCGCCTCGCGCCGCAAGCCCGTCGACCACACCAACGTCAACGAGGCCCACGGCGACGCCGAGGAGCCGGGCGTCATCACCACGGCGATCGCCGCCGTGATCCCGCCGCCCGCCGGCCTCACGGCCGCCACCGTCGACGCCGACCCCGCCCAGGCCCCCGCCTGACGGCGGTGCCGCACCGGCCCCGGAAGGAACCAGCATCATGCACATCGACTGGGCTGCCCTCGGCTCCGTCTTCGGCGTCAGCCTCGCCGTGACCATCGGACTCGTCGGCCTGTTCACCCTCGGCATCGTGGGCCTGTCCAAGCAGGGCGCGGCCACCGGCGAGGCGGGCAGCGGCTCCGCCGCCGGCTCGACCGCGCTGGCCCGCAGCGGCGCGTACCTGTGCTTCGCGCTGTGCGCGGCAGCCGTCGCGTACGGGATCTTCCTGATCGTCGCCTGACCCGCGGGTCCCCGGGCCGCGTGCGCGCGGCCCGGTGTGAAGTTGACCTCAGCTCCCGGCTATCCCGCCGTGAGCTGGGGTTTCTTCTTTTCCACAGGCCGTCGCGGTGAGTTGACGGGCCGGAGCGGCGCGTGGTGGTATCGGAACCGCCAAACGGCGGCAGGAGAGGAAGTCCGGTGCGAATCCGGCGCGGTCCCGCCACTGTCACCGGGGAGCGGACCCCCGCCCATGGCCACGGTCCCGTGAGGGGCTGGAAGGCCGGGGGTGCCGCCGATCCGGGAGCCAGGAGACTCTCGTCGCCGGTCACGTCGAACCAGGGCGCGGACCCTGAGTGAGGACTCCTGTGATGCGCGGCCCCGGCCGTTCACCCGACACCGGCGTCGCGGCGCCGTGCGCGTTCGCCACCGGTGCCGCCCTCGGCTGGCTCGCCGACCTCGCCCTCGCCGACCCGCGCCGCGGTCACCCCGTGGCGGTGTTCGGCAGCGCCGCCGCCGGCCTGGAGCGTGCCCTGTGGCGCGACCACCGCGGCCGGGGTGCCCTCCACACGGTGCTGTGCGCGGGCGGCGCGGTGGCGGCCGCGGCCGGGCTCCAGCGTGCGGCACGCCGTTCCGGCCCCGCCTCCGTCGCCCTGACGGCGGCGGCGACCTGGGCCGTGCTCGGCGGGACCTCCCTGGTACGGGAGGCGCGCGCCATCGGCGCCGCCCTGTCCGCCGGGGACACCGAGGCGGCGCGCGGGCGGCTGCCCCATCTGTGCGGCCGCGACCCGCAGGCGCTGGACGAGGCCCAGTTGGCCCGGGCGGTCGTGGAGTCCGTCGCCGAGAACACCTCGGACGCCGTCGTGGGCGCCCTGGTGTGGGGCGCGCTGGGCGGCGTGCCCGGGCTGGTGGGCTTCCGGGCGGTCAACACCCTCGACGCGATGGTGGGCCACAAGTCCCCGCGGCACCGGCGGTTCGGCTGGACGGCGGCCCGGCTGGACGACGTGGCCGGCTACCCCGGCGCCCGGCTGACCGCCGCGCTCGCGATGCTGGCCGGGCCCGACCCCCGGGGGGCCTGGCGGGCCTGGCGCAGGGACGGCTCCCGGCATCCCAGCCCGAACGCGGGGCCGGTGGAGGCCTCGTTCGCAGGGGCGTTGGGCGTGCGCCTCGGGGGGACGCTTGCCTATGGCGGGCGGGTCGAGCACCGGCCCGTCCTGGGGGCGGGCAACCGGCCGGTGGAGGTACGGGATATCGAACGGGCGGCACGGTTGTCGCGACGGGTCGGCGCGCTGGCGCTGGCGGTCGCGGTGGGCGGGCGCCTGGCGTGGGGCGCGGTCGCCCGGAGGAGGAACGCATGAGGGGCGGGGGCCTGCTGGTCGCCGGGACCACGTCGGACGCCGGCAAGAGCGTCGTCACGGCGGGGATCTGCCGGTGGCTGGCGCGGCAGGGTGTGTCCGTGGCGCCCTTCAAGGCGCAGAACATGTCGCTGAACTCGTACGTGACGCGCGAGGGCGCCGAGATCGGCCGCGCCCAGGCGATGCAGGCCCAGGCCGCGCGCGTGGAGCCCTCGGCCCTGATGAACCCGGTGCTGCTCAAGCCCGGCGGGGACCGCACCAGCCAGGTCGTCCTGATGGGGCGCCCGGTGGGCGAGATGAGCGCGCGCGGCTACCACAACGGGAGCCGCGCGCAGCTGCTGGAGACCGTCACCGGCTGCCTGGAGGAGCTGCGCGGCCGGTACGACGCGGTGATCTGCGAGGGCGCCGGCAGCCCCGCCGAGATCAACCTGCGGCGGGGCGACATCGTCAACATGGGCCTGGCGCGGGCCGCCAGGCTCCCGGTGGTCGTGGTCGGCGACATCGACCGGGGCGGGGTCTTCGCCTCGTTCTTCGGGACGACGGCGCTGCTGGCCCCCGAGGACCAGGAGCTGGTCTGCGGCTACCTGGTCAACAAGTTCCGCGGCGACGTGTCCTTGCTGGAGCCGGGTCTTGAGATGCTGCGCGGGCTGACCGGGCGCCGCTTCTACGGGGTGCTGCCGTACCGGCACGGCCTCGGCATCGACGAGGAGGACGGCCTGCGGATGTCGCTGCGCGGCACCGTCAGGGAGTCGGACACGGCGGCGCCGCACGGTGAGGACGTCCTGCGGGTCGCCGTCGCGGCGGTCCCGCTGATGTCGAACTTCACCGACGTGGACGCGCTCGCCGCCGAGCCCGGTGTGCTCGTCCGCTTCGTCGACCGGCCCGAGGAACTGGCCGACGCCGACCTCGTCGTCCTGCCCGGCACCCGCGGCACGGTCAAGGCCCTGGAGTGGCTGCGGCAGCGGGGCCTGGCCGATGCCGTCACCCGCCGGGCCGCGCAGGGGCGCCCGGTGCTGGGGATCTGCGGCGGCTTCCAGATGCTCGCCGAGACGATCGAGGACGACGTCGAGTCCCGCGCCGGTACGGTCGCCGGTCTCGGCCTGCTGCCGGCGCGCATCCGCTTCGCCGTGGCGAAGACCCTGGCCAGGCCCTCCGGGAAGGCGTACGGCGAAACGGTCGAGGGGTACGAGATCCACCACGGCGTCGCCGACGTCCGCGGCGGCGACGAGCCCTTCCTGGACGGCTGCCGCAGCGGCGCGGTCTGGGGCACCCACTGGCACGGCTCGCTGGAGAGCGACGGCTTCCGCCGCGCCTTCCTGCGCCGCGTCGCCCTGGCCGCGGGACGGCGCTTCGTCCCGGCCCCCGGCACCGCCTTCGGCGCGCTCCGCGAGGAGCAGCTGGACCGGCTGGGCGACCTGATCGAGGAGCACGCCGACACCGGCGCGCTGCTCCGCCTGATCGAGCAGGGCCCCCCTGCGGGGCTGCCCTTCGTCCCCCCGGGGGCGCCGTGAGCACCCCGTCGCGGCCCCGGAGCGGGGCCGTCCGTGAGCACCGCCGCAACGACCGTTCGACCCAGGAGGCCGCGTGAGCACCCCTTACCCCTTCACCGCGATCGTCGGGATGGCGGACCTGCGCCTGGCGTTGCTGCTGAACGCGGTCAGCCCGGCGGTGGGCGGTGTACTGGTGCGCGGCGAGAAGGGCACCGCCAAGTCGACCGCCGTACGGGCGCTGTCGGCGCTGCTGCCGCCCGTGGACGTCGTGCCCGGCTGCCGCTTCGGCTGCGACCCGGCGGCGCCCGACCCGGCCTGCCCGGACGGGCCGCACGGCCCGGACGCCGGCGCGGAGAGCCGGGCGGCGCGCATGGTGGAGCTACCGGTCGGCGCGTCCGAGGACCGCCTCGTCGGCGCCCTGGACATCGAACGGGCCCTGGCGGAGGGCGTGAAGGCCTTCGAGCCCGGGCTGCTGGCCGACGCGCACCGCGGCGTGCTGTACGTGGACGAGGTCAACCTCCTCCACGACCACCTGGTGGACCTGCTGCTGGACGCGGCCGCCATGGGCGCCTCCTACGTCGAGCGGGAGGGCGTCTCCGTGCGCCACGCCGCGCGCTTCCTCCTCGTCGGCACGATGAACCCCGAAGAGGGCGAGCTGCGGCCGCAGTTGCTGGACCGCTTCGGTCTCACGGTGGAGGTCGCGGCGTCGCGGGAGACCGACGAGCGGGTGCAGGTCGTCCGGCGGCGCCTCGCCTACGACGCGGACCCGGCGGGCTTCGCCGCCGCCTGGCAGGCCGAGGAGCGGGAACTGCGCGAGCGGATCGCGGCGGCGCGGGCGCTGTTGCCCGCGGTGTCGCTCGGCGACGGCGCGCTCCGCCAGATCGCGGCCACCTGCGCGGCCTTCGAGGTGGACGGGATGCGCGCGGACATCGTCATGGCGCGCACGGCGACCGCCCTGGCCGCCTGGGCCGGACGCACCGACGTGACCGACGCCGACGTACGGCAGGCCGCGCTGCTGGCGCTGCCGCACCGGCGCCGCCGCAATCCCTTCGACGCGCCGGGCCTGGACGAGGACAAGCTCGACGAGACCCTGGAGCGCAACCGCGCCGAGGACGACGACCCGGACCCGGACCCCGGACCCGGCCCCGACGGCGGCGGACCCGACGGCGGCGGCCGCCCGCCGCAGGGTGACGACGGCGCCCCCGACACCACCCCCGACATCGCCCCGCCCCGGGAGCCGGCGGACTCCGGTCCCCAGCCCGAGCCCTCGCAGGCGCCGCAGGGCGGCGTCGGGGAACGGGCCGCGGTGCCCGCGGCCGAGCCCTTCAAGGCCCGCACCCTGACCGTTCCCGGCCTCGGCGAGGGCGCCGCCGGCCGCCGCTCACGGGCCCGTACCGCGCACGGCAGGACGACCGGCGCCCGGCGGCCCCACGGCACCCTGTCCAAGCTGCACCTGGCCGCCACCGTGCTCGCCGCCGCCCCGCACCAGCGGGCGCGCGGGCGGGGCGGCCCGGGCCTGGTGATCCGCCGGGACGACCTGCGCGAAGCGGTGCGGGAGGGTCGCGAGGGCAACCTGGTGCTCTTCGTCGTCGACGCCTCGGGCTCGATGGCTGCCCGGCAGCGCATGAGCGCGGTCAAGGGCGCGGTGCTGTCGCTGCTGCTCGACGCCTACCAGCGGCGCGACAAGGTCGGCCTGGTCACCTTCCGCGGCGCGACGGCGGAGCTGGCGCTGCCGCCGACCTCGTCGGTCGACGCGGGCGCGGCACGCCTGGAGAAGCTGCCCACCGGCGGCCGCACCCCGCTGGCCGCCGGGCTGCTGAAGGCGCAGGACGTGCTGCGCGTGGAGCGGCTGCGGGACCCCTCGCGCCGCCCGCTGCTGGTCGTGGTCACCGACGGCCGGGCGACCGGCGGGCCCGAGCCGGTGCGCACGGCCGCGCGGGCCGCACGGCTGCTGGCGGCCGAGGGCACCGCGTCGGTGGTCGTCGACTGCGAGTCCGGGCCGGTGCGCCTGGGGCTCGCGGGCGAGCTGGCCCGCGAACTGCACGGCACCGCCGTGACGTTGGACGAGCTGCGCGCGGACAGCGTCGCGGCACTGGTACGGGACGTACGGAGGGCCGCGTAATGCCGCAGGGACAGCCGAGTGTGGTGCCGCAGGACGGTCTGACCACGCGCCAGCGCCGCAACCGGCCGCTGGTGATGGTGCACACCGGCACCGGCAAGGGGAAGTCGACCGCCGCCTTCGGCCTGGCGCTGCGGGCCTGGAACCAGGGCTGGCCGGTCGGGGTGTTCCAGTTCGTCAAGTCCGCGAAGTGGAAGGTCGGCGAGGAACGGGCGCTGCGCGTGCTCGGCGCCTCCGGCGAGGGCGGCACCGTCGCCTGGCACAAGATGGGCGAGGGCTGGTCCTGGGTCCAGCGGGACATCTCGGAGAGCGAGGACGCCGCGCGCGAGGGCTGGGAGCAGGTCAAGCGCGACCTGGCCGCCGAGACCTACCGGCTGTACGTGCTGGACGAGTTCGCCTACCCGCTGCACTGGGGGTGGATCGACACCGACGAGGTGGTCTCCGTGCTCCGTGACCGGCCCGGCACCCAGCACGTCGTCATCACCGGGCGCAACGCCCCGCAGCCGCTGCTGGACTTCGCGGACCTGGTCACCGAGATGGGCAAGGTGAAGCACCCGATGGACGCCGGCCAGAAGGGCCAGAAGGGCATCGAGTGGTAGCCAGGATCGTCGTCGCGGCCCCAGCCTCGGGGAGCGGCAAGACCACCGTCGCCACGGGTCTGATGGCCGCCTTCGCGGAGGCCGGGCTCGCGGTCTCCCCGCACAAGGTGGGCCCCGACTACATCGACCCCGGCTACCACGCGCTGGCCACCGGCCGCCCGGGCCGCAACCTGGACGCCTACATGTGCGGCCCGGAGCGGATCGCGCCGCTGTTCCTGCACGGCGCGCGGGGGGCCGACCTGGCCGTCGTGGAGGGCGTGATGGGGCTCTTCGACGGCGCCTCCGGGATGGGCGAGCTGGCCTCCACCGCTCATGTGGCGAAGCTGCTGCGGGCACCGGTGGTGCTGGTGGTGGACGCCTCGTCGCAGTCCCGTTCGGTGGCGGCGCTGGTGCACGGCTTCGCCTCGTGGGACCCGCAGGTGCGGGTCGCCGGCGTCATCCTCAACAAGGTCGGCTCCGACCGGCACGAGGAGCTGCTGCGCGACGCCCTCGACGGCGCCGGCGTGCCCGTGCTGGGCGCGCTGCGGCGCGACACGGCGGTCGGCACGCCCTCCCGGCACCTGGGCCTGGTCCCGGTCGCGGAGCGGCGCGCGGACGCCGTCGACGCCGTGCGGGCCCTGGCCGCCCGGGTGCGGGAGGGCTGCGACATGGAGGCGCTGCTGGCGCTGGCGCGCAGTGCTCCCCCGCTCACGGACGAGCCCTGGGACCCGCGGGAGGCGGCGGCCGGTCCGGCGGCGCCGGGCGGACGGCCGGTGGTCGCGGTGGCGGGCGGGGCGGCGTTCACCTTCTCGTACGCCGAGCACGTCGAACTGCTCGCCGCGGCGGGGGCGGAGGTCGTCACCTTCGACCCGCTGCGCGACGAGCACCTGCCGCCCGGCGCCGCGGGGCTGGTCATAGGCGGCGGCTTCCCCGAGATGTACGCCCACGAACTGTCCGCCAACGAGCCGCTGCGCAAGGCCGTCGGCGCCTTCGCCGGGCCCGTGACGGCGGAGTGCGCGGGCCTGCTCTACCTCGGGCGGGAACTGGACGGACGTCCCATGTGCGGGGTGCTGGACACCACGGCCCGCATGTCGGACCGGCTCACCCTGGGCTACCGCGAGGCGGTCGCGATCGCCGACAACGCGCTGGCGGCCGCCGGGACGCGGGTGCGCGGCCACGAGTTCCACCGCACCGTCGTGGAGCCCGTCGCCGGGGCCACCCCCGCCTGGGGAGTGATCCGGCCGGAGCGGCGCGTGGAGGGCTTCGTGCGGGGCGGCGTGCACGCGTCGTACCTGCACGTCCACTGGGCCGCCGAGCCGTCCCTGGCACGGCGGTTCGTCGCCTCCTGCGCGGGCGGCGCGGGCGCGGCCGCGTGAGCGTCGTCGTCGGCGTCGGGGCGGGCCGCGGGGTGGCGGCGGCCGAAGTGCTCGCGCTCGTGCGGTCCGTGCTCGCCGAGGCCGGGGTGCCGGAGCCGTCCGTCACGGCGCTGGCGACCGTGGACGGCAAGGCCGGTGAGCCGGGTCTCGTCGCGGCGGCGGCGCGGCTGGGCGTCCCCCTGGTGACGTACGACGCGCGTACGCTGGCCGCGGTCGACGTGCCGAGCCCCTCGGCCGCCCCGCTGGCCGCGGTCGGCACGCCCTCCGTCGCGGAGGCGGCCGCGCTCGCCGCGGCGCCCGGCGGCGAACTGCTGGTGCCGAAGAGGAAGTCCGCCCCCGGGAGCGGTACGGCGAGGGCGACCGCGGCCGTGGCGCGGCACCGTACGCCCGATCCCGGCACGGACGGCAGGCACGGCACGCACGGCACGACGGAGGAGAAGGCACCGTGAGCAACCCCCCGCCCGAGGACGTGCTGGAGCGACGCGTGGACGCCGCGCTGGGCGGCGGCCGCCGTACGCCGCTGGATCTGGCGGCGACCATGGTGCTGCTGGTCGGCGCCGGCTCCCCCGAGGCCGCCGGCAACGCCGAAGTGGCCCGCACCGCGCGGCTGCTGTGGGAGGGCCGGGGCTACGCGGGCGTGGAGACCGCCTTCCTGACGACGGCGGCGCCGGACGTGCCCGCGGGCCTGGAGCGCTGCGCACGGCTCGGAGCCCGGCGGATCGTCGTGCTGACCTGCTTCCCGGCGGACGCGGCCCTGGAGGAGCGGGTCCGGCAGCAGGCGGAGGGCTGGGCCGAGGCGCGTCCCGAAGCCGACGTACGGCACGCGCCG
>NZ_JBIATA010000005.1:0-315999 GCF_042891295.1 Streptomyces sp. NPDC001902 | reverse complement strand
GGGGACCTGACGGACCTGGCCGTGAACGTGCGCGCCGGAACACCGCCCCGGTGGCTCAAGGAACGCCTCGGCGCCACCCTCGACGGGCTGGCCGGCTTCCCGGCGGACGCGGCCCTGGAGGAGCGGGTCCGGCAGCAGGCGGAGGGCTGGGCCGAGGCGCGTCCCGAAGCCGACGTACGGCACGCGCCGCCCGGCGACGCCGGGGCCGTGCCGCAGGAACCCGGCGAGTGCGACCACGACCTGCGGCACCACGGCGACGCCGAGGTCCGCGACGGCGGCGGGGACCTGACGGACCTGGCCGTGAACGTGCGCGCCGGAACACCGCCCCGGTGGCTCAAGGAACGCCTCGGCGCCACCCTCGACGGGCTGGCCGGCTACCCCGACGACCGCGCCGCGCACCGGGCGGTCGCCGCCCGCCACGGCCGACCCGTGGAGGAGGTGCTGCTCACGGCGGGTGCCGCGGAGGCGTTCGTCCTGCTGGCCCGCACCACCCGGGCCCGCCACGCGGTGGTCGTGCACCCGCAGTTCACGGAGCCGGAGGCGGCGCTGAGGGATGCCGGGCACCCCGTGCACCGCGTCGTGCTGCGCGCGGAGGACGGCTTCCGCCTCGACCCGCGCGCGGTGCCGGACGCCGCCGACCTGGTCGTCGTCGGCAACCCGACCAACCCCACCTCCGTGCTGCACCCCGCGGCGGACCTCGCCCGCCTGGCCCGGCCGGGCCGCACCCTCGTCGTGGACGAGGCGTTCATGGACGCGGTGCCCGGTGAGCCCGAGAGCCTCGCCGCCCGCCGCGACCTGCCCGGCCTGGTGGTGCTGCGCAGCCTCACCAAGACCTGGGGCCTCGCGGGCCTGCGGGTCGGCTACGTCCTCGGCGACCGCGAGCGCGTGGCGGCGCTGCGCCGCGCCCAGCCCCTGTGGGCGGTCTCCGCGCCCGGCCTCACCGCCGCCGAGGCGTGCAGCGCCCCCGCGGCCCTCGCGGAGGCCGAAGAGGCGGCCCGCCGGATCGCCGACGACCGCGCCCACCTGCTGCGCCGGCTCGCCGAGTTCGACGACGTCGAGGTCGCCGGGCCGGCGCACGGCCCCTTCGTCCTGCTGCGCCTGCCCGGAGCGGCCTCCGTCCGTGAACGCCTGCGCGACCTCGGCTTCGCCGTCCGCCGCGCCGACACCTTCCCCGGCCTGTCCCCCGACTGGCTCCGCCTCGCCGTCCGCGACCCCGCCACGACCGACCGCTTCGCGGCCGCCCTGTCGAAGGCGCTCGACGGCTGAGGCCCTGGCGGGCGGACCCGTTCCGACCCCGGCACCCCGCCCGGGGGAACCCGGCCTCCGTCATGGCGCAGGAGCCGGAGGTGACCTCCGCTCCGGACCGGTGTCCGATTCACCGATCCGGCCGGCCAGGGAACGCAACGCCTCGGCGGACGGTGAGCCGGGTGGGGCCATGCACACGTACAACCACTGGTCCGGGTCACCGGGGAACACGAGGGTCTCGTAGTCGAGGACGAATTCCCCCAGCAAAGGGTGCCGACAGCGCCTGGTGCCGTGGGAGAACACCTCCACGTCATGCGCCGACCACCACCGGCTGAAGTCGGCGTCCGCGGCCGACAAGTGGCCGATCAGCTCGGTCAGACGCGTGTCGTCCGGATTCTGACCCGCGTACAGGTGCAACCCCGTCACCACCATGCGGGCGGCCATGTCCCAGTCGATGAACAGTTCACGTGCCGCAGGATCGAGAAATACGAACCGCGCCAAATTACGTTCACGGACCGGCATGGCGTCGAAATCGACGAATAGCGCCCGGGCCATCCGGTTGACGGCGAGGACGTCCATCCGGCCGTCCAGGATCATGGCAGGGCTGTCCGCGAGAACCTCGAGCAGGGCGTACGCGCCCGGACGCACTCTCCGCGGAACCTCCGGCTGGCTGGCCCTGACCACGGACTGCGGCCTGGCCAGGTTGAACAGGTGCGCACGCTCGGCGTCGTCGAGCCGCAGAGCCCGGGCCACGGCCTCCAGCACCGCCTCCGAGGCGTTGGCCACCCGTCCGCGTTCCAGACGGATGTAGTAGTCCACGCTCAATCCGGCCGAGAACGCGACCTCCTCGCGACGAAGTCCCGGAACACGCCGACTGGCCCCCGGCGTGACCCCGGCCTGCTCGGGAGCCACCCGGGCGCGCCGCGAACGCAGAAAATCGCTCAGTTCCTTGTTGTCACCCGAACCGGACGCTGCTCTGGCCATATGCCAAGGCTAACGCTCCGCGCACCACCCCGGCAAAATCACGGTTTCCACCCAATTCCCTCTCACTTCAATGCATTGTTTCGAACAATAGCCGTCGAGGGCGTTTCCCGAAAAGGCCCCCGACCCAGTGGTCGCCCGGCGATCGGCAGGGGGCCTGCCAGTACCCGCACCAGCAGACCACCGTCCAGGAGAGCCTGCCTGACCGCCCTCAGGCACCTCTCCGGCTGGTTCGCTGGAATTGCACGAAGATCGGCTTTTCCCGCGCCGCACACCTGAACGGACGAACCGCGATGACGACCACTGAACAGGCCGAACTCATTGAGCCCCGGAAGCCCCGGGAAACATCGGATGCCGCAATGGCGATGGTCGACAGCCGGCCCGGCATCGACGCCGCCGCGACCGCCGTGCTCCTCGTCCGGACCCGCACACCCGATGCGGCCCGGAGCGCCTCGTGGGACTTCCCCGCCGATCCGGCCGCCGCCCGTACCGCCCGGCACATGGCCGCCCGGCAGCTCGGGGAATGGGGGCTGGATCACCTCGTGCCCGACACGGAGCTGATCGTCAGTGAGCTGGTCACCAACGCCGTCCGCCACGGCGTCGGCCCCCTGCGTCTCAGGCTCATCAAGCACCAGGTCCTGACCTGCGAAGTCTTCGACAGCGGCAGTGGCCACCCGCGCCTGCGCCACGCTCGCGGCGTCGACGAGCACGGCCGGGGCCTCTTCATGATCGCTCAGCTGTGTCACAGGTGGGGCTTCCGGTCCGCGACCGGCGGCAAGCTCGTCTGGGTCGATCAGGACCTGCCCTGCGCACCCTCTCATCCGTATCCGCGGCGTCCCCCGCCGCACGCCCGCCTGTCCTGACCCGGCGCCGCCCGGTCAGCCCTTGACCCCGAGGGCCTGGATGTCGAGGCCGCCCAGGGCCGGGTGGACGTAGGCGTTGGCCAGGCGGTCGGACCGGTAGTTGAG
Source organism: Streptomyces sp. NPDC001902 (assembly GCF_042891295.1). NCBI lineage: Bacteria > Bacillati > Actinomycetota > Actinomycetes > Kitasatosporales > Streptomycetaceae > Streptomyces > Streptomyces sp. NPDC001902. The sequence goes on along the minus strand of NZ_JBIATA010000005.1, from coordinate 312,805 downwards.
GCGGCGGTCGTAGAGGAAGGGCAGGAGCGTGCCGCGGTCCTGGGCGGTGGAGTCGACGGTGCGCCAGAGGTTGTCGGCGGCGTTGCGGTTGGTCTCGGAGTCGGCCTCGTCCATCAGGGAGTTGATCTCCCGGTCGTCCAGCCCCGCGTAGTTGCTGGGGCTGTCCGGCAGCAGCAGCGGGCGCAGGAAGCCGGCCGGGGAGGGCCAGTCGGACTGCCAGGTGGTCATGACGATGCCCCAGCCCTTGTCCTTGATCTGCTGCTGGTCGGTGAGGGCGGCGTAGAAGTCGGCGGCGTCGGGGGTCTGCACGGTCGCCGTGATGCCCACCTTGGCGAGCTGGCCGGCCAGCGACTGCGCGGCCTTGCGGGCTGCCTGGTCGGTGGCGGAGACCGCGACGACCGTGCTGAACCCCTTGGCGTGGCCGCATTCGCCGAGGAAGCGGCGGGCCTGGTCGGGGTAGGAGCCGCCCGTCACGGTGCCGTAGGTGTCCAGGTGCCGGTCGTGGCCGCCGATGGTCGGCGGGAGCATGCCGCCGGCGACGTCGCCCGCGTCCTGGCCGCCCAGGGCGTCACGCAGCAGGCTGCGGTCGGTGGCGTACTGGACGGCCCAGCGGCAGCGGTAGTCGTCCAGGGGCGCGACGGCGGTCTGCAGGGAGAAGTAGCGGACCGCGCCGGTCTGCACCAGGTCCGCGCGGGACTTGAGCGCGTCGTCGGCGAGGATGCGGGTCCGGGTGGCCTCCTGGACGCCGGTCTGGGCGAGGTCGAGGTCGGCGGTGCCGTTCATCAGGGCGGTGTCCACGGCGGCCGCGTCCGCGGCGATGGTGAGCTCCACCTCGTCGGGCAGGGCGGTGCGTATCGCGTCGGTCGCCGGGTCCCACTTGTCGTTGCGCACCAGGCGCAGTCCCTTGGCGGCGTCGTAGGAGGCGATCCGGTAGGGGCCGCTGGCGACCGGCTGGTCCTGGTAGCTCTCCTTGGTGTCCTTCGCCTTCGGGACGGGCGAGGACATGGGCAGCGCGAGGACGTGGGGGAAGTCGGCGAAGGGCGTGTCGAGGTGGAAGACGATCGTGCGGTCGTCGGGGGTCTCGACGCTCTTCAGGCCGAGCCCGTCGGGGTCGGTGTCCTTGTAGGGGCCGGGGTAGTCCTGCCCCTGGTCGAGCAGGTCGCGCAGGTGGGTGGGGCCGCCGGGGTACAGGTCCCTGGCGAAGGTGCGCTCGATGCCGTACTTGACGTCCCGTGAGGTGATCGGCGTGCCGTCCTCGAAGGTGACGCCCTCCTCGAGGGTGTACGTGTAGGTGCGGCCGCCGTCGGAGATCGTGCCGGTGCTGGTGGCGAGGTCGGGGACGAGCCGGGTCCCCGCGGCGCCGGGCTGCGGGGCGAAGTCGACGAGTTTGCGCAGGTAGAGGCGGCCGAGGTTCCACACGATCGGCGAGTAGGTGCGGGCCGGGTCGAGGGAGTCGGGGGTGTAGGCCGAGATGAGCCTGAGGGTGCCGCCCTTGGCGGTGGACGGGTTGACGGCGCCGGTGAGGGCGCCGTTGTAGCCGCCGGTGGGCCTGCGGGCGGCGATCAGGTCCTGGGCGGTGGGGGTGGACCGCTTCTTCGGGTCGTCTCCGAAGGGGTCGACGACGACCGTCACGGTGACCAGGACGGCCACGACCGCCGCGGTGACCGCGGACACCACGCCCCAGCGGCGGCGCCGGGGCCCCGGGACCGGGGTGTCCCAGGCGGGCCGGGTGGGGTAGGACGGCGGCCCGTACGAGGGCGGGTTGTACGCGGGGTGGGGCAGGGTGGGCGGCTGTGCGGGCGGCGGGGGCAGGGCGGGCGGGCCCGTGGGCGGGGTCCGCGAGGCCAGCCAGGTGCTGAGGGCGCCCCTCATCTCCGCGGCGCTCCGCGGGCGCAGGGCGGGGTTCTTCGACAGGGCGGACAGCACGATCGCGTCGAGCTGGGGCGGCACCAGCGGGTTGCGCGCGGAGGGCGGCGCCGGTGTCTGGTGGACGTGGGCGTACATCACCGACAGCGGGGTGGCCCCGGCGAAGGGCACGGTGCCGGTGAGGAGTTCGGTGAGCATGCAGGCGACCGCGTACAGGTCGCTGCGGGCGTCCACGGCGTCGCCGGCGCACTGCTCGGGGGCCATGTACCCGGGGGTGCCGATGGCGGAGCCGGTGCCGGTGATGCGGGACAGCGAGTGGACGACCCGGGCGATGCCGAAGTCGGCGACCTTGACCGTGCCCCCGGTGGCGATCAGGACGTTGGAGGGCTTCACGTCGCGGTGGACGAGTCCGCGGGCGTGGGCGTGGGCGAGGGCGTCCAGGATCTCGCAGGTGATGCGGACGGCTCGCTCGATTTCCATCGGGGCCTGTTCACGGGCGAGTTCGGCGAGGGTGCGGCCCTCGATGTGCTCCATCACCAGGTACGGCACGACGGCGTCGTCCGTCGTCACCTCGTCCTGGTCGTGGACGGTGACGATGCCGGGGTGGTTGAGCCCGGCCGCCGCCCGTGCCTCGCGGGCGAAGCGGCGGCGCGCCTCGGGGTCGCGGGCCAGCTCCGGCAGGAGCGTCTTGACGGCCACGGTCCGGCCGAGCCGGGTGTCGTACGCCAGATGGACCCGGGCCATGCCGCCGGAGCCGAGCAGCGCCCGCAACTCGTACCGTCCCCCGAACATGCGACCCCCCGGCCCCGTCCGCGACGGGCGCGCGGACACTCCCCAACAGGGTAGTGGAAAGTGCCCTTTTCAGACGCCCGTGAGCGAGCGGCCGGAGCGGGGAGCGGTGCGGGAAAGCGCGTGGAGGGCGGCTCCGGACACTCCGCCGCCCTCCACGTCCCCCCTCACCCCTGGTCCGCCCCCCCGGGGTCGACCCGGGTTCGTCAGTCCCGGGCGCTCTCGGCCGCCGGCCTGCGGCGGGTCTTGCGGATCACGAGGAATCCGGCGGCGAACAGCAGCACCGAACCGCCCGCGAGGTACGGGGTCATGGAGCTGCTGCCGGTCTCGGCGAGGTCGCCGGCGGCCGCGGGCGCGGCCTGCGGGGACTGGTCGGCGCGCGCGGACTCCGACGGCCCGGCCGACGCCGAGGGCTCCGCGGACTGCGAGGGCTGCTCGGACTCGCCGCCGGTCTGCGGCTCCTCGCCGCTGCCGGAGTCGTCGCCCCCGTTGTCCCCGTCGCCGTTGCCGCCGCCGTGGTGCCCGCCGCCGCCGTGGTGCCCGCCGCCGCCGTGCCCGCCGCGGCGGGGCGTCTCACAGGTGGCCCCGGCGAGGGTGACGGTGCCGTTCACCTCGGCGACGCCGAGCTTGAGCGGGTTGACCTCCACCGACAGTTCCAGTGCGGTGGCGGCGGCGCTGCGCGAGGTGACGGTCCTCTTGGCGAGGTCGAGGCGGACCTCGCCCACGCCGGGCACCTTCACCAGGGTCGTGCCGCCGGCCGACACCTTGACGCGCTTGCCGAGGACGACGACGTGGCCGGGCAGCTCGACGTCGGCGACCGGCTTGCGGCCGGCCACGCACGTGGCGCGGGCGGAGATCGCGTCGGCCTTGATGAGCCCGAGCAACGGCAGTCCGGGCAGGCTGACGCGCGCCTTGACGAGGTTGGCGTAGCCCTCCGCCTTGTGGCGGTCGGCGGTGGCCCTGGCGGTGGCGACGTCGGCGCGCAGGACGCTGAACGGCCTGCCGTGGTCGACCCCGTCGAGGGTGGCGGTGAGCGCGGTCTCGTCGGCGCTCGCCGGTGCGTGGACCTCGTTGAGCGTCAGGTTCAGCGGGACGTCCACGGACTTGCGGAGCAGTGAGACCTCCAGGCCGGTCCGCAGGACGACCGCACCGGCCTTGCCGGAGGAGCCGTGGGTCCCCCCGGTCGCGGCGGCCGGGGTCGCCGGCCCGAGGGCGAGGGCACCCGCCGCCAGCGCGACGGCGGCCCCCAGCGCGGCGGCGGGACGGCGCGCGGGCATGCTGAAGGGAGAGCTGGACAAAGTGGAAAACCCCCAAGTGGTCATGGAGTCGCCACGGCGCCGCTGAAGGGGACAGCGCGCTCGCCGGGCGACCTCGACCCCGTAATGATTTACGTACGGAGAGTGAACCGGCGCCCGCCTGGGCCCGGTTCACTCCAAAGGGTGGTTTTCGCCTCCGTATTCGAAACCTGCGGCACATGCGTTCCCGCGCGTCACACCTGCGATCGCGCGTATTCGAGCACCTTGACGAAGTCCACCGCGCCGGGGTCCCCGTGGGAGTTGTGGCACAGCAGGCCGCCGGCCACATAGGTGCGCGTCGAGGTCGACAGCGAGGCGATCGGCTGCTCCCCCAGGTGCTCGACCGCGAGCACCTCCGCCTCGGCGGTGACCTCGGCGACGGCGGCGCCCTCCCACGCCCCCGCGGGGGTGCCCTGCCGGTCGGCGACCGCGACGATCCGGTGCTTGAACGGGGTGAGTTCACGGCTGGTCACCCATGTGTCGCCGTGCGGCAGCCGCACCATCCACGGATGGTCGGCCGTCGCGACGACCTCGCCCCGCGCCGTGGTCACCCGGTACGCGTCCTTGCGCGCCGGGTCGTTGCGGGTCACCACCCCGCGGCGGAGCCGGCGTCGCCCCTGCCCGCCCGCGGTGTCCGCAGCGCCCTGCTCCTCCTCCTCGTCGAAGCACGCGACCTCGTCACCGACGGCCAGTTCGGCCGCCCGGGCCCAGCTCAGGTCGGCGCGGAGCACGGGGGTGTCCGGGTGCACGCAGTTCTCCGGCACGTGCTGGTGGCCGCAGACGCCGCGGAAGGCGTTCCACTCCCGTCCGGTCATCCGCTGGCCGCCCGCGTTCCCGTACGAGCGGGGGTAGGGCAGCCAGAGCTTCGGCCCCTTCAGCGGCACCCCGTGGTGGGTGTGCATCCAGGCGAGGAACTCGGCGAGTTCGCGCAGCGCCCACTGCGGCGCCTTGGGCCAGTAGACGTGCCGGTTGGCGGCGCCCCAGTCCTCGTGCCGCTCGGGGTCGCAGGTGCCCACCAGCTCCACCTGGCACACGTTGAGGGTGTTGGTCTCCACCCCGCCGGGCCGGTTGACCAGGGCGCGCGAGGAGATGTCGATGTCGAAGTGCTGGTACCAGACCAGCTTCTCGTCCTCGAAGTCCGGTTTCGCCGTCAGGTTGGGCGCGCTGCCGCCGCCCCCGTACGTCGGCACGCTGCGGCCCTCCGTGGTGTGCAGCACGACGGCGTTGACCTCCATCGCGTCGCCGCCGTAGTCGTCCTGGTACCAGTACCTGCGCGAGGCCCCCGGGTACTTCTGCGGTCCCTGCCTGGTCATCGTGCTCCCCGTCCCGTTGCGGTGTCGGCCGGTGCGACCGATCGCAGCACGACAGAAGAGGACGGATCGACTTTTCCCGCACAGGATCACCCGAACCGGTGCTCCGGGATCATTCCGGGCGCATCGGTGGCCACGCTCCGCTACCGTGGCGCCGCCGCGCCCGCCGGGTCACCCCACCACGCGACCGCGCAGCACGATGCGCCGGGGCGCGGCCAGGACGCGGACGTCGGCGCGCGGGTCGTCCGGGTAGACGACCAGGTCGGCGGAGGCGCCCTCGGTGAGGCCGTCGCGGCCGAGCCACTCGCGGGCGGACCAGGTGGCGGCCGAGAGCGCGTCGAGGGCGGGCAGACCGGCGGTGACGAGCTCCGCGACCTCGTCGGCGACGAGCCCGTGGGCCAGGGAGCCGCCGGCGTCGGTGCCGGCGAAGATCCGGACGCCCGCGTCGTGGGCGGCGCGGACGGTGTCGTAGCGGCGCTCGTGCAGCCGGCGCATGTGGTCGGCCCAGCGCGGGAACTTGGCCTGGCCGCCGTCCGCGAGACCGGGGAAGGTCGCGATGTTGACCAGGGTGGGGACGATGGCCACCTGGTGCTCGGCGAAGAGCGGGATGGTGTCCTGCGTGAGCCCGGTGGCGTGCTCGACGCAGTCGATCCCCGCCTCGACCAGGTCCCGCAGGGAGTCCTCGGCGAAGCAGTGGGCGGTGACGCGGGCGCCCTCCTCGTGGGCGGCGGCGATGGCGGCCTCGACGGCACCGCGCGGCCAGCAGGCGGACAGGTCGCCGGTGTCCCGGTCGATCCAGTCGCCGACCAGCTTGACCCAGCCGTCGCCGCGCCGGGCCTCCCCGCGGACGTAGGAGACCAGGTCCTCGGGCTCGATCTCCCACGCGTAGTTGCGGATGTAGCGGCGGGTGCGGGCGATGTGCCGGCCGGCCCGGATGATCCGCGGCAGGTCCTCGCGGTCGTCGATCCAGCGCGTGTCGGAGGGCGAACCGGCGTCGCGGAGCAGCAGGGTGCCCGTGTCGCGGTCGGTGAGCGCCTGCTTCTCGGAGGTGCCCGGGTCGACCGGGCCGTGCTGGTCGAGGCCGACGTGGCAGTGGGCGTCGACCAGGCCGGGCAGGACCCAGCCCTGCACGGTGGTGAGGTCGCGGAGGCCGGCGGGGCGCTCGTAGGTGACGCGCCCGCCGACCACCCACAGCTCGTCCCGTACGTCCTGCGGCCCGGCCAGGATGCGGCCCTTGACGTGCAGTGCGTGCGTCCCCTCGCGATCAGCCATGTCTGCACTCTACGAGCCGCCGGATACCCTCGGGCCGTACACCCCCCGACGAAGGAAGCAGCGCTGCCGTGTCCCACCCCCTCCTCGACCTGCCCCCGCTGACCGCCGCGCGCTTCGCCGCGATCGAGCGGAGGGTCGCCGCGCTCCTGCACACCGGACAGGACGTCGTGATCACGCAGGGCGAGGCCCTGCTGCCGCTGGAGGGCTGCATCCGCGGCGGGGCGCGGCCGGGCTCGACGGCGCTGAACGTGGTGACCGGACCGTACGGCCAGACCTTCGGCAACTGGCTGCGGGACGCGGGCGCCACCGTGGTCGACCTGGAGGTGCCCTTCCACGCCGCCGTGAGCGCGCGGGACGTCGCGCGGGCGCTGTCCGAGCACCCGGAGGTCGACTTCGTGTCGCTGGTGCACGCGGAGGCGGCCACCGGCAACACCAACCCGGTGGCGGAGATCGGCGAGGTGGTCAGGGCGCACGGCGCCCTGTTCATGGTCGACGCGGTCGCCTCGGTGGCGGCCGAGCCGCTGATGGTGGACGCGTGGGGCGTGGACCTGTGCGTGATCGGCGCCCAGAAGGCCATGGGAGGGCCCGCCGGGGTGTCGGCGGTGTCGGTGAGCGAGCGCGCGTGGCGGCGCCTGGCGGACAACCCGGCGGCGCCGCGCCGCTCGTACCTGTCCCTGCTGGACTGGAAGGAGCGCTGGATCGACGCCGGGCGCAGGGCGCTGCCGCACGCGCCCGCGCAGTTGGAGATGCTGGCGCTGGAGGCCTGCCTGGAGCGGATCGAGGAGGCCGGGCTCGACGCGGTGGTCGCCCGGCACCGCGCCGCCGCCGCGGCGACCCGGGCCGGTGCTGCGGCGCTGGCGGCCGCCGTCGAGCCGTACGTGTACCGGGACCAGGACGCCGCGCCGGTCGCGACGACGCTGCGGACCCTGGACGGCGTCGCCGCCGACGCCCTGGTCGCCCGCGCCCTCGCGCTGGATCCGGGGCTTCCGCTGGTCGCCGGGGGCGGCGCGCTGGCCAAGGAGATGATCCGGGTCAACCACTACGGCCGGGACGCCGACCCGGCCGCGGTCGTCCGCACGCTGCGCGCGCTGGCCGGCGCGCTGGAGGCGGACCCCGGGCCGGCCGTGGCGGCTGCCGAGACCGCCTGGCGGGCCTGACCCCACCCCCCGAGGGGCCGCCCGGGCCGTTCGCGCCGGCCCGGGCGGCCCCTCGCCGTCGGCACCCGGAATTCCACGCGGCTTGCCCCCAGGGAAATTCCTGGGAATTATCCGGGGAATCCGAAAGGGTATTCCACATTCAACTCCTGCCCCTGGATCACGACTTCAAACGCCAAGATTTCATCAACGCGACGTGATGATTTTGAGGATGTGACCGAGCCCACAACCTCACCTTTCCGCCCCGATATATCCGGGCAAAGCATCGGATACCGACGACCTTCACGCGCCTGATATCAGCAGCACCGGTCCGCCACAAGGGCCGCGCGGAATGCAATTACGAATTCCGCGCGCTACGTTCTTTCCGCATGACCGCCGCAAGGGAATTGCTGCTCGACACCCCGCAAATAGAGGACGGCGCCGCACTGTGGCGCATTGCCCGTGACTCCCGGACCCTGGACCTGAACTCCCCGTACAGCTACCTCCTGTGGTGCCGGGACTTCGCCGGCACCTCCGTGGTGGCGCGAGCGGCGCACGGCGAACCGATCGGCTTCGTGACCGGCTACGTCCGTCCGGAGCGCCCCCGCGCCCTCGTCGTCTGGCAGGTCGCCGTGGACGAGGCGCACCGCGGTCAGGGGCTCGCCGCCACCATGCTCGACGACCTCGCGCAGCGGGCCGCCGCGTCCGGTGTGCGCGAGGTCGAGACCACGATCACCCCAAACAACGAGGCCTCGCACCGCCTGTTCACGTCCTTCGGCGCCCGCCACGGAGCCCGCACCGAACGCGAGGTGCTCTTCGACGCTGCGCTGTTCCCCGACGGCCACCAGCCCGAAGTCCTGTACCGCATCGGGCCCCTCGTCTGACCCGGCCGTCCCCGCACGACTCCTCTCTCCCCCACAGAAGGAATGCACGGTGACCCTCACCCCGCCCGCCCTGTCCGTCTTCGAGACCCTCGAGTCCGAGGTCCGCAGCTACTGCCGCAGCTGGCCCGCCGTCTTCGACCGCGCGCAGGGCAGCAGGCTCTTCGACGAGGACGGCCACGACTACCTCGACTTCTTCTCCGGCGCCGGGGCCCTCAACTACGGCCACAACAACCCCGTGCTCAAGCGCGCCCTGCTGGACTACCTGGAGCGCGACGGCATCACGCACGGCCTCGACATGAGCACCACCGCCAAGCGCGCCTTCCTGGAACGCTTCCAGGACGTCGTGCTGCGCCCCCGCGGCATGGACCACAAGGTGATGTTCCCCGGCCCGACCGGCACCAACGCCGTGGAGGCGGCGCTGAAACTGGCCCGCAAGGTCAAGGGCCGGGAGTCGGTGGTGTCCTTCACCAACGCCTTCCACGGCATGTCGCTGGGCTCGCTCGCCGTCACCGGCAACTCGATGAAGCGGGCCGGCGCCGGCGTCCCCCTGGTGCACGGCACCCCGATGCCCTTCGACAACTACCTCGACGGCCGCGTCCCGGACTTCCTGTGGTTCGAACGGCTGCTGGAGGACCAGGGCTCCGGCCTCAACCAGCCCGCCGCCGTGATCGTCGAGACGATCCAGGGCGAGGGCGGCATCAACGTCGCCCGCCCCGAGTGGCTGCGGGGCCTGGCCGACCTGTGCCGGCGCCGCGACATGCTGCTGATCGTCGACGACATCCAGATGGGCTGCGGCCGCACCGGCCCGTTCTTCTCCTTCGAGGAGGCGGGCATCGTGCCGGACATCGTCACCCTCTCCAAGTCGATCGGCGGCTACGGCATGCCGATGTCGCTGACCCTCTTCCGCCCCGAGCTCGACATCTGGGAGCCGGGCGAGCACAACGGCACCTTCCGCGGCCACAATCCCGCCTTCGTCACCGCCACCGCCGCCCTCGACACCTACTGGGCGGACGGCGGGAGCATGGAGAAGCAGACGCTGGGGCGCGGTGAGCAGGCCGAGGCCGTCCTGCGGGAGATCTGCACCGAACATCCGCGCTCCGGCGCCCGGTACCGGGGCCGCGGCCTGGTGTGGGGCCTGGAGTTCACCGATCCCGGCCGGGCCTCGCGGGTGTGCGCCCGCGCCTTCGAACTGGGCCTGCTGCTGGAGACCTCCGGCCCCCGCGGCGAGGTCGTCAAGCTGCTGCCCGCCCTGACCATCACCCCCGAGGAGCTCGACGAGGGGCTGCGCACCCTCGCCCGCTCCGTCCGTGAGACCGCCTGACGAAAGGAACCGTCCGACCGTGATCGTGCGATCCCTGAAGGACATCGAGGGCACCGACCGCGATGTCACCGCCGAGACCGGGACCTGGCGCAGCAAGCGCATCGTCCTCGCCGACGACCGCGTGGGCTTCTCGCTGCACGAGACCGTGATGTACGCCGGGACCGAGACCTCCATGTGGTACGCCAACCACGTCGAGGCGGTGCTGTGCGTCGAGGGCGAGGGCGAGCTGACCGACGACGAGACCGGCGAGCGCCACGCGATCTCCCCCGGCACGCTCTACCTGCTCGACGGCCACGAACGGCACACCATGCGCCCCAGGACCGACCTGCGCTTCGTCTGCGTCTTCAACCCGCCCGTCACCGGGCGCGAGGTGCACGACGAGAACGGCGTCTACCCCCTGCTCACCGAGGGAGCGTGACCAGCGATGACCACCGTGACGACGCCCGACCTCTACCCCACCCGTGGCACGGCCGAGGTGCTGACCCCGCGTCAGGACCCGGTCGTCTGGGGCGGACCCGGCACGTCCGGCCCGATCCAGCCGTCCGCGCTGCGTGACTTCGACCGCGACGGCTTCCTGCCCGTGGACGCGATCATCGGGCCCGAGGACGTGGCCCGTTACCGCGCCGAACTGGAGCGGCTGTGCGCCGACCCGGCGGTGCGCGCGGACGAGCGGTCCATCGTCGAGGCGAAGTCCCAGGACATCCGCTCGGTCTTCGAGGTCCACAAGATCAGCCCGGTCTTCGCCGAACTGGTCCGCGACCCCCGCGTCGTCGGCCGCGCCCGGCAGATCCTCGGCTCGGACGTCTACGTCCACCAGAGCCGGATCAACGTCAAGCCGGGCTTCGGCGCCTCCGGCTTCTACTGGCACTCGGACTTCGAGACCTGGCACGCCGAGGACGGGCTGCCCCGCATGCGCACGGTCTCGGTCTCCATCGCGCTGACCGAGAACCACGCCACCAACGGCGGCCTGATGATCATGCCGGGCTCGCACCGGACGTTCCTGGGCTGCGCGGGCGCGACACCGGAGGACAACTACAAGAAGTCCCTCCAGATGCAGGATGCGGGCACGCCCTCCGACGCGGCCCTCACGGAACTGGCGGGCCGCCACGGGATCCGGCTCTTCACCGGGCCGCCCGGGTCCGCGGTGTGGTTCGACTGCAACGCCATGCACGGCTCGGGGGACAACATCACGCCGTACCCGCGCAGCAACGTCTTCATCGTCTTCAACAGCGTCGACAACGCGGCCGTCGACCCCTTCGCGGCGCCGGTCCGCCGCCCCGAGTTCATCGGAGCGCGCGACTTCACGCCTGTGCGGTAGCCCTCCGGGGGGTGCGGGTCCTGTGTGCGGCGCCGCGTCTGTTGCTGTTGGGGTTTCTCCCCCGCCCGCCCCCAGCCTTCGGCCGGGGGGGGACCCCCACCTCGCCGCTCGCGGCCATGCCCCACATCATCCGGCACCGCGCGCACCCTCGTCTCCCTCAGCCTTCGGCCGGGGGACACCCCGCCACCCCCTCCGGTCGTGTGGGCGGCTGACGGCCGGGCGGGGGTCAGAGGGCGGTCCGGGGGTGCTGCAGGTGTCTTACTCACCCCCACCGGACGTCGTGCGCCCGCACTACGGGAGGGGGTGTGGCGGGGTGCGCCCATGGGGGTCCCCCCGGCCGAAGGCTGGGGGAGACGAGCGGCGAACCCGGCGCCGAACGACGTAGGGCCAAACCGCGAGCGCTGTGGGGGTCCCCCCGGCCGAAGGCTGGGGGAGTGCGCCGGCGCGGCCCCGACCCCACCCCAACTGAGCGCAGGCCCGCACTGACCGCGCCGGGCAATCGGGCGGGCGGCGGGGAAACCGCCCGCCGCAGGCGCAAACAACCCGCACACAAACAACCACCGGGCAGCCCGGCGCAGCCGCCCGCAGGCGGGAACCCCGTCAGGCCTCGCGGCGCCCGTTGAAGCGGCGCGGCAACCCCAGGGGGTTGCCGTCGCGCAGCTCTGCCGGAAGCAGCCCCTGCGGCGCGTCCTGGTAGACGACGGGCCGCAGCCACCGCTCGATCGCCGTGCCGCCGACCGACGTGGACGTCGAGGTCGTGGCCGGGTACGGCCCCCCGTGGTGCATGGCCGGGGCCACGGCGACCCCCGTGGGCCAGCCGTTCACCACGACGCGCCCCGCCAACGGGGTGAGGCGGCGCAGCAGGTCCGCGCCGGAGCCGTCGGCGTCGGTGCCGGACGCCTCGGCCTCGCTCAGGTGCGCCGTCGCCGTGAGGTTCCCGGGGAGCCGTCCGAGGACCCCCTCGACCTCCTCCGCGCCGCCGTAGCGCGCGACGACCGTGACCGGTCCGAAGTGCTCCTCCAGCAGCGCGTCGTGCACACCGCCCTCCGCAAGCCGGGCCGCCGGGACGGAGACGAAGCCGGCGCGCACCAGGTGCTCGCCGCCGTCGCCGGGCTCGACCGGCGCCTCCACCTCGGGCAGCGTGGTCAGTTCGCGCACGCCCGCGATGAAGTTGTCCCGCATGCGGGCGTCGAGCAGGGTGCCGGGGGCGACGTCGCCGACCGCGGCCGCCAGGGACTTCAGGAGGCGGTCGCCGGCTTCGCCCGCCGGGGCCAGTACGAGGCCGGGCTTGACGCAGAACTGGCCGACGCCGAGGGTCACGGACCCGGCGAGTCCCGCGCCGATCTGCTCGGCGCGCTCCTCGGCCGCGGCCTCCGTGATCACCACGGGGTTGAGGCTGCCGAGTTCGCCGTGGAACGGGATCGGCACCGGTCGTGCCGCGGCGGCGTCGAACAGGGCGCGCCCGCCCCGTACGGAGCCGGTGAACCCCGCGGCGGAGACCAGCGGGTGCTTGATCAGGTCGATGCCGGCCTGGAAGCCGTGGACCACCGAGACGACGTCGGCGGGCAGGCCGACGGCGACGGCGGCACGGCGCAGCGCGTCCGCGCACAGCTCGCTCGTCGCCGGGTGGTCGGGGTGGGCCTTGACGACGACGGGGCAGCCGGCCGCCAGCGCGCTGGCGGTGTCGCCGCCCGGCACGGAGAAGGCGAGGGGGAAGTTGCTGGCGGAGTACACGGCCACGACGCCGAGCGGGATCTTGTAGCGCCGCAGGTCGGGCCGGGGCGGGGCGAGCGTGGCGTCGGCGTGGTCGATGATGACGTCGAGGAAGGCGCCCTCCTCGACGATCTCGGCGAAGGCCCTCAGCTGGTAGGTGGTGCGCCCGAGTTCGCCGGTGAGGCGGGCAGGACCGAGGGCGGTCTCCGCGTCGGCGGCCTCCAGGATGCGGGGGCCGGCCTCCTCCAGGAAGTCGGCCGCGGTGCGCAGCAGCCGGGCGCGCACCTCGCGGTCGGCCAGCGCCGGGAAGGCCGCGGCGGCGGTGCGCACCGCGGCGTCGACCTCCTCGGCGGTGGCTTCCACGGCGACCTGCTCCCGCTGCTTCCCGGTTCGGGGATCGACGCTCCACACTGGTACGGCCACCGCGGGTACCTCCAGGCCTTCCGTTCGATATACTGAACAGCATCCGCAACTGTGAATCTGTTCGGGAGCCTACTTGTGCGGGTCCCGGCCGAACAAGGGGGGTCCACTCCAGATGGCTGCAGGTGAGGGCGGCGCGCAGGTCAAATCCGCGGTGCGGACGGTGGAGCTGCTGGAGTTCTTCGCGGGGCAACCCGGCATGCACAGCCTGGCCGCCGTGCAGGAGGCCGTGGGCTACCCCAAGTCCAGCCTGTACATGCTGCTGCGCACGCTCGTGGAGCTGGGCTGGATCGAGACCGACGCCACCGGCACCCGCTACGGCATCGGCGTGCGCGCCCTGCTGGTCGGCACCTCGTACATCGACGGCGACGAGGTCGTCGCCGCGGCCCGCCCGACCCTGGACCGGCTCTCGGACGACACCAGCGAGACCATCCACCTGGCCCGCCTCGACGGAACCAGCGTCGTCTACCTGGCGACCCGCCAGTCCTCGCACTACCTGCGGCCGTTCACCCGGGTCGGCCGCCGGCTGCCGGCCCACTCCACCTCGCTCGGCAAGGCGCTGCTCGCCACGTACACCGACGAGCAGGTCCGCAAGCTGCTGCCGGAGACGCTGGAGCCGCTCACCGAGCACACCCACACCGACCGCGAGAAGCTGATCGCGGAGCTGCACCAGATCCGCGAGCAGGGCTACGCCGTGGACCGCGAGGAGAACACGCTGGGCCTGCGCTGCTTCGGCGTCGCCATCCCGTACCGCACGCCCGCCCGCGACGCGATCAGCTGCTCGGTCCCGGTGGCCAGGCTGACCCCGGCCCACGAGCAGCTGATCAAGGACGCCCTCTTCGACGCACGCGACCGCCTCACGCTGGCGACCCGCCGTCTGTGACCCTCCCGGTCAGGACTCCTCGCGCAGCACCCGGACGGCACCCGGCGGCACGCTGAGCCGGCCGATGACCCGTTCCCCGGTGAGCAGTTCCGTACCCGGCGCGTCGAGGGGCACCTTCGCCTCGGACCCGGTGTGGTTGATCACGAAGAGGTACGTGCCCTGCTCACCGGCGCGGCGGACGACCTCGACGTCACGCGGCAGCTCGGCCCGGTCCGGCAGGCCCGCGTCCTCCGCGGCGGCGGCCAGGACCGCGCCGATCTCCGCGGGGCCGAGCCGGGTCGAGACGTACCAGGCCATGCCCTCGCCCAGGGCGTGCCGGGTGACGGCGGGGCGGCCGGCGGCGGGGCCGTCGGCGTACGTCCACACCGGCTCGGCGCCGCGCGGCACGACGACCTCGGTCCACAGGTCACCGGTGAGGGCGGGGCCCTCGGGGCCGTCGAGCCGGACCCGTTCCCCGTCGAGCAGGGGCGCGAACTCCTCGACGGTCAGCCCGAGCACGTCCCGCAGCGCGCCGGGCACGGGGCCCGGGTGGACGGTGTCGTGCTCGTCGACGACGCCGGAGAAGTAGGAGACCAGCAGCGTGCCGCCTCCCTCGACGTAGGCGCGCAGGTTCCGTCCGGCGGCCTCGGTGGTGAGGTAGAGGGCGGGGACGACGACGAGGGGATAGGCCGACAAGTCGGCTTCTGGACGCGTGAAGTCGACGGTCAGGTGCCGGTCGAAGAGGGCCTCGTAGTAACTGTCGGCGCGTTCGCGCGCGTCGTGGTCCTGGCTGGGCCGCCACTCCAGCTTCTGCGCCCACCAGGACTGCCAGTCCCACAGCACGGCGGCGTCCGCGACGGTCCGGGTGCCGGCGACCTCGGCGAGGGCGGCGACGTCGGCGCCCAGCCGGACCACCTCGCGCCAGACGCGGCTGTCAGTGCCCGCGTGCGGCAGCATCGCGGAGTGGAACTTCTCGGCGCCGTAGCGGGACTGCCGCCACTGGAAGAACAGGGCGCCCTCCGAGCCGCGGGCCACGTGCGCGAGGCTGTTGCGCGCCATCTGGCCGGGGGTCTTGGCGGGGTTGCGGCGCTGCCAGTTGACCCCGCTGGTGGAGTGCTCCAGCAGCAGCCAGGGGGCGCCGCCGGCGACGGAGCGGGTGAGGTCGGCGGCCATCGCCAGGTTGACGTGGGTGCGGCGGCCGTCGGTGATCAGGTAGTGGTCGTTGGTGACGAGGTCGACCTCGCGGCCCCAGGCCCAGTAGTCCATCGAGTCGCACTGGCTGAGCGCGGTCATGAAGTTGGTGGTGACCGGGACGCCGGGTGACAGCCGGTGCAGGATGTCGCGTTCCGCGGTGAAGTTGCCGCGGACGGTCTCGTCCGTGAAGCGGGCGTAGTCCAGCTGCTGGGCCGGGTTGGCGACGGTGGGGGTCAGCCGCGGGGCGTCGACGTGCGCCCAGTCGCCGTAGGTCTGCCCCCAGAAGGCCGTGCCCCAGGCGGCGTTGAGGGCGTCGAGGCCCTCGTAGCGGGCCCGCAGCCAGTGCCGGAACTCCTCGGCGGACGCCTCGCAGTAGCAGGCGCCGACCGGTACGCCGTACTCGTTGTGGACGTGCCACATCGCCACGGCCGGGTGGTTCCCGTAGCGCTCGGCCAGCCGCTCGGTGATCCGGGCGGCGGCCCGGCGGTAGTCGGCGGAGCTGTGGCAGATGGCGCCGCGCGAGCCGAAGCCGTAGCGGACGCCCTCGCGGCTCACCGGGAGCGCCTCGGGGTGGGCGGCGTAGAACCAGGCGGGCGGCACGACGGTGGGGGTGCCGAGGTCGGCGCGGATGCCGTGCTCGTGCAGCAGGTCCAGCAGCCGGTCGAGCCAAGCGAAGTCGTAGCGGCCGGGCTCTGGCTCCAGTTTCGACCAGGCGAAGATGCCGACGCTGACCATGGTCACACCGGCCTCGCGCATCAGCCGGACGTCCTCGTGCCAGACCTCCTCGGGCCACTGCTCGGGGTTGTAGTCGCCGCCGTAGGCAAGGCGCGCCATGGGATCTCCTGGGGTCAACTCTGGGAACGTGCACAGCAGCCCGAGGGGCGGCTCGGCCAAGGTAACCGCACGGCCACAAGCATTGACAAGTGTCGGAGATGTTTCTCTACTGTGAACGCTCACAGCGCCCCCCGCGCACCCTCGTCAGGGGAGGAACCCATGAACAAGCGCCTCGTCGCCGCATTCGCAGCGGCCGCGCTCTCCACCACGCTGCTGGCCGGCTGCGGTTCGTCGGACGACGGCGGAGACGGAGACAAGGCGGAGTCCGGACCGGTCAGCCTCACGTACTGGGCCTGGGCCCCCGGCCTGGACAAGGTCGCGGCGATCTGGAACGCCGGTCCCGGCAAGGAGGCCGGCATCACGGTCACGGTGAAGAAGCAGGCGTCGGGCGACGACCTGGTCACCAAGATCATCACCGCCTCGAAGGCGCACAAGGCGCCCGACCTGGTGCAGGCCGAGTTCCAGGCCCTCCCCACACTGGTGAGCAACGACGTCCTGGCCGACATATCCGGGCAGGCGGGCGACGTGAAGAAGGACTTCGCCGACGGCGTGTGGCAGCAGGTGACCCTCGGCTCCGACGCGGTGTACGCGATCCCGCAGGACACCGGGCCGCTGATGTTCTACTACCGCCAGGACCTGTTCACGAAGTACGGCCTGAACGTGCCCACGACGTGGGACGAGTTCGCGCGGACGGCCCGCGACCTTAAGAAGAAGGACGCCGAGAAGTCGCTGACCACCTTCTCGGCGACCGACCCCGGCCTGTTCGCGGGCCTGTCGCAGCAGGCGGGCGCGAAGTGGTGGACGACCTCCGGGGACGAGTGGAACGTCGCCGTCGACGACGCCGCCTCCACCAAGGTCGCCGACTTCTGGGGCGGCCTGGTCAAGGAGGGCGTCGTCGACAACCAGCCGATGTACACCCCCGCGTGGAACAAGGCGCTCAACACCGGGACCCAGATCGCCTGGGTCAGCGCCGTGTGGGCGCCGGGCGTGCTGACGACCGCGGCCCCCGACACCAAGGGCAAGTGGGCCATGGCGCCGCTGCCGCAGTGGAACGCGGGTGAGAACGTCACGGGCAGCTGGGGCGGCTCCACGACCGGCATCAGCAACGACTCGAAGCACAAGGACGCCGCGGTGAAGTTCGCGACCTGGCTGAACACCGACCCGGAGGCCGTGACGGCGCTGGTGAAGAACGGCGGCATCTACCCGGCGGCGACGGCCGCCCAGACCGGGGACGCGCTCGCCCAGGCGCCGGAGTTCTTCTCCAACCAGCCGGACTTCTACACCAAGGCGGCCGAGATCGCGAAGACCACCGCCCCGGGGGCGTGGGGTCCGAACGTGAACGTCGCCTACAGCGCGTTCAAGGACGCCTTCGGCAAGGCGGCGCAGGACAAGGCCGGCTTCGGCCCGGCGCTGGGCACGGTGCAGTCGACGACGGTCGCCGACATGAAGAAGCAGGGCTTCTCGGTCGCGGAGTAGCGCGCGGCAGCCCCTCAGGCCGACCGGGGGCACCACGCGCCCCCGGTCCCGCCCGTCCGTCCGCCGCCCGTCCGTCCGTCAGCCGTCAGCCGTCAGCCGTCAGCCGTCCGAAACGAGCCGCCCATGCCGCCCACGTCCGCTGCCCGGCGCACCCGACGCCTCGCCCCCTACGGATTCCTCGTCCCTGCCGTCCTCCTGTTCGCCGCGACCTTCGCGCTCCCCATCGGCTACGCCGTCTACCTGAGCTTCCGCAAGATCGAGGTCAAGGGCCTGGGCCTGGGCCGGGGCGCACGCGGCGAGGCCTGGGCGGGGCTGTCCAACTACACCTCCGTCCTGTCCGACACCGAGCTCCTGCACGGCGCCGCCCGCATCCTCGGCTACGGCGCGATCGTCGTGCCGGTGATGCTGGGCCTCGCCCTGCTGTTCGCCCTGATGCTGGACGCGCAGCGGACCCGGCTGCGCGGCTTCTCGCGGCTGGCGATCTTCCTGCCGTACGCCGTGCCCGGGGTGGTCGCGGCGCTGCTGTGGGGTTTCCTCTACCTGCCCTCGCTCAGCCCGCTCCACTACGCGCTGGGCGCCATGGGCCTGCCGGAGCCGGACCTGCTGACCGGCGGCGCGCTCTTCGGCGCGCTGGCGAACGTCGCCGTGTGGGGCGGCACGGGCTTCAACATGATCGTGATCTACACGTCGCTGCGGGCGGTGCCCTCCGAGATCTACGAGGCCGCGCGGATCGACGGCTGCTCGGAGCTGCAGATCGCGCTGCGGATCAAGATCCCCACGGTGGCGCCGGCGCTCGTGCTGACCTTCTTCTTCTCGATGATCGCCACCTTCCAGGTCTTCGGCGAGCCGATGACCCTGAAGGGGATGACGAACTCGATCTCCACGACCTGGAGCCCGCTGATGAAGGTCTACCAGGACGCCTTCGTGCGCGGCGACCTCCACTCGGCGGCCGCGACGTCCGTGGTCATCGCCGTCGTCACCCTCGTCCTGTCCTTCGGCTTCCTGCGGGCGGCCAACTCCCGTACCCGGCAGGGAGCCTCCTGATGAGCGTCACGGCAACCCCCCTCGCCCAGCGGCCCGGCGCCACCACGGCGGCCCGCGCCTCCGCGCCGCGGCCGCGCCGCGGGGCCGGCCTGGTCCCGACCGTCGTGCTGCTGCTCGGTGCGGCCTACTGCCTGCTCCCGGTCGCATGGGTGCTGGTGGCGTCGACCAAGAGCAGCCGCGAGCTGTTCGCGACGTTCACCTTCCTGCCCGGCACGGGCCTGGTCGACAACGTCTCCGCGCTGACGGCGTACCGCGACGGCGTCTACTGGCGGTGGATGCTCAACTCCCTCTTCTACGCGGGCCTCGGCGCGCTGCTGTCCACCGCGGTGTCCGCGGTGAGCGGCTACGCACTGGCGAAGTACCGCTTCCGCGGCCGCGAGGCGATCTTCAACGTCCTGCTGACCGGGGTGCTGATGCCGCCGGTCATCCTGGCGATCCCGCAGTACCTGCTGATGGCCAAGGCGGGCCTGGCCGACAGCTACCTGTCGGTGCTGCTGCCGAGCGTCCTGGCGCCGTACGGCATCTACCTGGCGCGGATCTACGCCTCCGCCGCCGTGCCGGACGAGGTGGTGGAGGCGGCCCGGGTGGACGGGGCGGGCGAGTGGCGGATCTTCCGCACGATCGCGCTGCCGGTGATGCTGCCCGGACTGGTGACGGTCTTCCTCTTCCAGTTCGTGGCGATCTGGAACAACTTCCTGCTGCCGTTCATCATGCTGGGCGACGACGAGAAGTTCCCGGTGACGCTGGGCCTGTTCACCCTGCTCCAGCAGGGCGCCTCGGCGCCCGCCCTCTACACGCTGGTGATCACCGGTGCGATGCTGGCGATAATGCCGCTGATCGCACTGTTCCTGGTGATCCAGCGGTTCTGGAGCCTGGACCTGCTCTCCGGGGCCGTAAAGTCCTGAGGAGCCCCGAAGGAAGAACGGTATGAGCCGCACAGAACGACGCCGTCACCCGACGATCCACGACGTGGCCCGCGAGGCGGGTGTGTCACGGGGCACGGTGTCGCGCGTCCTCAACGGCGGGCACAACGTGAGCCCGGCCGCGATGGAGGCGGTCAACGCCGCCATCCGCCGCACCGGCTACGTGGTGAACCGGCACGCCCGCAGCCTGATCACCGGGCGTTCGGACTCGGTGGGCTTCCTGCTCACCGAGCCGCAGGAGCGCTTCTTCGAGGACCCGAACTTCAACGTGCTGCTCAGCGGCTGCACCCAGGCGCTGGCCGCGCACGACATACCGCTGCTGCTGATGATCGCCGGCGACGAGTCGGAGCGGCGGCGGATCACCCGCTACATCACCGCCGGGCACGTCGACGGCGTGCTGCTGGTGTCGAGCCACTCGGGGAACCCGGTCGCCGAGCGGCTGGAGAAGGCCGGGGTCCCGGTCGTCGCCTGCGGTGAGCCGCTGGGGCAGGGAGGCCGGGTCGCGTACGTGGCGGCCGACGAGCGGGGCGGCGCGCACCGGATGGTGCGGCACCTCGTGGCCTCCGGGCGGCGCACGATCGCCATGATCACGGGGCCGCTGGACACCCCCGGCGGTGTCCAGCGCCTGGCGGGCTACCGCGAGGAGCTGGCCGCCGCGGGGCTGCCCGCCGACGAGACCCTGATCGCCGAGGGCGACTACAGCCGGGCCAGCGGGGAGGCCGCGATGACCGCGCTGCTGGACCGCTCCCCCGGCCTGGACGCGGTCTTCGTCGCCTCCGACCTGATGGCCCAGGGCGCGCTGGCGGCGCTTGAACGGGCCGGGCGGCGGGTGCCGGAGGACGTCGCCGTCGGCGGCTTCGACGACTCCCCGGCTGCGCTGGCCACGCTGCCGCCGCTGACCACGATCCGCCAGCCGTGGGACCGGATCAGCGCCGAGATGGTGCGGCTGCTGCTCGCCCGCATCGCCGGTGACGAGCCGTCCGCGGTGATCCTCCCGACGGAGCTGGTACGGCGGGAGTCGGCCTGAACATCCCCTAGGATCATGGGAGTTGGGGCGTCGAAGCCGCCGCCCCCGGACTTGGAGGACCGGTGCGTCTCCCCCGCTCCCTTTCCGGCTGGACCATGGCCGTCTTCGGTGTGCTCGCCGCCGCGCTCGGCATCGTCGGGATCGTCTCGCCGGCCGTGCAGCTGTCCCTGCTCGGCTTCCACCGTCCGGACCACCGCGCAGCCGGCGACCACACCCTGGTCTTCCTCACCGCGTCCTCGATGGCGGCGCTCAACATGGGCGTCTACTACGTCCTGGCGGCCCTCGCCGACTGGCGCGCCTTCTTCCGCTGGACGGTACCGTTCCGGCTGCTGACCTTCACCGTCTTCACCACGGCCGTGGTGATCGGCCGGGCGCCCTCCGGTTTCCTCGGGGTCGGCGTGTGGGAGGGCGTGGGCGCGCTGGTGACCGGTGCGGCCCTCTGGCACGAGGGCCGCACGGCCCGGGCCGCGACCCCCGAGGGCGCCGCGGCGGCGTGACCCGGCCGCGGCGTGACCCGGCCGCGGGGCGGTCAGGACGTACGGGGCGGGACCGCGCACTGCTCGGAGAAGCCCTGGCTGGTCAGCCCGAGGGCGCTGTTGAGCCGGGAGCGCAGGTTCTCCACCGCGACCATGGCCGTGAGCTCGACGAAGGCGGCCTCACCGAGCCGGTCGAGCAGCCGGCGGGCCAGGTCGTCGGTGACGGACGGCTCCGTCTCGCTCATGGCCTCGGCGTACTCCATCACCCACTGCTCGAGCTCGGTGAAGTCCTCCCGGTGGTCGCGCCAGACGGGCACCTTGCCCACCTTCTCCATGGGCAGCCCCAGGCCCTCGGCCTTCCAGTGGCCGAAGTCCACGCACCAGGAGCAGCCGATGCGGACCGCGGACGCCATGACGGCGAGGTGCTTGAGGCCCGGGTCGAGCGCGTGCCACTTCTCCACGCCTTGCTCGAAGCGGGCGTAGGACATCAGCACCTTCGGGTTGTGGCCGACCGCCCGGCCGGGGTCGAGGACCCTGCCGAACCTGCGGCGCGCGTACCACTCGGCGAGCCGGATGAACGGGGTCCGGGGCGGGTCGAGGGAGATGCGGGACATGTCGTGCCTCCTGGGGTCGTCCGCGTCGTGCCTGCGGGAGTACGACGGACGGCGGCCTCCCCGGTGTGACATCGGACAGGGGGCAGGTCCGGGAGGTCACATCCGCAGGGCGCACAGGGCGCGGTCCCAGAGCCGGTCCGCTGCGATCGGGTCCACGGCGTGGGCGGCGACGCCGCCGGGGCGCCCTTCGTCCCCGTCCACGACCGGCGCCTCCTGGTTGTCCTCGAAGTAGCGTCCGGTCACCCCGTCGAGCAGCGGCGACGCCGCGAGCAGCACCGAGGTGGCGGCTCCCTGCTCCGCGGTCTTGTGGTATGGCTGCGGTATGACGGCGCCGTCCTCGTCCGTCACGCCCATCGCCCGCATGGTGGCGGCGTCGATGTGGCGCTGGAGGTTGGTGCTGAGGATCCATCCGGGGTTGAGCGCGTTGGCCGTGACGCCGTCGGCGGCCCACCGGCGGGCGCCCACCGCGAGCAGGACGTCGGCGGTCTTGGACTGCGCGTAGGCCGTCCAGGGGTCGTAGGGACGCCGCTCGAAGTGGGGGTCGCCGAAGTCGAACGCGGCGTTGTGGTGGGCTCCGGAGCTGACGACCACCAGACGGGCCGACCCGGCCGCCCGCAGTGCGGGGTGGAGCGCCGTGGCGAGGGCGAAGTGCCCGAGGTGGTTGGTGGCGAGCTGCAGCTCCCACCCGAGGTCGGTGACCTGGCGGGTGGGGAGGGCCATGATCCCGGCGTTGGCGACGAGGATGTCGAGCGGCCCGCTCCAGGCGTCCGCGAAGTGTGCGACGGACGCGAGGTCGGCCAGGTCGAGGGCCCGTACGTCCACCGAGCCCGCCGGGGCGGTGGTGGCGAGTCCGCGGAGGGCCGGTTCCGCGGCGGCGGGGTCGCGCGTGGCGACGGTGACGTCCGCGCCGGCCGAGGCCAGGGCCCGGACCGTTTCGAGGCCGATGCCGGAGGCGCCGCCGGTGACGAGGGCGCGCCGGCCGGTGAGGTCGACTCCGCTGACGACCTCGGAAGCCGTGGCGTGGGAGGGGAAGGGGGTCTGCAGCAGGGGGTGGTCGAGCACGGTGACCTTCTCGGGAGGGGAACGGCTGGTACGCGAACCAGGCTATGGACGGCATCGCGTATTCTCCATAATGAAAACTCCGGAAAACTTCAGCCATCGTCCAGACCCAGGAGGTACGTCATGGATCCGCTCGAGGACGTGCTGGCCCTGCTGGAGACCAGGGCCCACCTCTCGACGGGCCTCGTGGCGGGCGGCGAGTGGGCGGTGCGCTTCGAGGCGCCGTCCGGGGTGAAGTTCAACGCGGTCCGGCACGGCGGGTGCCTCCTGGAGGTCGAGGGGGCGGACGGGCCGGTGGAGCTGGCCGCGGGCGACTGCTTCCTGCTCACCCAGGCCCGCCCGTTCGTGCTGCGCAGCGCTCCCGGCGTGGCCCCGGTCGCCGCGGAGCCGGTGTTCGCCGCGGCGGAGGGCGGTTTCGCGCGGGTCGGCCGGGGGGACGACGTCCTGCTCGTCGGCGGCCGCTTCTCCTTCGGCGACCGCGCGCGGGCCCTGCTGCTGGACGCCCTGCCGCCGGTCATCCACGTGCCCGCGGGGACCGCGCACGCGCAGACCGTGGGCTGGGCACTGGAGCAGATCGGGCAGGAGCTGCTGCGACGGCCCGTGGCCTCCACCCTCGTGGCGGAGCACCTGGCCGTCGTCATGCTGGTCCACGTGCTGCGTCTGCACCTCGCCGAGGAGTCGCACGGCGCGTCTGGCTGGCCGGCGGGCCTGGCCGACCCCGTCGTGGCGCCCGCCCTGGCCGCGCTGCACCGTGCGCCGGCGCACGGCTGGACGGTCGCCGAACTCGCCCGCACCAGCGGGGTGTCGAGGTCCACGCTCGCCGCACGGTTCAAGCGGACCGTGGGCTGTCCGCCGCTGGACTACCTCAGGCGGTGGCGCATCGAACTCGCCTCGCAGCGCCTGCGCAAGGGCACCGAGACCCTCGCCGTCATCGCCCGCGCGGTCGGCTACGGCTCCGAGAGCGCGCTCAGCACCGCCTTCAAGGAGGTGACGGGGAGCTCGCCCCGTGCCTACCGCGGCGGTCCCGCGGCCTGACGGGACGCCCGGGGGCGCGGGCCTCCGCCGGCCGGGGACGGTCGGCCGACGGGTGGGGTGGGTGCGGGGCGGCGGCCGGTCAGAGCCTTCCGCTGCCCGCGTGGCGGTCGACGACGTACGGTACGGCGCCCGCACGGTCGACCCGGGTGCGCAGGGCCGGGGTCCACCCCGCGTCGTCGCCGAGCTGCTCGGCGGGGAGGCCCGCGTTGTGGACGGCGAGCAGGTCGACGGGGCGGCCGTTGACGAGGTTGCCGTCCTCGGTGAGGGCGGTGCCCTTCCACTTCTTGATGACGGTGGCGCGGTCGACGCCCGCGGGCAGGGTGAAGGCGTTGGCCTCCGCCACGAGCTGCGACTGGACGCCGACACCGAGGCTGTAGCCGTAGGCATAGCCGGAGTCCGCGGTCGCCACGTAGTGGTTGTTGTAGGTGTCGACCTGGCCGAAGCGGACGCGCGGGGCGCGCTCGGTGACGTTCCGGTAGAGGTTGTGGTGGAGGGTGACGCGCAGCCTGCCCGCGTCGGTGGCGGCGGCGCTGTCGCTGTTGCCGATGAGCGAGGTCTTGCCGTGGTCCCGGAAGACGTTCCAGGACCCGGTGACGAGGTCGGAGCCGTTGACGACGTCGAAGAGGCCGTCGTGCTTCTGGAAGACGCGGCCGAAGTACGTGGGCAGGGTCGTGTCGGGCTCGTCGCCGTCGGAGAAGGTGTTGTGGTCCACCCACACGTGCGTGGAGCCGACCACGCTGAGGTTGTCGTACTCGGAGTTCCAGTTGCCGGTGTCGCCGTCGGTGGGGTCCCAGGCGGGGAAGCAGTCGGCGGCGTTCTCGAAGGACAGGTTGCGGATGATGACGTCGTCGGCGTCCTGGACCATGAGGTTGCCGCCGCGGAGGGTGGCACCCCGGCCGAGGCCGACGATGGTGGTGCGGGAGCCGACCCGCACCTGGACGCGTTCCGCCTGGACCTTCTGCGAGGCGGCGCGGGCGTCCTCGAGCGGGCCGGACGGCTCGCGGTCGGTGCCCCACACCGCGGGGTCGTAGGCGGCGAGGTAGCCGTCGAGCGTGTACCCGTCGGTGGCGTAGTCCGCGCAGCCCAGGGGGGTGCCGTCGTCGGCGGTGTTGACGTCGATGACGCCCTTGACCTGGACGATCCGGGGGGTGCCGTCGCCGTCGCCGAGGGCGGCGACCAGTTCGGCGCGGTTGCGCACGGTGAAGACGTGGGCGGCGTCGGCGGCCGAGCCGCCCCTGGTGCCCCCGTCGGCCGAGGCCCAGCCGTCACCGGCGGGCAGTACGGCACGGCCGAGGGCGGCCCCGCGCGGGACGGCTGCCTGGGCCGCGGCCGGAGCGGTGAGGGCGAGGGCGAGGGCAAGCGTCGTGCAGCCCATCAGGGCAGGAATGACGCGTGCATGACACACAGATCTGCGCATTGCGGCTCCTTGGGAGGAGGTGGGGATGGGAGAGGGAGCGGGAGCGGGGACGGCCGGCGGCTCACGGCGCGGCGTGGGCGCCGCCGGCCGTCCCGTACCCGGGCACGCGGATCAGGAGGTGTGCTTCTTCCAGTCCGCCTGCGCGGCGTTGAGCTTCCCGGCGAAGGCGTCGAGGAAGTCCTTGGCGCTCAGCCGGCCGAGGACGACCTTCTGGAACTCCGGTTCGCTGTCGGCCTTGCTGAGGGTGTTCCAGTCCGGCAGGTAGTACGGCAGCTGGACGATCTTCGTCTTGGGGTCGGTGAGCGCCTCGATGGCGATCTTGGTCGCCCCGGCGGAGGCGATCCAGTCGTCGTCCTGCGCCTCGGTGTTGGACGGGATGGCCCCGGCCGACTCGTTCCACAGGCTGTTCGCCTCCGCGGAGGCGGCGAACTCGATGAACTTCCAGGCGGCCTCCTTGTTCTCGGAGCTCTTGAACAGACCGAGCCCGTCCACCGGGTTGGAGACCGTGGTGCGCACCCCCACCGCGTCGACCGGCATGGCCACGCCGGCGAACTTGCCCTGACCGAGGGCGTCCAGGTGGTTCTGGTAGGAGCCCAGGTTGTGCTGGAGGATGCCGATCTTCCCGTTGTCGAACTCGGCGACCATCTTGGTGAAGTCGTTGTTGAGGTCGGCCTCGGGCGT
The DNA here is from genome assembly GCF_042891295.1 of Streptomyces sp. NPDC001902. Taxonomy (NCBI): domain Bacteria; kingdom Bacillati; phylum Actinomycetota; class Actinomycetes; order Kitasatosporales; family Streptomycetaceae; genus Streptomyces; species Streptomyces sp. NPDC001902. The sequence goes on along the minus strand of NZ_JBIATA010000005.1, from coordinate 286,842 downwards.
GGTCTTCTTGTACAGCGCGACGTACTTCTCCAGCGCCGCCACGTTCTTCGGGTCGTTGACGGTGGTCGTGTCGCCGTTCCAGAAGCTGTCGATGCCCGACTGCCCGTACATCATGTCCAGGGCCTGGGCGATCGAGCCGGCGCCGCCGCGGAAGGTGAAGCCGAACTCGTTGCTCTTGCGGTCCGTCAGCTTCTCCGTCGCCGTGAAGAACGCGTCCCAGGTGGTGGGCGCCGGCACCCCCGCGGCCTCGAAGAGGTCGGTGCGGTACCACAGGACGCCCATGTTCGCGGAGGTCGGCACGGAGAACAGCTCGTCGCCGCCACCCGCCACCTGCACGCTCTTGACCAGGTTGGGGTCGAACCTGCCCTTCAGGGGGCTGTCGTCGATGCGGTCGGTCACCGGGTCGAGCGCGCCCTGCGCCACCAGGCTCGCGAGCATCGCGGTGCCCACGCCGCCGACGTCGGGCAGGCCCTTGCCGCCCGCGATGGCGGTGTCGTACTTGGACTGCACGTCGGCGGCGGCGACCCCGACGTACTTCACCTCGACGTCCGGGTTCTTCTTCTCGAAGCGGGAGATGATCTCCTTCCACACCTCGGTGCGGACACCGCCGTTGTTGTCCCAGAAGGTGACGGTGCCCTTGCCGCTGCCCTCGCTGCCCGAGCTGCCCTTGCCGTCGGTGCCGCAGGCGGACGCGGTCAGCGCCAGTGCGGAGACGGCCGCGACGGCGGCGGCGAGGCGCGCTCCGCGGCCCTTCGGTGCTCTCATGGTGACTCTCCTGTCGGGGTGTGTGCGGGGTGGTGGGGACGTGAGGGGTGGCCCGGGGTCCGGCGCGGGCCGTCGCCGGTGTCCGCGGCGGTAGGTGCCGTCGCCGGGGTCGGCGGTCCAGGGGCGCATCGTCAGCCGCTCCCGTCGACGAGGCGGCGGGCCAGCGCGCCGGCCTGCGCGGGTCCGAGCCGCCCGTCGGCGACGGCGGTGACGATCCGCCGGGTCACGGTGCCGCCCGCGGGGACGGGCAGCCGCCGCGCCCAGGCGAGGGAGGAGCCGACACCGGGGTACTCGGCGGTGCGCACGAACCACGGGTCGCGGCGGGTCCCGGCGGTCGCCCCGGCGAAGACCAGCGTCCAGCCCTCGCCCGAGAGGGCCAGCCAGTCGGCCGCCCGGCCGTGCACGGCCTCCTCGCCCTCCGCGCCGGCCGTGAACACCCGCGCCCGCTCCGGCTCGACGGGCGCCCGCCAGAAGAAGCCGCCGTAACCGGCGCCGGGGCGGCCGTTGGTGGCGGGGCTGCCGATGGTCAGCTCCCGGTCGCCGGGGTTGGCCAGGGCGAAGGTGACGTCGAGCGCCCAGCAGCCCTCGCCGAGCGCGCGGGCCGTGACCGTCCGTCGCTCGCGGAGCAGTTCGCGGTCCCCGGTGCGCCAGGACAGCTCCTCGGTGAAGCCGTCCGGGCCGCCGCGGAGCAGGCCCAGGTGCTCCTGGACGCCGTGGTCGTCCAGCTCGGCCGGACCCCGGTCGCGGACGTAGGTGCGCCCGCCCCAGAAGTTGCGCCCGTCGACGTCGGGGACGGCGACGCTCACCCCGAGGTGGTGGAGGTGGTCGCCGGGCATGAACTCGGTGACGGGCACCCCGGCCAGGGTGGTCAGCGGGTGCAGGTACGGGCGCGGGGCGAGCCGCCCGGGCAGCTCGGGGCGGTGGACGTACCGTCCGACGGTGCGTCCGGCGGCGCGCAGCACGGTGGTCGTCATCGCCGGACCACCCCGTTCGGTGCGGCCCAGGGGGCGCCCAGCTCGGAGAAGAGGGCCAGGGTCTCCGCGCCGGCGGTGACCATGCCGTCGACCCCGGTGACGACACGTCGCGTGGACCGTTCGCCGGGCTCGGTGCGCCAGGCGCCGTCGGGGAGCGGCACCGGGTCCGGGGCGGTGCGCACGGCCTCGACGACCTTCATGAAGGCGCCGGTGGCACGGGGCGGCACGAGCAGGTCCTCGCCGTGCCGCACGTGCGCGACCAGGTTCTCCAGCAGGTCCGTGCGTCCGTACCGCTGCTCCTGCGGGCCCCGCCCGGCGCGTTGCAGCAGGACGCGGTCCTGCTTGTACCAGAACGTCACACGGCCGCGGTCGCCGTGGACGACGACGTACGGCTCGGCGTTCCGCTCGGCGCACAGGGTGGCGGTGACCGTGACGACCGTGCCCCGTGCGGTGCGCAGCCGCAGGGCGGAGGTGTCGTCGGCCTCGATGGTGTTGGCCCGGAAGAGCTCCAGCTCGATCGCCCCGACGTCCTCGGCGCGTTCGCTGCCGTCCAGGGCGAGCGCGGTGGCGACGGCGTGGGCGAGGGGGTTGGTGAGCACCCCGTCGACCACGTCCGTACCGCCCATCCTGCGCCGCCCCGACCAGGCGGCCCGGCGGAAGTAGTGCTCGTCGCGCACCCAGTTGCCGGCGGCGCCGATGCCGCGCACGGTGCCTATCGCGCCGTCGGCCACCAGCGCGCGGACGGCGTCCAGGGCGTGCGAGCCGAGCGACTGGAAGCCGATCTGGCAGGCCCGCCCGCTCGCCTCGACCCCGGCGACCAGCCGTTCGTACGCGGCGTAGGAGGGTGCGGGCGGCTTCTCCAGCAGCACGTGGGCGCCCTGCGCAGCCGCGGCCAGCGCCAGGTCGGTGTGCGTGTGGAGGGGGGTGCAGACGATGACGATACCGGCGCCGGTCCGCGCGGTCAGTTCGCCCAGGTCGGTGCCGTGGGCGGGTGCGGGGAACCCGGCCGGTTCCCCCGGTGCCGGCGGGACGGTGTCGCAGACCCCGGCGAGCCGCACCAGACCGGTGGCCGACAGCCTCCTCAGGTTCTCCAGGTGCCAGGCGCCGTGACCGCGGGCCCCGGCCAGGACGACGGGCACGGGCGCGTCGCCGGGCGGCGTCGCCGCCGGGCGGCCGCCGGCGGGCCGCGTGGATGCATCTCGCACGGTTCGGACCTCCTCGTCCGCGGGACAGGGTCGGGTGGCGGGACGGGCGTCAGCCCTTCACCGCACCCGCGCTGAAGCCGGTGACCAGCCACTTCTGGATGAAGGCGAAGACGATGACGACGGGCACCGCGGCCACGACGCCGCCCGCGGCGAGCGTTCCGAGCTCGACGCTCTCGCCGGAGCCGATGGTGTAGCTGAGGCCGACGGGGATCGTGTACTTCTCCTGCGTGCTGAGGAACATCAGCGAGAAGAGGAAGTGGTTCCAGCTGTGCACGAAGGCGAAGGAGCCCACCGCGACCAGCCCCGGCCGCAGCAGCGGCAGCACCACCGCGCAGAAGGCCCGGATCCGGCCGCAGCCGTCGACCCAGGCGGCCTCCTCCAGCGACACCGGGACGTTCCTGATGAAGCCGCTGATGAGGATGATCGACAGCGGCAGCTGGAAGACCGTCTCGGCGACGATGACGCTCCACAGGGAGTCGATCATGCGCAGTTCGCTGAAGATCTGGAAGAGCGGCACCAGCATGAGCGCGCCCGGGATGAACTGCGAGCACAGCAGGGCGAGCAGGAAGGCGCGCTTGGCGCGGAAGTCGAAACGGGCCAGCGCGTAACCGCCGAGCAGGGCGATCACTGTGGTCATCATGAGCGTGGCCACGCCGATGAGCAGGCTGTTCTTGAAGAACACCGCGAAACCGAGGTCGTTCCACACCTTCGAGAAGTGCGCGATGGTGGCCGGCCACGGCACCAGCGAGGTGGACCCCGAGGGGCGCAGCGCGAACAGCAGCATCCAGTAGAAGGGGACGAGCGTGAACAGCAGGTACAGGCCGAGCGGCAGGTAGATCTGCCAGCGGGGCGCACCCGCGCCGGGCCCCCGGCGCCCGCGGCGCGGCCCGGCACCGCCGCCGTCGTCGTCGGGGCGCGCGGCGGGCGCCACGCGCGGCAGGGGGACGCCGTTCCTCTCCGGCACGGTGGTGGTCATGTGCGGTCGCCCCCGAACTTGCTCAGACGCAGGTAGACGATGGAGCAGAACAGGAGGATCACGAAGGCGACGGTGGTGAGCGCGGACGCGTAGCCGAAGTCGTGGCCGTCGATGCCGGTGTTGGCCACGTACAGCGGCAGCGTGGTCGTCGAACCGGCGGGACCGCCTCCGGTGAGCGTGTAGAGCAGGTCGACGTTGTTGAACTCCCACACCCCGCGCAGCAGCGTGGACAGCACGATGGCGTCCCGCAGGTGGGGCAGCGTGATGTGGAAGAACCGCCGGAAGCGGCCCGCGCCGTCGACCGAGGCCGCCTCGTACAGCTCGTTCGGGATGGACTGCAGGTCGGCGAGGATGAGGATGGCGAAGAACGGGACCCCGCGCCACAGTTCGGCCAGGACGGCGGCCGGGAAGACGGTGTCGGGGTCGGAGAGCACCGAGGTGCCGTACTCGCCGATGCCGGCGTCCGCCAGGTAGCGGCTGATGCCGGTGGCGGGGTTGTACAGCAGCATCCAGATCGTGGTGGTCAGTACGCCGGAGACGGCCCACGGCGAGAAGACCAGGGCGCGCGACAGTCCGCGGCCGACGAAGGTCTGGTTGACGACCAGGGCGAGCGCCAGCCCGAGGGCGAGCTGCAGCCCCACCTCCGCGGCGACCCACTTGAGGCTGAAGAGCAGGCTCTGCCAGAACAGCGGGTCGTCGAAGAGGATCCGCTGGAAGTTGCCGAAGCCGGCGAAGCCGTTCCGCCAGGGCTTGGTGACGTTGTGGTCCTGCAGGCTGTAGTAGAGGACGCTGACCATCGGGTAGGCGATGAAGCCCAGCATCAGCAGGACGGCGGGGGCGATCAGGAGGTACGGGGTGCGCCGGGCCGCGCCGGACGGCCGGCGCCGCGGGGGCCGGGGTGGTTTCGCCACGGCTGTGGCCATGACCGGTACTCCTTCGTACGGGTGCGGGGAAAGCGCTTGCCTAGTGGTGCGGGGCCGCCACGGGCGCGGTGGCGGTACGGGCGGTACGGCGTGGTGCGCGGCGGGGCGTCAGCCCGCGTAGGGCTCCGGCACTTCTCCGGGCCGGGCCAGGAAGCGGAAGTCGCAGCCGGTGTCGGCCTGGGTGATCTGGTCCTGGTACAGCGCGCCGTAGCCGCGTCCGTAGCGGGGCGGCGGCGCCTGCCACTGCGCGCGCCGGCGTTCCACTTCCGCGTCGTCGACCTCCAGGCGCAGGGTGCGCGCCTGGACGTCCAGGGTGATCGGGTCGCCGGTGCGGACGAGGGCGAGCGGCCCGCCCACGTGCGACTCGGGCGCCACGTGCAGCACGCACGCGCCGTAACTCGTCCCGCTCATCCGGGCGTCGGAGATCCGCACCATGTCCCGCACCCCCTTCTTCAGGAGGTGGCCGGGCAGCGGCAGCATCCCGTACTCGGGCATGCCCGGGCCGCCGAGCGGACCGGAGCCGCGCAGCACGAGCACGCTGTCCTCGGTGATGCCGAGCGCCGGGTCGTCGATGGTGCGCTGCAGGGTCCGGTAGTCGTCGAACACCACGGCCGGGCCGGTGTGCTTGAGCAGGTGCGGCTCGGCGGCGATGTGCTTGATGACCGCGCCGTCCGGGCACAGGTTGCCGCGCAGGACGGCGACGCCGCCCTCGGCCGCGAGCGGCCTGTCCAGCGGGCGGATCACGTCCTCGTCGTGGACGAGGGCACCGGCGAGCTGTTCGCGGAGCGTGGCGTGCGCGACGGTCGGCCGGTCGAGGTGCAGCACACCGGCGTCCCGCAGCCGGGTCAGGAACCCCGGGAGGCCGCCGGCGAAGTGGAAGTCCTCCATCAGGTGGCGGCCGCCCGGCCGGAGGTTCGCCAGGACCGGCACCGTGCGGGCGATGCGGTCGAAGTCGTCCAGCGTCAGCGGGACACCGCTGCGCCCGGCCATCGCGATCAGGTGGATCACGGCGTTGGTCGAACCGCCGAGGGCGAGCACCGTGGCCACCGCGTCCTCGTACGCCTCGCGGGTCAGGATCGCCGACGGCCGCAGGTCCTCCCGCACGAGGTCGACGATCCGCATCCCGGAGGCGGCCGCCATGCGGTCGTGCCCGGAGTCGACGGCGGGGATCGACGACGCGCCCGGCACCGTCATCCCCAGCGCCTCCGCCGCCGCGGTCAGCGTGGAGGCGGTGCCCATGGTCATGCAGTGGCCGGGCGAACGGGCCAGCCCGCTCTCCAGCTCGGCCATCTCGCAGTCACCGATGAGGCCGGCCCGCTTGTCGTCCCAGTACTTCCACATGTCGGTGCCGGAGCCGAGCACCTCGGAGCGCCAGTGCCCGGGCAGCATGGGCCCGGCCGGCACGAACACCGCCGGCAGGCCGGCGCTCGCGGCCCCCATCAGCAGCGCCGGGGTGGACTTGTCGCAACCGCCCAGCAGGACCGCCCCGTCCACCGGGTAGGAGCGCAGCAACTCCTCGGTCTCCATCGCGAGCAGGTTGCGGTAGAGCATCGGCGTCGGCTTCTGGTACGTCTCCGACAGCGTCGCGACGGGGAACTCCAGGGGGAAGCCGCCCGCCTGCCACACCCCGCGCTTGACCGCCTGGGCCCGCTCGCGCAGGTGGACGTGGCAGGGGTTGATGTCGCTCCAGGTGTTGACGACCGCGATGACCGGCTTGCCCAAGTGCTCCTCGGGCAGGTAGCCCAGCTGCCGGGTACGGGCCCGGTGGCTGAACGAGCGCAGGCCGTCCGTCCCGTACCACTGGTGGCTGCGGAGCTCTTCCGGCTTCTTCATGGCGGCCCTCCGTCCCGTCCCGGCTCACAGGTCCCAGCCGGCGAGCAGGGCGGCCACCCGCTCGCGCCGGTCCCCGGTCAGCAGGCGGCTGGGCGGGCGCACCTCGCGGCGACACAGTCCCAGCACCGCCAGCGCCTCCTTGACCACCGACACGTTGTTGGCGGAGCTCTGTTCGGCCCGCAGGTCCTCGAACTCCCTGATCTGCTCCCACACCTTCATCGCCGCCGCGTAGTCGCCGTCGCGCAGCGCACGCAGCATCTCCAGGGACACCCGGGGCGCGACGTTGACCAGGCCCGAGGTGAAGCCCCTCGCGCCGACCGCCCAGTACGCGGGGGCGTACAGCTCGGCGAGGCCCGCGACCCAGGTGAAGCGGTCCAGCCCCGCGTCCCGGGCCACCGCCGCGAAGCGGGCGGCGTCCGGCACCGCGTACTTCACCCCGACGACGTTCGGGCACAGCTCGCCGAGGCGCGCGATCAGCCCCCCATCCAGCGCCGCGTTGCGGACGTACGGGACGACCCCGGTCTCCGGGACGGCCTCCGCGACGGCGCGGTGGTAGTCCACCCAGCCCTCCGGCGACACGTACGGGTGGATCGGCTGGTGCACCATCACCATCTGCGCCCCGGCGTCGCGTGCGTGCCGCGCGGCGGCCACGGCGGTCGGCACGTCGTGGCCGACGCCCACCACGACCTGGGTGTCCGGGTCCGCCTCGGCCATCGTCAGCTCGACGACCAGCCGCCGCTCGGCCGGGTCGAGGGCGTAGAACTCCCCGGTGTTGCCGTTCGGCGTGACCGTCCGCACCCCGCAGTCCAGCAGTCTGCGCAGCAACGCCCGGTACGCGGTGGGCTCCACGCCCCCGTCCGCGCCGAACGGGGTCACCGGGATCGCCACGACATCGGCGAGCGCCGACGACTGCTCTGCGAATGACATGCGGTTGCCCTTCAGCTCGGGTCGCTACGGGTTGCCGTGGGGGCGGCATGGGGGGAGCGGGCGCGCGGAGGGCCGTCCCCTCACCCCGCGCGCCCGCGGCTCAGCGGGCCGTTCCTTCGACGCCGTCCGGGCCCTCGGGGAACGCCCGGGCCACGAAGCTCGCGATGTGGTCGTGGAGCAGCCGCGCCGCGCCGTCCGCGTCCCCGTCGAGGGCACGCGCCAGGATCTCCCGGTGCTCGCGGGCCTCCTGCTCCCACGACGGGGTCTCCTGCCAGACCACCGCCGAGACCAGGGCCGCCTGGTCCCGCACGTCGTCGAGCATCCGGGCCAGCAGGGGGTTGCCGCACGGCGTGTACAGCGCCCGGTGGAACTCCCGGTTGGCGAGCGACCGGTCGGCCCGGTCCCCCGCCTCGTCGGCCCGCGACAGTGCGTCCCGTGCGGCGTCCAGCGGGGCGCGGTGCGTGACGGTACGGCGCAGCGCCTCCGGCTCCAGCAGCAGGCGCACGTCGTACACCTGACGCGCCATCTCCGCGTCCACGGTCCGCACGGTCACGCCCTTGTACTGGCTCATCACGACCAGCCCGGTGCCGGCGAGCGTCTTGAGCGCCTCCCGTACGGGCGTCTTCGACACCCCGAACTGCGCGGCCAGCTCGGCCTCCACGAGTGCCTGACCGGGCTTCAGCTGCCCGGTCAGTATCCCGTGCTTGATCGTTTCCAGCACGACCTGGGTACGGGACGGAATCGGCGTCGGCGCGGTGCCGGCGAGCAGGTCCATGGGTGCTCTTTCGGATCTCACGTAGGGCGTCTCATATATGACGTACGAAGTACGACGCGATGAAAGTAGGGCGGGGGGCGGGGTTCGTCAATGGGCCCGACGCACTTTGTGTGCGGTGCGGTTGTTGTCGTGTGCGGGTTGTCTGCGCCTGCGGCGGGCACCCCCCGCCCGCCCTCCCTCCCTCAGCCTTCGGCCGGGGGGACCCCCATGGGCGCACCCCGCCACACCCCCTCCCGCTGTGTGGGCGACTGACGGCCGGTGGGGGTGTCAGGGGCGCACGTTCCAGGGCAGTCCGCAGGATGCGAGCACGAGGTGCAGGCGTTCGTCGGTGGCCTCGGCGAGAGGGGGGACCAGCAGGGTCGCGATGCCCGCCTCGACCGCCGCACCGTCATAGGCGGAACGGTCCCCGACCATCAGCGCCTCGCCCGGACCCACCGCGAGCTCGTCCAACGCCAGTCGGAAGATGGCGGGATCGGGCTTGCACACACCATGCTCGAAGGACAGCACGAACCGGTCGACGTAACCGTCGAGGCCCGCCTTCTCGAACCACGGGCGGATGTCGAAGTGGACGTCGCTGACCACGGCAACCCGCACCCCGGCGGCCTTGAGCGTCGCAAGTGTCGGCCCCACGTCCACCGCGAAGAGATCGACGTCCGGTTTGCGCCAGTTCGGCATACAGGGCGTCCATCAGCGCCTCGTCGATGCCCGCGGCCGAGGCCCAGTGCCTGAACCCGGCCCGGTACGACTCCACGGACACGTCCGCGCCGTTCATGGCCCGCGCCACTTCAGGTTGCCTGATCGCCGCGTCGAGACCAGCGCTGAGCCGCCGCACCTCCGACGGCGAGGCGTCCCGGGCGAGATGCCTCAACGCGCCCTCGATCCACGCCCCGCCCTTCGGACCGGCATGGTCAGGACCCCACTTGGGGACGATGAGCGTTCCCACCCAGTCCAGAAGGACGGCCCTCACCTTTGCGATCACCCCGCCGGTATACCGGTGCGCTGCTGTCGGCGGAAGGGGACTCCCGTCATTACCACCCTCCGGCCGTCAGTCGCCCACACCGGCAGGAGGGGGTGTGGCGGGGTGCCCCCACAGGGGACGAGCGGGGGACCCGGCGCCGAATGACGTGGGCGTAAACCGCGAGCCCCGAGGTGGGGGCCCCCGGCCGAAGGCTGGGGGCGTACCCCGGCGCGGCACCGACCCCATACGTACGCAGCGGGGCGGTCACTGACCGCGCCGGATGGGGGTCCCCCGGCCAAAGGCTGGGGGGAGGGAGGGCGGGCGGGGATGCCCGCCGCAGGCGCAACCAACCCGCACACAACAACCCACCCGCACCCGAGGCGCAAGCCTCACCCCACCCCCGCCAAGAACGCCCGCACCCCCGCCAGGTCCCCCGCGGACGCGAGCCCCGCGTGGTAGAGCCGCAGCTCCGTCGCCCCGGCCGCAGCCGCCCGGGAGGCGTCCGCGGCCAGCGTGCCGGGGCTGCCCCCCATTCCCGCGACCACGGGGAAGTTGGCGGCCAGCACGGTGCCCGCCCGTGCGTGCGGCACGCAGGCCGCCACCAGGTCGGCCCCGGGCAGCACGAGCCCGTCCGCGTGGCCCAGGACGTACCCCGGGTCGACGCCCACGTTGGCCCCGCAGCGGTGGGTGTGCGGATCCGCGTGCAGCAGCACCTGGAACCCCGGTGCGGCCCCGGCCCGTGCCGCCGCACCCCGTACCGCCTCCACCGCCGCCCGCTGCAACTCCCGCGCGACGGGGCCCCGCCAGGCCATCGTCAGCCCCGCGAGGTCCGCCCCGAGCAGCTTCTCGACGTCGGCCCACTCGTCGGGCCCCGGGGTCCACTCCCCCGCCCACACCGGCGCCAGGGCGTCGCGCACGGCCGCGCGCAGTTCGTCCGGGTCCGCGCCCAGCGCGGCGTACCCCGCCTCGCACGTGGGGCAGAAGCACAGGGACATCAGGTACTGCGCGGCCCCGGGCAGCGGCACGCCGCCCGTCTTGTCGTGGGCGTGCAGGTGGGCGAGGCCGTACCAGCCGCAGGACTCCAGTTCCGTACCCTCCGTCCCGGTCCCCGGCCGCACCGCGGCCTCCGCCGCCAGCGTGACGAGGTACTCGCGCACCTCCGGCTGGGCGATGCACGGCGCCCACGGGTAGGGGTCGCCGTAGGCGTTGCGCACGCTCACCCGGGGGTGTTCGTCCCCGAGACGGGAGTTGTGGGCGAGCACGACCCAGGAGTGCACGGCCAGTCCGGCCGCCCGCAGGGCCCGGGCGGCCTCGCCGTAGGCGTCCTCGGCGCCCGCCCAGTCCTGGGTGTACGGCCGCAGGGCGCGCCCCGCCCAGCGCCGCTCGTCCGGCGGGTAGAGCACGGCGGCGTGGCGGGCGGTGACGACGCGGTGCCGGGGGTGGCGTGGGGTCAGCGCCCGCGTGGAGTGGTAGGCGGAGGCGAGGGTGACCTGCTGCACGCCGAGGCCGGCGATGCGGTCCGCCGCCTCCGGGTCGCCGACGACGTCCCACGGGTAGACGAAGGTGGAGGCTCTCAACGCGGCTCCTGGGGGTGGGGGTTGACGCGGGTCACCGTACGTCAGTCCTCGCCGAGCAGGGCGAGTCCGCGGTCGATGAGTTCGGCCAGTTCCTTGATGTGCGCGGGCGCGGGCTCGGACAGCGGCGGGCGCACCTCGCCGACGTCCAGCCCGCGCAGCCGGACGCCGGCCTTGACCAGGGAGACGGCGTAGCCGCGGCCCTGCTGGCGCAGTTCCACCAGCGGCCGGTAGAAGCCGTCGAGGAGGGCGTTCACGGTGGTGTCGTCGCCGCCGGTCAGGGCGCGGTGGAAGGCGAGGGCGATCTCGGGCGCGAAGCAGAAGACGGCGGAGGAGTAGAGGGTGACGCCGATGCCGCGGTAGGCGAGGCCGGTGAGTTCGGCGGTGGGGAGGCCGTTGAAGTAGCGGAAGTCGCGGTCGGGGACCGTGCTGCGGACGGCGCTGATGATGCGCTGCATCAGGTCGAGGTCGCCGACGCCGTCCTTGAGGCCGATGATGCGCGGGATGCGGGCGAGTTCGGCGACGGTCGCGGGGGTGAGGACGGCGTTGTCGCGCTGGTAGACGATGACGTCGAGCGAGGTGCCCGCGGCGAGCGCCGCGTAGTGCCGCAGCAGTCCGGCCTGGTCGGCGACGACGAGGTAGGGCGGCATGGCGAGCAGTCCGTCGGCGCCCGCCTCCTCGGCGAGGCGAGCGAACTGCAGGGCCAGGGCGGTGCCGTACCCGGCGCCGGCGACGACGGGGACCCGGCCCGCGGACTCCTCGACGGCCGCGGCCACGCAGGCGCGGAACTCCTCGGGCGTCAGCGCGTGGAACTCGCCGGTGCCGCAGCACGCGAAGACCGCCCCGGCTCCGGCCTCGATCCCGCGGCGCACGTGCGCGCGGAAGACCTCCAGGTCAACGGCGCCGTCCGGGCCGAAGGGCGTCACGGGGAAGAACAGCAGGCCGTCGAGGCGCGCGGAGAGTGAGGCGGCATCGGTCATCGGGTTCTCCCTGAGGACTGGCGTCTGTGCGCTCATCTGATCGATGTCTATATTCATGAACGCGTTTACGCTAAGGCAGCACATAAGGAGGGGTCAAGAAAGACAGCCGCAGGTGGTGGAGTCTTGACGCTTCGACAAGGTCTCTTTAGCGTGTCCATGCATATGAATGACATCCACGAACGTGGACGCCCGATCGAGGAGACCCGCGCATGCCCGCTCCCCGCACCGTCCTGCTCACCGGCGCCGCAGGCGGCCTGGGCACCCTGATGCGCGAGCTGCTGCCGGCCTACGGCTACCGGCTGCGCCTGCTCGACGTGCGGCCCGTCGAGGGCGCGCCCGACGCGATCACCGCGGACCTGGCGGACCGCGCCGCCCTGCGCGAGGCCGTACGCGGGGTCGACGCGATCATCCACCTCGCGGGCATCTCCCTGGAAGCCCCCTTCGAGAAGATCCTGCGCGCCAACATCGAGGGCACCTACCACCTCTACGAGGCCGCCCGCGAGGAGGGCGTGCCGCGGATCGTCTTCGCCTCCAGCAACCACGCCGTGGGCTTCACCCCGCGCCCGGTCGGGGACGACCCGCTCATCCCGGTCGACACCCCGCGCCGCCCCGACACCTTCTACGGCCTGTCCAAGTGCTTCGGCGAGGACCTCGCCCAGCTCTACTGGGACCTGCACGGCCTGGAGACCGTCTCCATCCGCATCGGCTCCTGCTTCCGGGAGCCGACCTCGGTGCGCATGTTGTCGGTCTGGATGAGCCCCGAGGACGGCGCCCGGCTGCTGCACGCCGCCCTCACCGCCGAGGGCGTCGGGCACACCGTGGTCCACGGCAGCTCCGCCAACACCCGGCTGTGGTGGGACCTGTCCTCCGCGCGGGCGCTGGGCTACGAGCCGCAGGACGACTCCGAGCCCTTCGCGGCCAAGCTCATCGCCGAGCAGGGCGAACTCGACCCGGACAACCCGGACCACGCGCACCTCGGCGGCCACTTCACCACGCATCCGCCCCTCTGGCCCCACTGACGCGGCGGCCCTCAGCGGCCGCGTTCCGCGCCGCCGTTCACCTGGTGGATCTGCGCGGTGATGTGGGCGGCACCAGGGGAGGCGAGCCAGTGGGCGAGCGAGGCGACGTCCTCGGGGACGCCGACCCGGCCGGTGAGGCTCTGGCCGACGAGGAACGCGCGCCGCTCCTGCGTCATGCGCCCGCCGAAGAACTCGGTGTCGTCGATGAAGCCGGGCGCGATGACGTTGACCGTGATCCCGCGCCCGCCCAGGTCCGCCGCCAGGTCGTAGGCGTACGGGTGCAGGGCGGCCTTGGCGGCGCCGTACGAGCCGGACCCGCCGCCGCGCACCGCGGCGATGGAGCTGAGCAGCAGCACCCGGCCGCCGTCGGCCAGCAGGTCGCGCAGCGCCTCGGTGAGGAGCACGGCGGTCAGCACGTTGGACCGGAAGTTGCCCGTCCACAGTTCGGTGAGCGACGGTTCCCCGCCGCCGAGCGCGACGTTCCCGCCCGCGTTGTTGACCAGGACGTCCACCCGCCCGAAGCGCTCGGCCACGAGCTCGCGGACCCCGGCCGTCCCCGCCTCGTCGGTCAGGTCCGCCGGGACCGCCAGGGCCGATCCGGAACCCAGCCGGGCGACCGCCCCGTCCAGGACGTCCTTGCGCCGTCCGACCAGCACGACCTGGTCCCCGTCGCGGACGAACGCCTCCGCGACGGCCAGGCCGATCCCCGTACCGCCGCCGCTGATGACCACGATGCGTGACACGTGAAAACTCCGTTCGGTAATGGAACCGTAAACCCGGAACGATCGTTAAGCGGAACATGACCGCAATGACACCCGGCTCGAACATCCCGCTCTCCGCGGCACGCGTGGCAGTGGAGGTATCCGCGCCCGTGCGGCTTGATGTGTCGGGCCTCCTGATCGCCGCCGACGGCAAGGTGCGCTCCGACGACGACTTCGTGTTCTACAACCAGCCCGCGGGGCCGGGTGTGACCTACCGGTCCGGCGGCGGCACCTCCCCCGACGCGATCACGGTGGACACGGTGGCCGTGCCCGCCGGCATCGAGAAGATCGTCGTGACGGCGAGCCCCGACGCGCCCGGGGCGACCTTCGCCGGCACCGAGCCGACGGCGACGGTGCGGGACGCCGACAGCGGCGCCGTCCTGGCGACCTTCACCCCGCCCGCCCTGAGCACCGAAACCGCCCTCGTGGTGGTCGAGATCTACCGCCGCTCCGGCGCCTGGAAGGCCCGCGCGGTCGGCCAGGGGTACGCCAACGGGCTGGCGGGCATCGCGACCGACTTCGGCGTGTCCGTCGACGAGCCCGCGGCCGCCGCGCCGCAGGCACCGCCCCAGGCGCCGCCCGTGGCTCCCCCGCCGCCCGCGCCCCCGGCCGCCGCCATGACGCCTCCCCCCGCGCCCCCGGCGCCGCCCGTGCCCCCGGCACCCCCCGCCCCACCGGTCGGCACCGGCAAGATCAACCTGGACAAGGGCCGGGTCAACCTCCAGAAGAACCAGACGGTCTCCCTGGTCAAGGGTGGCAAGCCGCTGATGACCTCGGTCCGCATGGGCCTCGGCTGGGAGCCCGCCTACCGCGGCAAGGACATCGACCTGGACGCCTCGGTCATCGCGTACGGGCCGCAGCGCAACCACATCGAGTCCTGCTACTTCGGCCGGCTCACCATCCTGGGCGGGGCGATCCAGCACTCCGGTGACAACCTCACCGGCGAGGGCGCGGGCGACGACGAGGTCATCACCGTCCACCTCGGCGGGCTGCCGCCCGAGGTCACCGGGCTGGTCTTCACGGTGAACTCCTTCTCCGGCCAGAAGTTCAACCAGGTGGCCAAGGCCTACTGCCGCCTGCTGGACGGCACGACGGGCGAGGAGCTGGTGCGCTTCGACCTCACCGGCGCCGAGCCCCGCACGGGCGTGATGATGGCCAAGTTCGTCCGCCAGTTCTCCGGCGAGTGGGAGATGACGGCGCTGGGCGACTTCGTCGACTCCCGCACCGTGAAGGGCATGGTCAAGCCCGCCGCGCAGGCGCTCTGAGCGACGCGGGTGCGCCCGGTGGTCCGTGCGGGGCACGGACCACCGGGCGCGGGTGGTGCGGTCGGAGCTCAGCAGGCGCCGCCGTGGCCCTGGCGGCGCCACGGTCCGGTGATGGCCAGCATGATGCCCGGCACCTGGATGTTGGCGAACAGCGTCCTGCCGTCCGGCGAGAAGGTCACACCGGTGAACTCGCTGTACTCCGGCTCCTGCGCGGTGCCGATGTTCAGCTCGTTGCGGGCGATCGGGTAGGTGCGGCCGTCGCCGAGCGCGCCGAACAGGTGCTGCTGGCCCTCGCCGTCCTCGGCGATGACCAGGCCGCCGTAGGGCGAGACGGTGATGTTGTCCGGGCCGTCGAAGGCGCCGTCGACCGACGGGTCGGGGTTGACGCCCAGGAGGACCTTGAGGGTCAGGGTGCGGCGCTTGGGGTCGTAGAACCACACGGCACCGTCGTGGGCCGCGCCCGGGCTCTCCTCGCGCGCGTAGGAGGAGACGACGTACACGCCGCCGTCGCCCCACCACATGCCCTCCAGCTTGCGGGCCCGGGTGACCTCGCCGGCCGCGAACTGCTTGCGGACGGAGGTGGTGGCGGCGTCCCGGTCCGGGACGTCCACCCAGTCCACGCCGTAGACCGTGCCGATCTTCGTGGCACGGGACAGGTCGTCGACGAACCTGCCGCCGGAGTCGAAGCACTTGAAGGCCTGCAGCACACCCGCGTCGGCCTTGAGGGCACGCAGCTTGCCGCGGCCGTGGTGGAAGCCGGCCGGCGGGGTCCAGCGGAAGAACAGGCCGTTGGGGTTGGAGGCGTCCTCGGTGAGGAAGAGGTGGCCGCGCTTGGGGTCGACGACGACCGCCTCGTGCGCGTAGCGGCCCAGGGCCTTGATCGGCTTGGGGTCGCGGTTGGCCTTGCGGTCGTACGGGTCAACCTCGAAGACGTAGCCGTGGTCCTTCAGGAAGCCGTTCTTGCCGGCCCTGTCCTCGGTCTCCTCGCAGGTCAGCCAGGTGCCCCAGGGGGTGCGGCCGCCCGCGCAGTTGGTGACGGTGCCGGCCACGCCGACCCACTCCACGACGTGGCCGCCGTGCTGGGCGACCTCGACGATGGTCACGCCGCCGGCCGCGCCGGAGTCGTAGACCAGGCCCTCGGTCAGCGGGACCGGGTGCGGCCAGTCGGCGCGGGCGCCGGCCAGCTCGTGGTTGTTGGCGAGCAGCGTGGCGCCGCGCAGGCCCTCGAAGGTCGCGGTGCCGTCGTGGTTGGAGGGGGTCGACTCGCCGGACTCCAGCTTGGTGACGCCGGTCCGGGTGATGACGCGGTACGAGAAGCCCTTGGGCAGGGCCAGAATGCCCTTGGGGTCCTTGATCAGCTCGCCGTAACCCAGCTGGCCGTGGTGCCGGGACGCCCCGGCCTCCGCGGCGGTCGCCGGGGCCTCGGCGGCGAGCGCACCCGGTGCGGTCGCGAGGACGTCGACGGTTCCGGCCAGCGCGACTCCGGCGCCGGTGATCGCCGTGCGCTTGGCGAAGTCTCTACGGGTGAGCGGCATCGTTGTCTCCTGGGGCCACGAGGTCACTGCTCTGCCGCAGTCACGCTCCCGCCCCGTGGCGAACGGGAGTTGAACTGAGCGGGACATTCCGACGCCCATTCCCTGAGGCGTTCGGGCCTCCTCCGCGCCCCGTTCCGCGCCGCGGCAGGCGGCTCAGGGCGCCGTGGGTCCCGCCGAACGGGACTTGAACGCGGCCTTGCGCGCCTCCTTGGCCAGCCGCTTGTCGGGGTGGATGCGGCCCATGGCCTCCAGGACGTCGGCGGTCGCCGGGTGGTCCACCCGCCAGGCCGCGGTGAAGAACCCGTCGTGCCGGGCGACGAGGTCGGTGACCAGCTCGCGCAGCAACTCGGGGTCGTCGTCGGCGTCGAGCTGGGCGGCGATGGTGTCGACCGTGAGCCAGAAGATCATGTCCTCGTCGGGCGCGGGGACGTCCGCCGCCTCGCGTTCGGTCAGCCAGACCCGGGCCAGTCCGCCGAGCTGGCGGTCGGGCAGGACCTCGCGCAGGGCCGGCTCGGCCTCGTCGCCGAGCAGGCTCAGGGTCTGCTGGGCGACCAGCCGGCGGCCGGGTGCGTTGCGGTCCTCGCCGCGTGCCGCCTCCAGCAGCTCACGGGCCGCGTCGTACGGCTTGCGGTTGCCGAGCCACGCGTCGGCCTCCCGGCGGGCGATCTGGTCCGGGTACCGGAACAGCACCTCCAGGAGGGCGGCGGCGGGCTCCCCGGCCAGGTCACCGGCGACCGGGGCGTGCAGGCCGGCCTCGACCATCCGGGACCGCACGCCGTACGCGCCGAGCGGGGTCAGCCGCACCAGGCCGTACCGGGAGACCTCATCGGGCCCGATCTCCTGCGGGAAGGCCACCGTCCCCTCGGCGGGACCGGCGTCCTCGGACTCGGCCTCCTCGATCAGCGCCTCGTCCAGCGGCTGGTACTCCAGCAGCCCGGTGGTCGTGAGCAGCCGGAAGTGCTCGTCGAGGCGCATCATCACCTCGGTGACGTCCTCCAGCAGGGCGTCGCTCGGCTCCTCCACGTCCTCGGGGACGACGAGGGAGGCGGCCAGGACCGGCAGCGGCACTGCGTCCTTGGCGTCGCCGCCGGCATCCTCCATGACAGTGAAGAGGTACAGGTTGGCGAGCGCGCCGTCGAGGAACTCGGCCTCCTCCTCCGGGTCCCAGTCCAGGGTGCTCAGGTCGACCTCCCCGTCCGGGCCCAGTTCCTCCAGCAGGCCGTCCAGGTCGGGGGTCGCGGCCTCGGCCAGCGCCGTGTCCAGTGCGGCGAGCCACAGCTCCAGCACCTCGCGGGGCTCGCCCGTGTCCAGCCGCGTCAGCGCCTCGCCGGGCACGGCGCGCCCCGCGGGCTCGTCCAGGGCCACGCTCGGGGCGCCGCCCTCCTCGTCCTCGTCCGCGGTGTCCGCGATGTCCAGGTCGACGAGGCCCGCGTCCACGGCCACGCCCCAGGCCTGGGTCGTCTCCGCCGGGCCGTCCGGCTGCTCCTCCAGACCCAGCTCGCGGACCGCGCGCGGGACGTCCTCGGCGGTCAGCTCCCCCATCGCGTCCACGGTCACGTGCGGCGCGCACCAGCGCGCCAGCCGTACCGCGCGGTCGAGGAGCGGTACGGCGAGTGCGAGCCGCGCCAGCTCCTCCTCGGGCAGCAGCCTCACCGGCGGCAGGTCGAGGCGGTCAGCGGCCATGGCGGGATCTCCAATGCAGCGGTGTCCGGGGGCGCGTGAGCGCGCAGCACCAGCCTAGACGTGCGGGCGCCCGGCGGGTGCGCTTCGGCCTCCCGTCACCCCTCGTTACCGCAACGGACGCGCGAGGCGTCGGCATTGGCGCGCGTCGGCGCACCCCGGAGGGCGACCACGGCGGCTCCACCCGTCAGCGGTGTCACTTCCGCCCCACCGCCGGGGCCGGGCACCGGTGCGCACGTCCCGTAGCCCGCGCCACACGGCGCGCACCGGTGCGCGCCGTGGCGTACGGCGGGGCCCCTCGCGCCCCACGGGGTGGGGCGGGGCCGGGCGCCGGGCACCTGACATGGCCCCCGCCATGACGACGAGCGGGGCGGACCCGACGCAAGAGGCGCTCGACCGGCACGTGCGGAGGTTCTTCGCGGGCCACCCGGTGGGCACGGCCGACCACGACCTGGGCGACGGACGGCGCGGCACGGTCCCCGGACTGCGCGTCCTGGAGGTGGGCCCGGGCCCCCGCGGCGGCTACTGGACCTACGTCACGGCCGGTCGCGGGTCACGGGCCGACCGCGACGGCCACCGCCTGGAGTTCGTGCTGACCGCCCCGGTCCGCGACCCCCGCTTCGCCGACCTGGTCGCCATGACCGCCCACTGCCACCGCGGTCCCCGGCCGCGTCCGCTCGACGGGGGCCACAGCCTGCCGGTCGGCGAGCCCTGGGTCCCCGGTTCGGCCTGCGACCACATCCTGGTCAGCCTCCCGTATCTGTACGGCCCCGATCTGGAGGTGTACCGGCTGCCGGACGGCCACGCCCGTCTGCTGTGGCTGCTGCCGGTGACCGCGTCCGAGATCGCCTTCCGCCGCGCGCACGGCACCGAGGCACTGGAGCGGCGCTTCGACGACGCGGGGATCCTTCCGCCGGCCCTGCACCGGGCGCCGGTCGTCTGAGCCGGGTCGCTCCGCGGGCACGGCCGTGGTCAGTCCTGCGAGAGGAAGTCCTCCAGGGCCTCCAGCCAGGCGTCCGGCTGGTCGACGTGGGCCATGTGCCCCGCCTCCTCGATCACCGCGGCCCGCGCGGACGGGAGGAGCCGCAGCGTGGGTGCGACCAGGCCGGCCGGGAAGGTCATGTCCTGCCGCCCGTGCAGCAGCAGCACGGGCACGCCGAGCGCCGCGAGCCGCCCGGGGTCGCCGGGGCGGCGCGGCCCCGGCAGCGTCCCGGCCTGCCAGGGGCGCAGCCACTCCCCGGTGAAGCGGACGCCGCGCAGGACGTCGAGGTAACCCGGCAGGGCCTCCTCCCGCCACACGTTCGCCCGTGCGGAGGCCACGGCGGCCGCACGTGTGAGGGCCGCTCCGGACAACGAGGGGTCGGACCACACCGCGGCCTCCGCCGCCAGCCGCTCCTCGCGCTCCGGCCAGCCGTCGAAGGCGTCCGGCGGCACCGGCAGGACACTGCTCGACGCGATCACCAGGCGTCGTACACGCCCGGGGGCGGCCAGGGCGAGGCGCTGCGCGATCAGCCCTCCATACGAGAAGCCGAGGACGTCCGTCCGCCCGATCCCCAGGGCGTCCAGCAGCCGCACGAGGTCGGCGGTGGCCGCGTCCGGCGTGTAGTGGCCGTCGGCGAGCCCGCGCGTGGAGCGCCCGCAGCCGCGCAGGTCCGGGAGGACGATCCGGCGGTGCCCGGCGAGCCGGTCCAGGGGCCGGCGCAGATAGGTGTGGTCCCAGTCGGGTCCGCCGTGCACCACCAGCAGCGGCGGCCCGGACGGACGGCCCGCCCGGGCGACGAACAACTCCACCGCCGGGTCGTCCGAGACCGACACCAGGATCTCCTCGAACACGGGGGCCAGTATGACGATCCGACAACGTCCCTAGGATGGCCGGGTGACGACGGACACCGCTACGCCGGACCGCACCGAAGACGCCGCCGGCGGCCCCCGGGCGGCGACCGCCGCCGACTGGCCGCTGCGACTGCGCCGGTTCGGCCACAGCCCACGCCCCCGGACCGACACGCGCGAGCGGCTGGTCCCGCCCTTCCCCGAACCGGGCACCCGAACATGGCAGGCCCTGGGCCTGGGTCCGGCGCGGGCGCACCGCGCCGCACGGGCCATGGGCTGGCTCGGCCCCGCCCTGGTCGCCGTCCTCGCCGGAGTGCTGCGCTTCGTGGACCTCGGCAGCCCGCGCGCCATCGTCTTCGACGAGACGTTCTACGCCAAGGACTCCTGGTCCCTGCTCCGCCTCGGCTACGAGGGCACCTGGCCCGACCGCAAGGTCTCCGACCCGCAGATCCTGGGGGACCCCCAGGTCATCCCGCTCTCCGGGACCGGCCACTTCATGGCGCACCCGCCGATGGGCAAGTGGGTGATCGCCCTCGGCGAGTGGATGTTCGGCCTGAACCCGCTCGGCTGGCGCTTCATGGCGGCCGTGCTCGGCACGCTGTCGGTGCTGATGCTGTGCCGCATCGGCCGTCGGCTGTTCCGCTCCACGGCACTGGGCTGCCTCGCGGGCGGCCTGATGGCGGTGGACGGGCTGCACTTCGTGATGAGCCGGGTCGCCCTCCTCGACGTGGTCGTCATGTTCTTCGTGCTGGCGGCGTTCGGCTGCCTGCTGATCGACCGCGACCGCGCGCGGGCCCGGCTCGCGGCGGCCCTCCCGGTGGACCCCGACGGCTTCGCCGGGCCCGACGCGGTCACCGGCGCCCGCGCGGGAACCGGCCCGCGGCCCTGGCGGCTCGCGGCCGGCGCGCTCCTGGGCCTGGCCTCCGCCGTCAAGTGGAACGGCCTGTACTACCTGGCGTTCTTCCTGCTGATGACCGTGCTCTGGGACGTCGGCGCCCGCCGTCTGGCCGGGGCCCGCCGCCCCCGCCGCGCGGTGCTCCGCCGCGACCTCGGCTGGTCCTTCCTGTCCCTCGTCCCGGTCGCCCTGGTCACGTACCTGGTGACCTGGACCGGCTGGTTCCTCAGCGACGACGGCTACGGCCGGGACTGGGCCGACGGGCGCGGCGGCACGTGGTCGTGGATCCCGGCGCCGCTGCGCAGCCTGTGGCACTACGAGTACGCGGTCTACCAGTTCAACGTCGGCCTGGAGGACCCGCACCCGTACCAGTCCAACCCGTGGAGCTGGCTGGTGCTGGGCCGCCCGGTGTCCTTCTTCTACGAGTCCCCCAAGACGGGGCAGGACGGCTGCGGCGCCGCCAACTGCTCGCGGGAGATCCTCGCCCTCGGCACGCCGCTGCTGTGGTGGGCGGCCTGCTTCGCCCTCGTCTACCTGCTCTACCGCTGGGCGCTGCGCCGTGACTGGCGCGCCGGCGCCCTCCTGTGCGCGGTCGCCGCGGGCTACCTCCCGTGGTTCCACTACCAGAACCGCACCATCTTCTCCTTCTACGCCGTCGTCTTCCTCCCCTACCTCTGCCTGGCTCTCGCCATGACGCTCGGCGCGCTCCTCGGCCGGCCCGGCGCCGGCGAACGCCGCCGCACCTACGGGGCGGTGGCCGCGGGCGTCCTCGTCCTGCTGATCGTCTGGAACTTCATCTACTTCTTCCCGATCTACACCGGGCGGACGATCCCGTACGACGACTGGCACGCCCGGATGTGGCTGAACACCTGGATCTGACCCGGCCGCCCAGGGCCGGGATACCATGCCCGCCCGTCCAGGCAGCCCCGTCCGGAGGTGTGCGATGGCACGTCCCGTCTTCCCCGAGGCCCCCGTCCCGCCCGGTGAACTGGACCGCGCACTGCGGCCGTTCGGAACCTCGACGATGCTGCCCGGCGAGGCGTACACCTCGGCCGCCGTCCTCGACTGGGAGCGGCGGCACCTGTTCGCCGGCACCTGGTGCTGCCTCGGCCGCACCGACGACCTGTTCACCGGGCCGGACGGGACCGCCGTCACGCAGCGCGACCTGGTCGTGGGCGACGTCCCGGTCCTGCTCACGCGCTCCGGGGACGGCGGCGCCGTCCGCGCGTTCGCCAACACCTGCCGGCACCGGGCCCACGAACTCCTGCCCGAGGGCGGCACGGGCACCCGGGACATCGTCCCGTGCCCCTACCACGCCTGGGCGTACGGCCTGGACGGCGCGTTGCGCAGGGCGCCCGGCTTCCAGGACGTGCCCTCCTTCGAGCGCCGGGACCACGGGCTGGCCGGACTGCCCGCCGTCGAGTGGCACGGCTGGGTCATGGCCAACGCGACCGGCGGCGCGGCACCGTTCGCCGAGCACCTCGGCGGGATGGGCCCGCTGGTCGACCCGTACGCCCCCGGGGAGCTGAAGGCCGCCGAGCGGCACGCGTACACGGTCCGCGCGAACTGGAAGGTGATCGCCGAGAACTACCACGAGTGCTACCACTCCCCGCTGATCCACCCCGAGCTGTGCGCCGTGTCCCCGCCGGCCAGCGGCGACAACTACGACCTCCCCGGCGCATGGGTGGGCGGGGCGATGGACCTGCGGGACGGCGCGGAGACGATGTCCCTGACCGGCCGGTCCCGGGGGACCTTCATCGACGGCACGGACCGGCGCCGCGTGCTGTACCTCGGCCTCTTCCCGAACCTGCTGCTCTCCCTGCACCCCGACTACGTGATGACCCATCTGCTCGTCCCGGAAGCCCCGGACCTCACCCGGGTCACCTGCACCTGGTACGTACCCCAGGGCGTGACCGACGCCTCGTACGCCGTGGAGTTCTGGGACCGCACGAACCGGCAGGACTGGGCCGCCTGCGAGTCGGTGCAGCGCGGCCTGGCCTCCCCGCACTACCTCCCCGGCCCCTTCGCCCCCAACGAGGACGCGGTCCACCGCTGGGTCACGATGGTCGGCCGCGCCTACCGCGGCACGCCCCCGTGGGAACCGCTCGACCCCGCCTAGTCCACCGCCCGGGCGGTCACTCCACGAAGCTGCCGCTCCGATACCCCATGCGCACGTCCCCGACCTCCAGCAGTACGTCGGAGATCGTGAAGTGCTTTTCGAGGGCCGTCCGCAGCGACTCCAGGGCGGCGCGGATCTCGGACAGCTGCTCGCGCGGCTCGCGCTCCCGCAGGTACCGGACGACGGATTCGTACGTCGACGGTCCCCATGGGGACGACGTGGCGAGCGCGGTGTCACGCCACCGGGGCGCGAACTCCTCCAGGTTGGCCATCATCCGGCGCTGCCCCTCCCTGCTGCCGGGATGACCGACGTCCATCGCCCTCGCGAGGTCCTCCTGCGTCGGGGCGAGCGGCAGGGCCCCGGAGCGCATGATGGCGAGGAGCACCTGCAGGGCGTTGAACTTGCCGCTGAGCAGCGGCTGGAGCCGGTTGTAGGCCTCGGGGTCGATGATCTGCAGCGCCACACCGTGGTCACCCATCAGGCCGGAGATCCGCGCGAGGTTCACGATCTGCCTCTGCACACCCCGGGCGACCCAGCCCCCCGCGCCGAGCGCGTACGCGTCGTCACCGTGCTCGAGGTGCCGGCCCATCCGCTCCGCGTAGCCCTCCAGGTTCCTGACGATGCCTTCCGCCTCCAGCATCACCTCGTTGAGCCGCACGTAGAGGATGAACAGCTCCGCGCCGAGTTTGCGGCGCCGCTTCTCCTCGCGGATCGCCCTCAGTCCCGGCAGCCCTTGCACGAGTGCCTCGACCAGGGTCCGTACCAATTCGACCATCGTTGTCCTTCGCGGTCCGATCGCTCATGGATCCTCCGCCGCCTGCGTACGGTGGCGGGAACCGGCAAGGCCGGACTCTAACAGCCGGTCGAACGCCACAGGCCCTGGATGCGCCGCCCGGGTCCGCACACCTCCCGGCGCGCCAGTCCCGCTCCGGGCGCGGCGGGCCGCATACGCTGCGAGGACGTACGACCCGGCGCCCGCGGCTACGCGTACGCACAGGGAAAGGGTGTGGCATGACGTCCCCAGGCGTGCACCTCCGGGAGATCACCGACGACAACCGCGAGGCCGTCCGTGCCCTGCGCGTCCGGCACAAGCAGAAGCAGTTCGTCGCGTCGGTGTCCCTGTCGCTCAAGCAGGCGGCGAAGATGCCGGACGCCAACCCCTGGTACCGCGCCGTGTACCGCGGCGACGAGCCGGTCGGCTTCGTGATGCTGTCGTGGAGACCGCCGGCCGGCCCCTACCAGGGACGGCACTTCATCTGGCGCCTCCTCATCGACAAGCACCACCAGGGGCACGGCATCGGCCGGGAGGTGCTCACCCAGATCGCCGACCTGGTCCGCGCCGACGGCGCCACCGAGCTGCTGACCAGCTACGAGCCCGGTGACGGCGAACCCTGGCCCTTCTACCGCAAGTTCGGCTTCGAGCCCACCGGTGAGATCGACGACGGCGAGATCGTCCTGCGGCTCGCCCTCCCACCCGGCTGAGCACCGCGCGGGCGCGTGAACGCATCGGTCATCCGTCGAAGCGCCGCCACGGGAGGTCGAGCAGTCCGAGCGGATGCGGTGCACCGCGGTGCCGGGCGCCGACCCAGACGTCGAGCGTTCCTTCGTCCCCGCTGGGGCTGACCGTGGCGACGAGACCAGGGGCCGACCAGGAAGTGCGTGACGCGACGGGGGCCGGTGCGGGGCCGACCAGCCGGAACTCCCGTTCGTTCCACACCCCGCTGACGTCCGGGTCGTCCCCGGGGTCCGCGACGATCACCACCGACAGGGGTCCGACCACGACGGTCGCCCCGGGCACGCGGAACACGTCACCGCCCGGCCCGGCAAGACCGCAGGCCGCGTCCTCGTCGACGTGGGTCAGGGGCGCAGGCATCATCCCGGAAGGATATTCGGGCGACGATCGACGCCGGCTCACGGTGCTGACCCTCCGCCGGCTGTTCCCGGACCTCAATGCCGTTGGACACAGTGCCTGTCGGTGACGTGTGTGCCGAGGCAGTAGGCGCCGGTTCAGCCTGGCTGTTACGGTCCTGGCCGTGATCGACACGCTCCCGGACTCCGCTTGAGCCCGTCTCCCCACGCACGGCAGGTCCCCCACGAGCGCGTACAGCACCGGCGAGATACCGCAATCCCCGAACCATCACTGACCGGCGGCGGCGCAGGCTGACCCCGTCACGCCCTGAGCAACCGTCGTTGACCGACCCTGCCCGGCCTTGGCCGGGCACCACCGGCACCCTGGAGGCCAGCACGTGATGCGCCCTACCGCTGCTGTCAGGCGGGCGACCTTCCTCGCGATACTCGTGTCCGAATTCCTGAACCTGCTGGGTGCGGGAATGGCGTCGATCGCCGTCACGCTCACCGTCACGACGAGGACCGGCGAGGCCTCCACGCTCGCGGTCCTGCTGGCGGTGCGCACGTTCACGAGCGTCTTCTTCGCCCCGTTCGCGGGCGTCATCGTCGACCGTTTCCCTCAACGGCACGTTCTGCTCGGGGCCAACGCCGTGCTGGCCGCGACGGTCGCCGCGCTGTTCCTCATCGTGCGCGACGACCACGTCGACTTCGTCCTGATCGGCGTCGTCCTCGTCGTGCAGGCCCTCGCCGACAGCGTGGCGCAGTCGCTCATCGTCAGTGTGGTGAGGCACCTGGCGAGCGATGTCGAACTGGTCCGCTCCAACGCGCTCGTCCACCTGGTGCAGAGCGTTCCGCAGATCCTGGCACCGGCGATCGGCGCGTGGACCTACGCGGTCTCCGGGCCGGACGTCGTGCTGGGAACCAGTCTCACCGGGCTGCTGCTCTCCTTCTCCCTCATGGCGGTGCTGGCCCGAGGGTTGCCCATGGTCGAACGGGGGGCGAGGCAGTCGCCGTTCGCGCATGTCGCGGCCGGTTTCCGGTTCATCTGGGCGCATCGCGGCCTGCGCCGGTTGCAGCTGTCGTACAGCGCCCTGAACTTCTTCAACGGCCTCTCGGCAGCCGGGCTGGTGGCCTACGTGACCCGGCACGCCGGCAGTGTCGGCTGGGGGTCGTACTCCGCGTTCGGCGGAGTGGGGCTGGTCTCCGGCGCCCTGTACATGACGCTGCGCAAGCGGCCGCACCGCGCCGACGTCCTCCTGCCCGCCGCACAGGCCACCGCGGCCGTGGCAGGCCGCATCCTGCTCGTCGTACCAGGTGCCCACTGGCTCTGGTACCTGGGGAGTTTCGGCCGCAACGCGGGGCTGCAGCTCACCGGCGGCCCGATGACCGCGATCTGGCAGCGCCAGTCACCCGGCGACGCGCTCGGCGTCGTCAGCGGCTGCCGCCGCCTGATCTCCCAGGGCGCCTACCCGGTCGCGGTGCTCATCGGCGGCCTTTCCTACGACTGGTGGACGGCAGCGATCGGTTCCGGCGGCATGTTCTTCACCGTCCTGGGGGTCGCGGAACTCGCGGCGGTCTCGCTGTGGCTCTCCGGCCCGGTACAGGCGGTGTTCCTCGCCGAGAACCCGCACGTCGACGGGGAGCGGATGGGGAAGATCGACGCCAAGGTCGCCCAGGGCGAGGCGATCTGACGCATACGAGGCACAGCTCCCTCGACGCGCGAGCGCCCTCCCGCGGGAGGGCGCTCGTCACGTCGGCCAAGGCCGCCGCCACCGGTCCAGGGTGTCCCGTGAACGTCGATCGCAGGAGGACGAGCCGAGAGCCCCGGCGACCTGAAGGACCTCTGAAGAGGTCGCCCGGACTGCGATGAGTTCCAGCACGGTCCCGGGTCTTCAGGTACATCCACCTTCCGCACGCCAATTTGGAGGCACCTTGAAGCTCCTGCTCACGTCAGGCGGCGTCACGAACCCGAGCATCCACACGGCGCTCGTCAAGCTCCTCGGCAAGCCGATCGCCGAGTGCCACGCCCTCTGCATCCCGACAGCACAATGGGGTCACCCGATGTGCGGGCCGACATCGGTGCGGGGCCTCGCAGCCGCCGAGCCCCGGTGGCAGCACCTGACCGGCCTCGGCTGGGCGTCACTCGGCGTCCTCGAACTCACCGCACTGCCCACCATCGGCGCAGAACGATGGGTCCCCTGGGTCCGGGAGGCCGACGTGCTCCTGGTCGACGGCGGTGACGCGACGTACCTGTGCCACTGGATGCGGGAGTCCGGGCTGGCCGATCTGCTGCCTTCGCTGCCCGACACGGTCTGGGTGGGAGTGAGTGCCGGAAGCATGGTGATGACGCCCCGGATCGGAGCGTACTTCGTCGAGTGGGCGTCCGCGCCGGACGACCGCACTCTGGGAGTCGTCGACTTCTCGATCTTCCCGCACCTGGACGCCTTCCCGACGAACACCCCGGCTGACGCGGAGCGCTGGGCCGCCGACATCGGCGTCCCGGCCTACGCCATCGACGAACAGACGGCCATCCAGGTCGTCGACGGGTCCGTCGAGGTGGTCTCCGAAGGGCAATGGACAAAATTCGGGTCATAGCCGCCCGACAGTCGTGACGTCGCGTCGTTCCGCGAGACCCCATGACGTGCCGCGACCTCGACCACCGGGGCGCCCGCGGCCACCTCCATGACCGCGTGATCCCGCTGCTCGACCACGCCCAACTCCACCAGCGCGGCCCCGGCCCTCCCGCACGCGCCGAACCAGGCCCCGCACCCGACAGCGCCGTCACCCGAATGGCGCATCATGACGTGCCACCCACATGGGTGAAGATCAAGCTGACTAGTGTCCGAACCGAGGCAATGCGTGAAAGGGGAACCACATGCGCATGCGACGAATCCTCGCCGCCGTCATCGCCACGGCAGCCCTCACGGGACTCGGCCTCACCGGCGCCGCCACCGCCACCGCCGCCACCACCGCCACCACCGCCAGCCCCACCCCGGGTGAGTGCGAGCAGGGCGGCGGAACGGTCGACTGGGCGACCAACACCTGCAAGGGCGGCACGTACGACGGGCAGATGGTCGACTAGTACCACTATGCGCCCCGCAGCCACCCGCTGCGGGGCGCTCCCGCGCGAGCGTGGCCGGGAGAGTCGCAGGGCCCCGCACGCTCGCCCCGACCACACGGTGGTGCCGCCGGACGGCGCCCGGATCGAACTCCTGGAGCGGGGCTCCTGGACGAGCGCCCTCCCGGGCCGTCCTCGTGCCGTGGAAGGGCGCTCGGCGATGACCAACGTCGACAACTGCCGACAGCTCGGCAGCGGATCAGGACGTTGATCGAAAAGACGGCCGCAGGTCACGGCCGCCGGCGGTCAGTTGTGGCTGTGCAGGATCTCGTTCAGCCCGCCCCACGAGCCCGTGCGCTGGAGGACCTCGACCGCGCCGGTGATGGAGTTGCGGCGGAAGAGGAGGTTGTTGGCGCCGGAGAGCTCCTTGGCCTTGACGATGGTCTCGTCGGGGAGGGAGACCCGGGTGCCCGCGGTGACGTAGAGGCCGGCCTCGACGACGCAGTCGTCGCCCAGGGAGATGCCGATGCCGGCCTCGGCGCCGAGGAGGCAGCGCTCACCGATGGAGACGACCGCCTTGCCGCCGCCGGAGAGGGTGCCCATGATCGAGGCCCCACCGCCGATGTCGGAGCCGTCGCCGACGATGACGCCCTGGCTGATGCGGCCCTCGACCATGGAGGTGCCCAGCGTGCCGGCGTTGAAGTTGCAGAAGCCCTCGTGCATCACCGTGGTGCCGGACGCGAGGTGCGCGCCGAGGCGGACGCGGTCGGCGTCGGCGATGCGGACGCCGGCGGGGACGACGTAGTCCGTCATGCGCGGGAACTTGTCCACGCCGTAGACCGACAGGTGCAGCCCCTCGGCGCGGGCGGCGAGGCGGGCGCGCTCGATGTCGCCGACGGGGACGGGCCCGATGGAGGTCCAGGCGACGTTGGCCAGGAGGCCGAAGATGCCGTCCAGGTTCTGGCCGTTGGGCTTCACCAGGCGGTGGCTCAGCAGGTGCAGCCGCAGGTATGCGTCGTGCGCGTCGAGCGGCTTGTCGTCGGTCGAGGCGATGACGGTGCGTACGGCGACGACCTCGACGCCGCGGCGCGGGTCCGGCCCCAGGGCCTTGGGGGCGGCGTCTCCCAGCAGCTCGGCGGCCTGCTCGGCGGAGAGCCGTTCGGTCCCGGCGGGGCCGGGCGCCGCCACGAGCTCGGGCGCGGGGAACCAGGTGTCGAGGACGGTGCCGTCGGCGGCGATCGTGGCGAGGCCTGCGGCAACGGCACCGGTGGCGCGAGAGGTGGCGGTCGTTTCAGTCATGTGTCGAACGCTAGTCGTTGCGTCCCGCACTTGCCCAACCGGCCCGCCATCCGGAACGCCGGCGCCCGCCCGCCTCGGCCCCGGCCGATCCGGCGTCCCGCGCACCCGCGTCGACGGACCCGGAGCCGCGCCGCCACCGAGCGGCGGCCGCCAGCAGCACCGCCCCGCTGAGCGCGGCCAGCACCGCGCAGACCGGCCACAGCGCGCCGGGCGCGGCCTCGTACAGGGCGCCGCCGAGGGGCGGGGCGAGGACGGTACCGCTGACCGAGGCGCCTGCGTACAGGGACTGGAAGCGGCCCTGCAGGTGGTCGGGGGCGCTGTCGGCCACGTAGGCGGTGGCGGTGGTCTTGTAGAGGATCTCCCCCGCCGTGAGGAGCAGCATCATCGTGACCGCGGCGGCGATGTACGGGCCGCCGGCCAGGGCGGCGTAGCCGGCGCCGACGAGGACGAGCCCGGTGCCGATGATCGGCAGCGGGGGGCGGCGGCGCAGGGCGACGGTGGCCGGGATCTCCAGGCAGAGGATGACGCCTCCGTTGACGGCGATGAGCAGGCCGTACGCGGCGGTGCCGATGCCGTGGTCGGCGAGCCAGACGGGCAGGGTGGAGTACTGCTGCCGGTAGACGGTGTCGGTGACCAGGACCGTCGCCAGCAGCACCACGACGGCGGGCCGGGCGCGCAGTGCCGCCCACAACCCGTCGGCGCCGGCGGCGGGGACGGCACGGGCCCGGCGGGCGCCCTGGGCGGGCAGCGCGCGGGCGGCGTAGCCGGCGAAGAGCAGGGTGCCGATGCCGTCGGCGACGAAGAGCCAGGTGTACGAGGTGCGGGCGGCCAGGAGCGCGCCGAGCGGCGGCCCCACGGTGAAGCCCGCGTTGGAGGCGAAGCGCAGCACGGCGAAACCCTGGCGGCGCGCGCCCTCGGGGACGGAGACGGCGACGAGCGCGGAGTTGGCGGCCCGCACGGTGCCGGACGCGTACTGCGCGAGCAGCAGGACGGGCAGCAGCGCGGCGGTCGGCAGGGCGGGCAGCAGGACGAGTCCGGCGCCGGAGACGGCGGACCCGGCGAGCAGGACGCGGCGGTGCCCGAGGTGGTCGCCGAACCAGCCGCCGGTGAAGTTGCCGGCGACCAGGCCCACCCCGCCCGTGCCGGCGATCAGCCCGGCCTCCGGTACGGGCAGGCCCCGTACCGAGGTCAGCCAGACGAAGAGGTAGACGAACGTGAAGCTCACGACCGCGTTCGTGAAGACCCCGGCGGCCAGCAACCAGACGACCCTGGGCACCTCGCGCATGCCCGTACCCCCTCCTCCGCCCAGTGAGTTCCTTTTGGAAACTCACTCCCGGCTGGCAGGATAGCGGCATGGCCCGCCGCACAGAACTCGGTGACGCGAATTGCTCCATCGCCCAGGCCCTCGACGTGGTCGGCGACTGGTGGACGCTGCTGATCGTGCGGGACGCCGCCCGCGGCGTGGACCGCTTCGACGACCTGCAGCGCGAACTCGGCGTCTCCCGCAAGGTGCTGGCCGAGCGGCTGCGCCTGCTGGTCGACGCGGACGTGCTGGCCCGTGAGCCGTACCAGGACCGCCCCGTGCGCCACGCGTACCGGCTCACCCCGCGCGGCCGGGCGCTGCTGCCGGTGCTGATCGCCCTCCAGGACTGGGGCGACCAGTGGGTGCTGGGCGACGGCACGACCACCGGCACCGCACCGGACGGCTCACGGGAGGCGGAGCGCGTGCACGCGCTGACGGGGACCCGCGTGCCGGCGCTGCTGCTCCCCGCGGGCCCGGACGGCGAACTCCGCGACCCGGTGGCCGCGGACCGCCCGTTCACGGTCCTCTACTGCTTCCCCGGCGCCTACGCGCGGCCCGCGTCCTACCCCCCGGGCTGGGGCGACATCCCGGGTGCGGCGGGTTGCACGCTGGAGTCCTGCACCTACCGGGACCGGCAGGCGGAGTTCACCGCGGCGGGCGCGGCCGTGCACGGGGTGAGCACCCAGCGTCCGGACGAGCAGGCGGAGTTCGCCGAGCGGGAGCGGTTGCGCTTCCCTCTGCTGTCGGACGCGGAGCTGACCCTGTCCGCGGCGCTGCGGCTGCCGACCTTCCGCGCGGGCGGCGCGGTACGGCTGAAGCGGCTGACGCTGGTGGTCGGCGCGGACCGGGTGGTCCGGCGGGTGTTCTACCCGGTCACGGACATCACGGCGAGCGTGGCGGAGGCGCTCGAGGCGGTCAGGACTGCGTCGCGGCCTTGACCGCGTCCGGTTCGGCGGCCGCGTCCCGTACGCCCGGCAGCCGCTGGGCACCGAGCACGGCCGCGCCGGCGACGACGCCGAGCACCGCGCACAGCGGCCACAGCGCGCCCGGCGCGTGCTCGTAGAGCACGCCGCCGAGCGGGGCGGCCAGCACCACGCCGCTGATGGACGCGCCGGCGTACATGCTCTGGAAGCGGCCCTGCAGGTGGTCGGGGGCGTTGTCGGCCACGTAGGCGGTGGACGGCGACTTGTAGAGGATGTCCCCCACGGTCAGCAGGATCATCATCGCGACGGCGGCCGCGACGTACCATCCGCCGGTGGTCAGCGCGGCGAAGCCGAGCCCGACCAGGATCACGCCGAGGCCGATGATCGGCAGCGGGGCGCGCCGGCGCAGGGCGATGGTGACCGGGAGTTCGAGGAGGATCACCAGCGCGCCGTTGATGGCGATGAGGGCGCCGTAGACGCCCGTGCCGATGCCGTGGTCCTTCAGGTACACGGGCAGGGTGGAGTACTGCTGGCGGTAGATGGTGTCGGCGACCAGGATCGCGACGAGCAGCACCAGGACGGCGGGCCGGGCGCGCAGCGCGGTCCACAGGCCGGGCGCGTCGGGCGATGCCTCGCCCTTGGGCCGGTGGTTGCCGTTCGCCGGCAGGATGAAATGCGCGTAGACACCGAAGAAGAGCATGCCGAGGCCGTCGGCCACGAACAGCCAGTCGTACGAGATCGTCGTGGCGATCAGCGCACCGAGCGGCGGGCCCACGGTGACGCCGAGGTTCGCCATGAAGCGCAGCAGGGCGAAGCCCTGACGGCGGGAGCCCTCGGGCACGGAGAAGGCGATGAGCGCCGAGTTGGAGGCCCGGGTGATGCCGGTGGCGTACTGGGCGACCGGGAAGACCACCGCGAGGGCGGCGGTCGGCGTCAGCGGCAGGGCCGCCAGGCCGAGACCGGACACGACCATGCCGGTGATCAGGGTGCGGCGGTGCCCGAAGCGGTCGCCGAACCAGCCGCCGGTGAAGTTGCCGGCGACCATGCCGACGCCGCCCACACCGGCGATGAGTCCTGCCTGGGAGGTGCTGAGCCCCCGCGGTCCGGTCAGGTAGACGAAGAGGTAGACGAAGGTGAAGCTCACCGCCGCCACGAAGAACATGCCGCTGGCCAGGAGCCACACCACCCTCGGTATGTCCTTCATCGCCTGTTTCATACTGCCCTCCGATCGACGCTCTACAAGAATCGATCACGTGAAGGCGTGAATGCGGCGCGTGAGGATGCCGGATCAGGTCGCGGCCGGTATAGGTCAGCGAACCCGGTCACAGGTGCCGATGATCCGGGCGAAGACCTCGCGGGCCTCCTCCCGGTCGATGTCGCGGCCGGTCAGCAGTGCCTGCAGGCACATCCCGTCGGTGAGGGCGGCCAGCGCGCGGGCGGTGACCGGGTCGGTCCACCGGGTGAGGAGCGCGGCCATGTGGTCCACCCACTCCGCGGCGACCGGGCGTACGGCATCGTGGCGGAGCGCGGCGAGGTAGAGCTCGTACTCCAGTTGCGCACGCGGACGGTCCCGGGAGACCGTCTCCTCGACGAACCGGGCCAGTTCCGCGGCGAGGTCGGCGCCGGGCGAGCCGAGCAGGGCGCGCTCCCCGACCTCCCGGAAGAAGGCCTCGTTGCACTGCCGCAGCGCGGCCACCAGCAGGTCGTCGAGGGTGGCGAAGTGGTACGTGGTCGAGCCGAGCGGGACGTCGGCCGCCGCGGCGACGGCCCGGTGGCTCAGCCCGGCGATGCCGCGCTCGCCGACGACGCGGATCGCGGCGTCGATGACGCGCTGCCGCCGCTCCGGGTCGTACCGGCGGGCCATCAGTGGGCGCCGCCGAGGTTGAGGACGACCACCCCGGCGATGACCAGGGCGATCCCCGTCAGCTTGGCGGCGGTGGCCGCCTCGCCGAGGAAGACCATGCCGATGGCGGCGATGGCCGCGGTGCCGACTCCGGCCCATATCGCGTAGGCGGTGCCCACGGACATCGACTTGAGCGTCTGCGCGAGCAGCGCGAAGGCGATCAGGTAGCCGGCGGTGGTGCCGAGGGAGGGCCACAGCTTGGTGAAGCCGTCGCTGTATTTCATGGACGTCGTACCGAGCACTTCGGCGAGGATCGCCCCGCCCAGCAATGCGTATGCCATGCGTACGAGCGTACACATCGATGTGTACGCCCGTACGCATGGCGGGCCCCTCAGGACCGGCGCGGCCACCACCGCTTCCGGGCGGTGTCCGGCGCCGGCGCCAGGCCCAGCGAACCCGTCAGGAAGAACTCCCCGTCCACCCAGTGCCCCGGGGCCGGGGTGTCCGTCAACTCCTCGCCGGCCACGGCGACATCGACCTCGTGGCCGCCGATGGTGCGCACCCGCAGCCGGTGGAAGCGGCCGCCCCCTGCCTCGCCTTCGTGGACCTCGGCGAGCAGGACCTCCCCGGCGAACGCCGCGTGCGCCGAGGGCACCCAGTCCTCGCCCGCCCCCTCGGGCGCGAACAGGCCGAAGGGAATGAGGTAGTCGGGCGCGAAACCGATCTCGCCCTCCTCCTGCGCGGCGTCGTACGCCTGCCTGCCGCCGGTGTGGAGGGTGAGCCGCTCCGCGAGCGCGGCGAGGCGCAGTTCGCCCTCGGGGGCCGTACCGCCCCGGGAGCGCAGCACGGCGCGGTCCTCCAGCTCCACCGCGAGCGGGCACAGCATCGTCCCGCCGGGCCGGTCCAACAGTTCGAGCCGGGCGGTCTCCCCGTCCACCAGCGCCACGCGGGCCACCGGCACCGGCTCCCCGGCGGGCGCCAGGCAGGGCAGCACCTGGGCGATCGAGCGCCCCTGCGTCTCGATGACGACCCGGGCGCCTCCGGCGCCCGTCCACACGTGCCGCCTCAGCTCACCCTCGACCTGCTGCGTGTCCGCGCGTTCGAGGAGCCCGACGACGAGTGAACGGAAGGAGTCCCGGTCGGCCACGCCGAGTCCGATGGCGGCGAAATGACTGCTCATGCGCGGAAGACTCGCCGACCCGGGGGAACCCCCGCAAACGAAAATACGACCGCGGGACGCCGCTCCTCCCCGGAGCGGCGTCCCGCGGTCGTGGTCCCGTGCGGGTCAGACGTTGAAGCCGAGCGCGCGCAGCTGGTCGCGGCCCTCGTCGGTGATCTTGTCGGGGCCCCACGGCGGCATCCAGACCCAGTTGATCTTCAGGTCGTTGACGATGCCGTCGGTGGCCGACTTCGCCTGGTCCTCGATGACGTCGGTCAGCGGGCAGGCCGCCGACGTGAGCGTCATGTCGAGGGTCGCGACGTTGCTGTCGTCGATGTGGATGCCGTAGATCAGGCCGAGGTTGACGACGTCGATGCCCAGTTCGGGGTCGACGACGTCGTAGAGGGCCTCACGGATCTCCTCCTCGCTCGCCGGCTTCGTCGTCGTCACTTCTGCGTTCTCGCTCATGCGGACTCCCTGACCGCGCCATCGCCCAGTGCCTGGGCGGTGGCGTCCTTCCACGCCATCCAGCTCAGCAGCGCGCACTTGACGCGCGCCGGGTACTTCGAGACGCCCGCGAACGCGACCGCGTCCTCCAGCACGTCCTCCATCGCGTCGTCGGGCTCCAGCTTGCCCTTGGACTGCATCAGCTCCAGGAAGACCTCCTGGACCTTCACGGCCTCGTCGACCTCGCGGCCAACGAGCAGTTCGTTGAGCACGGAGGCACTGGCCTGGCTGATGGAACAGCCCTGGCCCTCGTAGCTGATGTCCCGGATGGACGTGCCGTCGAGCTTGACGCGCAGCGTGATCTCGTCGCCGCACGTCGGGTTGACGTGGTGCACCTCGACGTCACCGTCGCGCAGGCCGCGGCCGTGCGGGTTCTTGTAGTGGTCCAGGATGACTTCCTGGTACATCGAATCCAGCTTCACAGGCTTCGCCGTCCGTCCCTCAGCCGAAGAAGTTCCGTACGTGCTCCAGGCCCTCGACCAAGGCGTCGACCTCGGCCGGAGTGGAGTACAGATAGAACGACGCTCGTGTGGTCGCGGGAATTCCGTACCGCAGGCAGACCGGCCGCGCGCAGTGGTGGCCGACGCGCACGGCGATGCCCTGCTCGTCCAGGACCTGGCCCACGTCGTGCGGGTGGATGTCGCCCAGGGTGAAGGAGATCGCGGAGCCGCGGCCCTCGGGGGTGTCCGGTCCGATGATCTTCAGCTCGGGCACCTCCTTCAGCCGCTTCAGCGCGTAGTCGGTGATCGCGTGCTCGTGCGCGGCGATCTTGTCCATGCCGATGGCGCTCAGGTAGTCCACGGCCGCGCCGAGACCGACGGCCTGGGCGATCGGGGGCGTACCCGCCTCGAACTTGTGCGGCGCGGGCGCGTACGTCGACTCGTGCATCGAGACGGTCTCGATCATCTCGCCGCCGCCCAGGAACGGCGGGAGGTCCTCCAGCAGCTCCTGGCGGCCCCACAGCACGCCGATGCCGGTCGGGCCGAGCATCTTGTGGCCGGTGAAGGCCACGAAGTCGGCCTGCAGCGCCTGCACGTCCAGCACCATGTGCGGCGCGGCCTGCGAGGCGTCGATCAGCACCAGGGCGCCGACCTCCTGGGCGCGGCGCACGATGGCCTCGACCGGGTTGACCGTGCCCAGGATGTTGGAGACGAGCGTGAAGGAGACGATCTTCGTCTTCTCGGTGATGACCTGCTCGATGTCGCTCAGGTCGAGCCGGCCGTCGTCGGTCAGGCCGAACCACTTCAGCTTCGCGCCGGTGCGCTGCGAGAGCAGCTGCCACGGGACGATGTTGGAGTGGTGCTCCATCTCCGTGATGACGATCTCGGTCTCGCTGTCCACGCGGTAGGGCTCGTCGGCCCAGCCCAGCATGTTGGCGACCAGGTTCAGCGACTCCGAGGCGTTCTTGGTGAATATCACCTCGTCGCGGCTCGGGGCGTTGACGAACGCGGCGACCTTGTCACGGGCGCCCTCGTACAGCGCCGTGGCCTCCTCGGCGAGCGTGTGCACACCGCGGTGGACGTTGGCGTTGTAGCGCTCGTAGTACTCGCTGAGGGCGTCGATGACCTGGCGCGGCTTCTGCGAGGTCGCTGCGTTGTCCAGGTAGACGAGCTTCTTCCCGTCGTGGACCAGCCGGTCCAGCACCGGGAAGTCCTTGCGGATCGCCTCGGTGTCCAGCAGGCCCGGCAGCTGCACTGTCATGCGGACGCGCCTCCCTTCACATAGGCCTCGTAGCCCTCGGCCTCCAGCTTGTCCGCCAGCTCCGGGCCGCCGGACTCGGCGATCCGCCCCGCGGCGAAGACGTGGACGTGGTCGGGCTTGATGTAGCGCAGGATGCGCGTGTAGTGGGTGATCAGCAGGGTGCCGACCTCACCGCTCTCGCGCACCCGGTTGACGCCCTCGGAGACGATGCGCAGCGCGTCGACGTCCAGGCCCG
Organism: Streptomyces sp. NPDC001902; assembly: GCF_042891295.1. Lineage (NCBI taxonomy): Bacteria > Bacillati > Actinomycetota > Actinomycetes > Kitasatosporales > Streptomycetaceae > Streptomyces > Streptomyces sp. NPDC001902. The sequence continues at coordinate 249,972 of NZ_JBIATA010000005.1, read as the reverse complement.
AGTCGGTCTCGTCGAGGATCGCGATCTTGGGCTTGAGCAGTTCGAGCTGGAGGATCTCGTGGCGCTTCTTCTCACCGCCGGAGAAGCCCTCGTTGACGTTGCGCTCGGCGAAGGAGGGGTCCATGTGCAGGCGCTCCATGGCCTCCTTGACCTCCTTCACCCAGGTGCGCAGCTTCGGGGCCTCGCCGCGGATGGCGGTGGCCGAGGTGCGCAGGAAGTTGGAGACGGAGACGCCGGGGACCTCGACCGGGTACTGCATGGCCAGGAAGACGCCCGCCCGGGCCCGCTCGTCGACGGACATGGCCAGCACGTCCTCGCCGTCCAGGGTCACGGTGCCACCGGTGATGGTGTACTTCGGGTGCCCGGCGAGCGAGTAGGCCAGGGTCGACTTGCCGGAGCCGTTCGGGCCCATGATGGCGTGGGTCTCGCCCTGCTTCACGGTCAGGTCGACACCGCGGAGGATCTCCCGCGGACCGCCCTCGGCCTCGACGGAGACGTGCAGGTCGTGGATCTCAAGCGTTGCCATGGGTGTCTCAGGACTCCTGGGTGACGGAGACGAGCACATCGTCCCCTTGGATCTGAACGGGGTATACGGGGACGGGCCGCGTCGCGGGCAGCCCGGACGGCTTGCCGGTCCGCAGGTCGAAGGAGGAGCCGTGCAGCCAGCACTCGATCTGGCAGTCCTCCACCTCGCCCTCGGACAGGGAGACGTTCGCGTGCGAGCAGATGTCGTTGATCGCGAACACCTCGCCCTCGGTGAGCACGACCGACACCGGAACGCCACCGAGCTCGACACGCTTGGGCGTGTCCTCCTCGAGCTCGCTCAGCGCGCAGGCGCGGACGAAACCTTCGGCGGCGGTCATACGACGGACGCCTCCAGTTCCGCGTCGATCTTCTCCAGCAGGCGCTCCTGCAGGTCGGCGACGCCGATCTGCAGGATCAGCTCGGCGAAGAAGCCGCGGACGACCAGCCGGCGGGCCTCGTCGGCCGGGATGCCGCGGGCCATCAGGTAGAACAGCTGCTCGTCCTCGAAGCGGCCGGTCGCCGAGGCGTGACCGGCGCCGACGATCTCGCCGGTCTCGATCTCCAGGTTCGGCACCGAGTCGACCCGGGCGCCGTCGGTGAGCACCAGGTTGCGGTTGAGCTCGTAGGTGTCGGTGCCCTCGGCCTCGGCGCGGATGAGCACGTCGCCGATCCACACCGCGTGCGCGTCCCGGCCCTGCAGCGCGCCCTTGTACGCCACGTTGGACCGGCAGTGCGGGGTGTCGTGGTCGATGAAGAGGCGGTGCTCCTGGTGCTGGCCCTCGTCGGTGAAGTACAGGCCGTAGAGCTCGGCCTCGCCGCCCGGGGCGCCGTAGACGACCCGCGGGTGCAGCCGCACGACGTCGCCGCCGAAGGTGACCACGACGGACTTGAAGGTCGCGTCGCGGCCGACCAGCGCGGTGTGCTGGGCCGCGTGCACGGCGGTGTCGTCCCAGTCCTGGATCGACACGACGGTCAGCTTGGCGCCGTCACCGATCAGGTACTCGACGTTGGCCGCGACGACGGCGTCACCGGTGTGGTCGATGACCACGACCGCCTCGGCGAAGGCGCCGACCTCGACGACCTGGTGGCCGAAGGCGACCCCGCCCTGGCCGTGCACCGAGATCCGCACCGGCTCGGTGAGCACCGCGTCCTTGGGGACGGAGATGACCGACGCCTTCTCGAAGGAGCTGTACGCCTGGGCGGCGACCCGGTCCACCGGCTTGCCCGCCTTGCCGACCCGGGCGTCGTCCCGGCCGACGGTCTCGACGGTGACGCCCGCGGGGGCGTTCACCTCGACCTTGACGCCGCCACCGGTCGCGACGGCGGTGCCGTCGTGCAGACCGCGCAGCCGCTCCAGCGGGGTGAAGCGCCACTCCTCCTCGCGGCCGTTCGGCACGGGGAAGTCGGCCACGTCGTAGGACGCGGGCGCGCTGACCCGGGCGTCCCGGGGCTGGCCGACCTGGATGGCGCCTTCGGTGGTGGCACCGGCGGCCGGGATGGTTTCAGCCATGGCTGTCTTACTGCCTCTTTCTGCCTATGTGTGCTCGCTCGCCTCCGGGCGCCCGCTTCCGACGTTCCTCGACACTGCGCTCGTTCCTCGCTTGGTCTCGTCACTTTCGGAAGCGGCGCGCCCTTTGGCTCGCTCACGGCCCTGCAGGGGCATCGGTTCGTGGTGGACGGAGCAGCCGGGCGTCAGCCGACCGCGCCCTCCATCTGCAGCTCGATCAGCCGGTTGAGCTCCAGCGCGTACTCCATGGGCAGCTCGCGCGCGATCGGCTCCACGAAGCCGCGGACGATGGTGGCCATCGCCTCGGTCTCCTCCAGGCCGCGGCTCATGAGGTAGAAGAGCTGGTCCTCGCTGACCTTGGAGACGGTCGCCTCGTGGCCCATCGACACGTCGTCCTCGCGGACGTCCACGTACGGGTAGGTGTCCGAGCGGGAGATCGTGTCCACCAGCAGCGCGTCGCACAGCACGTTCGACTTGGAGCCGGCGGCGCCCTCTCCGATCTCGATCAGGCCGCGGTAGGAGGTGCGGCCACCGCCGCGGGCCACCGACTTGGAGACGATCGAGGAGGAGGTGTTCGGCGCCATGTGCACCATCTTGGCGCCGGCGTCCTGGTGCTGGCCCTCGCCGGCGAAGGCGATCGACAGGGTCTCGCCCTTGGCGTGCTCGCCCATCAGGTAGACGGCCGGGTACTTCATGGTCACCTTGGAGCCGATGTTGCCGTCGACCCACTCCATGGTCGCGCCCTCGTACGCCACGGCGCGCTTGGTGACCAGGTTGTACACGTTGTTCGACCAGTTCTGGATCGTCGTGTAGCGGCAACGGCCGCCCTTCTTCACGATGATCTCGACCACGGCGCTGTGCAGGGAGTCCGACTTGTAGATCGGCGCCGTGCAGCCCTCGACGTAGTGGACGTAGGCGTCCTCGTCGACGATGATCAGCGTCCGCTCGAACTGGCCCATGTTCTCGGTGTTGATCCGGAAGTAGGCCTGCAGCGGGATCTCGACGTGCACGCCCTTCGGCACGTAGATGAAGGAGCCGCCGGACCACACCGCGGTGTTCAGGGAGGCGAACTTGTTGTCACCCGCCGGGATGACCGTGCCGAAGTACTCCTGGAACAGCTCCGGGTGCTCCTTCAGCGCCGTGTCGGTGTCCAGGAAGATGACGCCCTGCTCCTCCAGGTCCTCGCGGATCTGGTGGTAGACGACCTCCGACTCGTACTGCGCGGCCACTCCCGCGACCAGCCGCTGCTTCTCCGCCTCGGGGATGCCCAGCTTGTCGTAGGTGTTCTTGATGTCCTCGGGCAGGTCCTCCCAGGACTCCGCCTGCTTCTCCGTGGACCGCACGAAGTACTTGATGTTGTCGAAGTCGATGCCGGACAGGTCCGAGCCCCAGGTGGGCATGGGCTTCTTCCCGAAGAGCTTCAGGCCCTTGAGACGCAGCTTGAGCATCCACTCGGGCTCGTGCTTCTTCGCGGAGATGTCGCGGACGACGTCCTCGCTCAGACCTCGACGAGCGGCGGCACCGGCTACGTCCGAGTCGGCCCAGCCGTACTCGTAGTTGCCCAGACCCTCGAGTTCAGGGTGAGCCGTCTCCAGGGGGGCAGTCATGCGGGGTTCCTCCCGGCGTTGCTTGCGGTGTTGGTCGGTGCGGTGGTTCCGGCCGGCGACGCGGTCTTCGGCACGAAGGTGGTGCAGACACCGTCTCCGTGCGCGATGGTCGCCAGCCGTTGTACATGGGTGCCGAGCAGGCGCGAGAAGACCTCGGCCTCCGCCTCGCACAGCTGCGGGAACTGCTCGGCGATGTGGGCCACCGGGCAGTGGTGCTGGCAGAGCTGCTCCCCGGCGGAGGCGGGCGCGCCGCGCGTGGTGGCAGCGTACCCGTCCTGGCTGAGGGCCTTGGCGAGCGCCTGCGTGCGCTCCTCGGGGTCGGCCGCCTCGACGACCGCCCGGTAGCGCTCGGCCTGCGCGGCGACCCGGGCGCGGGCGAAGGCGGACACCGCGGCGTCGCCCTCCTCCCCGCCTCCGGCGGACTCGGCGATCCAGCGCAGGGCGTCGGCGGCGAGCTGGTCGTAGGCCTGGTCGAAGGCGTCGCGGCCGCAGTCGGTCAGCGCGAACACCTTGGCCGGGCGACCGCGGCCGCGGTTCCCGTAGACCCGCTTCTCACGCGGCTCGACCATGCCCTCGGCAAGGAGCGCGTCCAGGTGGCGACGTACGGCCGCCTGGGTCAGCCCGAGCCGTTCCGCCAGGTCGGCGGCGGTCGACGGCCCGTGGACCAGGACGGACCTGGCGACCCGGTTGCGGGTGCTCCGCTCCCCGGTCGTCTGCTCCTCCTGAGCCTCGGACACGTTTTTCACAAGACCAGTGTTGCGTAATTCATCTCGGAGAGGCAAGCGGCGGTCCCCCGGGCGGATGTCTGCTGCGTCACTTAGGGAAACCTAACCTGACCTGCGGAAACGATCTTCGCCGGTGCCCGGGACCGGTGGCCGGGACCCGGCCCCCGCGCACCCGCCGCGACCGGCGGCGGCGCCATCGGGCGCCGCCCTCCCGGCGGAGCGCGCCCCGGGGGTTCGTAGACTTCCCGTCATGCGAATGGACCCCGCGGTCGAGGTGACCGGACTGGTCAAGCGATACGGCCCCAAGACCGCGGTGGACGGGCTCGACCTGACCGTCGCCCGGGGCACCGTGGCCGCCGTGCTCGGACCCAACGGAGCCGGCAAGACCACGACCGTCGAGACCTGCGAGGGGTACCGCCGTCCCGACGGGGGCCGGGTCCGCGTGCTGGGGCTCGACCCGGTACGGGAGACCGCCGCGCTACGGCCCCGGATCGGCGTGATGCTGCAGTCCGGCGGCGTGTACGCCGGTGCCCGCGCCGAGGAGATGCTGCGGCACACCGCCAAGCTGCACGCCCACCCCCTCGACCCCGCCCTGCTGATCGAGCGGCTCGGCCTGGAGTCCTGCGGCCGTACCCCGTACCGCCGGCTCTCCGGCGGCCAGCAGCAGCGTCTGGCGCTCGCGATGGCCGTCGTGGGCCGCCCGGAGCTGGTGTTCCTGGACGAGCCGACGGCCGGACTGGACCCGCAGGCCCGCCGCGCCACCTGGGAGCTGGTCCGCGAGCTGCGCGCCGACGGCGTGACCGTCGTCCTGACCACGCACTTCATGGACGAGGCCGAGCAGCTCGCGGACGACGTCGTGATCGTCGACAAGGGCCGCGTGATAGCGAGCGGCACCCCCGAGGAACTGTGCCGCGGCGGCGCGGAGAACACCCTGCGCTTCAACGGCCGCCCGGGCCTGGACCTCGCCTCGCTGCTCAAGGCACTGCCCGCCGACTCCGCCGCCGTGGAGCTCACCCCGGGCAGCTACCGCATCGAGGGCAAGGTCGATCCGCAGATGCTGGCCACCGTCACCTCCTGGTGCGCCCAGCACGGCGTGATGCCCGACCGCCTCGCGGTCGAGCGGCGCACCCTGGAGGACGTCTTCCTGGAGCTCACCGGCAAGGAGCTGCGTTCGTGACCGCCACCGCCACCGGCACCTTCACCCCCGACCCCGGCGCGGCCCCGCTGCCCCGGATGATCGGCGCGCAGACGGCACTGGAGACCCGGATGCTGCTGCGCAACGGCGAGCAGCTGCTGCTGACCGTCGTCATCCCCACGCTGCTGCTGGTGCTCTTCAGCGCCGTCGACATCGTCGACACCGGCGCCGGCAAGGCCGTCGACTTCCTGGCCCCCGGCATCCTCGCGCTGGCCGTGATGTCCACCGCCTTCACCGGCCAGGCCATCGCCACCGGCTTCGAGCGGCGCTACGGCGTGCTGAAGCGGCTCGGCGCGTCACCGCTGCCGCGCTGGGCACTGATGACAGCCAAGACCGGCTCCGTGCTGGTCACCGAGATCCTGCAGGTCGTCCTGCTCACCGTGATCGCGTTCGCCCTGGGCTGGTCGCCGCACGGCAACCCGCTCTCGGTGCTCCTGCTGCTCGCCCTGGGCACGGCGGCCTTCTCGGGCCTCGGCCTGCTGATGGCCGGCACGCTCCGCGCCGAGGCCACGCTCGCCGCCGCGAACCTGGTCTTCCTGCTGCTGCTCGTCGGCGGCGGGGTGATCGTGCCGCTCGACAGGTTCCCCGGCGCTGCGCGCTCCGTCCTGGAACTGCTGCCGATCTCGGCCCTGTCGGACGGTCTGCGCGACGTCCTCCAGCACGGCGCGGGCGTGCCCTGGGGCGACCTCGGGATCCTCGCCGTGTGGGCGGTGCTGGGGCTCGGCGCGGCGGCGCGCTGGTTCAGGTGGGAATGACGCGGTCCCCGTAGCGGGCGAAGCCGGCGTCCTTCCGCTGGTCGACGCCGCTCGTGTCCCCGTGCCCTCCCCTGGGCGTCCCCCTCGTGAAGGAATGCACAAGGAGGCCCCTACGATGGTGGCCGTGCCGAATCTCAGCCAAGCAGGCCAAGCCGTGCGAAACCCCCTGGCCTTCATCGCCCAGCGCTGGACCCCGTCCCCCGAGACGGTCCGGCGGGCCGCGCTGGCCGCGCTCGTGATGAGCGTCGTCATCGTGGTGACCGGCGGCGCCGTCCGGCTGACCGGTTCGGGTCTCGGCTGCCCGACCTGGCCCAAGTGCACCGACGACAGCCTCACCGCGACCGGCGCCATGGGGCTGCACGGGGCGATCGAGTTCGCCAACCGCATGCTGACCTACGTGCTGTGCGCGGCCGTCGGCTGGGCGATCGTCGCCGCGCGGGCCGCGGAGCCGTGGCGGCGCGGGCTGACCCGGCTGGGCTGGGCCCAGTTCTGGGTCGTCATGGGCAACGCCGTACTCGGCGGCATCACCGTCCTGACCGGTCTCAACCCGTACACCGTCGCCGCGCACTTCCTGCTCTCCAGCGCGCTGATCGCCGTCGCGCTGCTGATGTGGCAGCGGGCCGGCGAGGGCGACGCGGGACTGCGGCCCCTGGTCGGCAAGCCGGTCAGGCAGCTGGCGTGGGTGCTGGTCGCCGCCTCCGCGGCACTGATCGCGGTCGGCACGCTCGTGACGGGCGCGGGGCCGCACGCGGGCGACAGCAGCGATGTGCCGCGCGTCCCGGTGAAGTGGGAGACCATCTCGCAGCTCCACGCCGACCTGGCGTGGGTGGTGTGCGGGCTGACGATCGCGCTGTGGTTCGTGCTGCGCGCCGTCGACGCCCCCGGGGGACCGCGGGCCCGGGTGCGGGACCTGCTGGTCGTGCTGCTGGCGCAGGGCGTCATCGGCTACGTCCAGTACTTCACGAAGCTGCCCGAGGTGCTGGTGGCCCTCCACATGCTCGGGTCGACGCTGGTGTGGATCGCGGTGCTGCGGGTGCTGCTCTCGATGCGCGAGCGCCCGGAGACCGGGCCCGGGGAGGCGCCGGTGACCGAGGCCGTCGCGTCCGCCCCCGAGCCCGCGCCGGCCGCCTAGCCGCCACCGGCCGCCCGGTCAGCCGAGCCGGTACAGCCGGCGCGCGTTGTCCGCGGCCACCATGGCCGCGACGCGCCGGGCGTCGGCCGCCGACCAGGCACCGTCCGCGACCCAGCCGCCCAGCACGTCGCGCACCGCGCAGCGGAATACCTCGGCGCCGGTCACGTACAGCTCGGGCAGCCCGTAGGCGTCCGTGGAGAACAGCAGTTTCCCGAACGGCGCCAGCTCCAGGAACTCCGCGAGGACCGCGCCCGCCCGTGCCCCCACATGGGTGAGGGCCAGACCCACGTCCGCGTGCACGTGGGGGAAGACGTTCGCCAGGTAGGCCGCCTGACGGTGGTACGGGTAGCAGTGCAGCAGCACCAGGTCGGTCCCCGTGCCCGCGGTCGCCCGGGCGAAGTCCGTCAGCAGCGCCGGATCGGCGTGGTCGAGCCGCAGGTCCGGGTCGCCGAATCCGGTGTGCAGTTGCAGCGGCAGCCCGGTCGCGACGGCCGTCCACAGCAGGTGCCGCAGCAGGACGGGGTGGTCGAGCCGGGTGCCGCCGGCGCGGCGCGCGTCCAGCCACGCCCCGGCGGCGTGCCGCACCTCACCGGGCGCCGGGGGCTCCGGGGCCAGGCCCAGTCCGTGGCGGTAGGCGGCGATCGACTTGAAGCCGGCGGCGGTGCGCGCGGCGGCGTGGACCGCCTCGGCGATGCCCTCGACCAGGGCCCCGGGCGAGTCGCAGGTCCCGGCGACGTCCTCGGCGAGCCGTTCCAGCCGCACGATCTCCCGCTGCGCTCCCCCACCCGCCGCGGCCAGCTCCGCGGGCGTCGTCAGGTCGCCCGTCAGTCCGGTGTCGACGACGTACGTGCCGATGCCGCTGCCGTGCAGCAGCCGGCGCGTGGTCTCGTGCGACCCGAGCTCACGGCGCCGTGCGAGGTAGCTCGCCGGCGGGCAGTGCGGCTCCAGGCCGAGCAGCGGCGGGCACCAGCGGCGGACGGCGAAGCCGGTCTGGGTGTCGAAGTAGGTGGTGCCGGGCGCCGCGGGCGCGTCGGACTCGGTGAGGTACCCCTCGAAGGCCGCGATGCCGAGCTCGCCGCGGACGACGCCGTGGCAGTGGTGGTCGACCAGCGGCGGCAGCTCGATCACCAGCGCCACCGGGTGGCCTCCGCGAGCTCGGCGGGACCGTACTCGGCCAGTGCCTCGGACTCGGCGCGCCGCACCGCGACCACCGCGCCGAACAGCGCCTCCCCCAGCGCCTCCTTCAGCGTCCCGCTGCGCACCAGGTGCGAGACGGCCTCGCTGAGCGAGGTCGGCAGCCGTTTCTGGTCGCCGCGCTCGCCGGGATCGCCGCTGACCGGAGGGGGCAGCGTTCCCGCGCCGTCGCGCAGGCCGGCCAGGCCCGCCGCGATGACGGAGCCGACCAGGAGATAGGGGTTGGCCGCCGCGTCGAACGGCTTGAGCTCGGCGTGGCCGCCGTCGGGGTCGTCGGACTCGCCCGGCACCAGGCGCAGCGCCGCCTCGCGGTTCTCCACGCCCCAGCAGCGGTGCACGCCGGCCCAGTGGGAGGGGACGAGCCGCAGGTAGCTGGCCGGGGACGGGGCGCCGATGGCGCAGAGGGCGGGCAGGGCGTCGAGCACGGCCGCCAGGAAGGTGTTCGCGACGGGCGCCAGGCCGTACGGGGTGCTGGGGTCGCGGTGCAGGTTGTGCCCGTGCTCGCGCAGGCTCAGGTGCAGGTGGCAGCCGTTGCCCACCTGCCCGGCGACGACGGCCGGGGCGAAGGAGGCGCGCAGGCCGTGGGCGGCGCTGACCGCGCGTACGGTCTCGCGGACGAGGACGACCTCGTCGGCGGCGCGCACCGGGTCGGCGGGCGCGGTGGAGACCTCGAACTGGCCGGGCGCGTACTCGGGGTGCACCTGCAGCACCTCGATGCGCTGCGCGGCGAGCGCGTCGTGCAGGTCGAGCAGGTAGTCCGAGAGTTCGGTCACCCGCGTCAGGCCGTAGGCCGGGCCGCGGGAGGCCCAGTCGCCGCTGCCGTCGTCCTTGACCACGACCCATTCGGTCTCGAAGCCCATCCGCAACTCCAGGCCGCGCTCGGCGGCCCGCGCCGTCATGCGCCGGGCGAACAGCCGCTGGCAGGCAGGGTGCGGGCGGCCGTCCTGGTCGTAGCGGTCGGCCGGGGCCCAGGCCCAGCCGGGGCGGGCGGCCAGCACGGTGAGGCGGTCCAGGTCGGGGAAGAGACGCAGGTCACCGTCGGGGCCGGCGATGTGCGGGGAGGAGGTGATGGCATCGTCGGAGGTGAAGACGTCGAAGACCGGCGACATGCCCACCCCGCGGTGCGCGGCGTGCGGCAGCCGGGCGGTCGGCACGGTCTTGGCCCTGCTGATGCCCGCGTTGTCGACCCAGCTGACGGCGACGGCGCGCACGCCCTCCGCGGACAGCCGCGCCGCTTCCCGGCGGGCCGTCAGCCGCCGTTCGTCCCGTTCCTCGGTCTCCACCGACGCCTCCTCGTACCGGCCCGTCCGGTCGACCGGACCACTCCATGGTGGTCCTAACGGGCGGGCCCGGCGTCAGGTGTTGGCGCGTCCGCCGATCTGGATCCCGGCCATCCGCGACCACTCGTAGCGGCCGGTGCGCACCTTGGCCGCCAGGTCGCCGTCGAAGGACTCGTGCACCGTGATCCCGGAGCGCTCGACGGCGCTGCGGGCGATGTCGTACGTGGGCGCCACCAGGTCGCCCCACTCGCCGTTCTCGCCGACGAGCACGATGCGGGTGCCGACCTCGCCGATGTACGCGATCTGGCCCTCGGCGCCGCCGCCGTGGCTCTTGGCGAACGCGGTGATCTGCTTCGCCAGGCGGGCGGCGCGGCGCTCGGCACGGGCCGCGGCCCGGCGGTCCGCGGCCTGGGTGACTGCTTCCTGGGTCTCTGCCATGAAGGGAATGCTACCCGCCGGTAATCAGCGCAGGAAGGGGTCCACGGCGACGGCGACGAACAGCAGCGTCGCGTAGGTGATCGACCAGTGGAACAGCCGCATCTCCTTCAGCTTGGCGCCGACCACACCGGCCTTCGCCCGCCCGTACAGGGCGTGCGCCTCGACCAGCCAGAAGGCGCCCAGCAGCACGGCGGCGGCCGCGTAGAACCAGCCCGCCGCGCCGAGCGGCCACCACAGGGTGAGCGAGACCAGCACCATCACCCAGCTGTAGATGACGATCTGCCGGCCCACCACGACGTTGCCCGCCACGACCGGCAGCATGGGCACGCCGACGCGCGCGTAGTCGTCCTTCACCTTCATCGACAGCGGCCAGTAGTGCGGCGGCGTCCAGAAGAAGAGGACGAGGAAGAGGACGAACGGCGCCCAGGCCAGTTCGTCCCGCACCGCCGACCACCCGATGAGCACCTGCATGCAGCCCGCGATGCCGCCCCAGACGATGTTCTGGGCGGTGCGGCGCTTGAGGCCGAGGGTGTAGACGAAGACGTAGTAGAGGATGGCCGTGAGGGACAGCGCCGCCGACAGCGGGTTGACGAGCACCCAGAACCAGGCGGTGGAAACCACCGAAAGCGTGATGCCGAAGACCAGGCACTCCCACGGCGCGACCATGCCGGTCACCAGCGGGCGCTGCTCCGTACGGTGCATGAGCGCGTCGATGTCACGGTCGATGTACATGTTGAGGGCGTTCGCGCCGCCCGCCGACATGTAGCCGCCGATCATGGTCGTCGCGACCAGCCAGAGGTCGGGCACACCACCCGCCGCAAGGAACATCACCGGAACCGTCGTGATGAGCAGCAGCTCGATGATGCGCGGCTTGGTCAGCGCCACGAACGCCATCACACGGGCACCGAACGGCCGGTGGCGATGGCTCGATCCGATGGCTCCGGCGGGCCGGGATTCGACGGCCGTCACGAACACCCCTGAGGAAAAGTCCAGCAAGCGGCTCCGCTTGCGCGTACCACGCCACTTTAGACGTAGCGGATACTCCACCCGCGCTCGGGGGTGGCACGTGTTGGCCTCCATAGCGCAAGAGAGGCGCAACCTGAAGGTGTTCTGTGTTCAACAGGCGAAGAAACGCTGACCGGGGCACGCTGGTGACACCACCGGTGCCGGGGAGGGAATGTGGCTGCCCGGGGATCGGTTGCCGCAGGCGTCGAGCCCGCACTCGAATAGGTGCACGTACGTGCAGGGGTAGGCTCGGCAACGCCCGGTGTGCACTTCGTCACCGGCGTAATACATGTGGAGAGGAGCCCTCTCAGGTGAGCACCGAGCCGACCACCACCGAGCTGGAGTGGACCGAGCTTGACAGGCGTGCGGTTGACACCGCCCGGGTTCTGGCGATGGATGCCGTGCAGAAGGTCGGCAACGGCCATCCGGGTACGGCGATGAGCCTCGCCCCCGCGGCCTACCTGCTGTTCCAGAAGCTGATGCGGCACGACCCCTCGGACGCCGGGTGGACCGGTCGCGACCGCTTCGTCCTCTCGCCGGGACACACGTCCCTGACGCTTTACACGCAGCTCTTCCTTTCGGGGTACGGCCTGGAGCTGGAGGACCTCAAGGCCTTCCGCACCTGGGGCTCGCGCACCCCCGGCCACCCCGAGCACGGTCACACGACGGGTGTGGAGACCACCACCGGCCCGCTGGGCCAGGGTGTCGCCAACGCGGTGGGCATGGCGATGGCCGCCCGCTACGAGCGCGGCCTGTTCGACCCGGACGCGGCGCCGGGCGAGTCGGTCTTCGACCACACCATCTGGGCGATCGTCTCCGACGGCGACCTGGAGGAGGGCATCTCCGCCGAGGCGTCCTCGCTGGCCGGGCACCAGAAGCTGGGCAATCTGATCGCCCTCTACGACGACAACCACATCTCGATCGAGGGCGACACCGCGACCGCCTTCTCCGAGGACGTCCTGAAGCGCTACGAGGCCTACGGCTGGCACGTGCAGCGCATCGAGCAGGACCCCTCGGGCGACTTCGACGTCCAGGCCCTGTACGCCGCCTTCGCGAAGGCCAAGGCCGTCACCGACCGCCCCTCGATCATCGCGGCCCGCACGATCATCGCCTGGCCCGCCCCGAACGCGCAGAACACCGAGGCCGCCCACGGCTCGGCACTGGGCGACACCGAGGTCGCGGCCACCAAGAAGGTGCTGGGCTTCGACCCCGAGCAGGACTTCGAGGTCGTCCCCGAGGTGCTGGCGCACGCCCGCAAGGTCGCCGACCGCGGCCGCGAGGCCCACGCGGAGTGGACCAAGCGGTTCGAGGAGTGGCGCTCCGCCAACCCGGAGCGGGCCAGGACCTTCGACCGCATCCACGCCGGCGAGCTCCCGGCCGGCTGGGAGGACGTCGTCCCGGAGTTCCCCGCGGGCAAGGACGTCGCCACCCGCAAGGCCTCCGGTGAGGTGCTGAAGGCGCTGGGCGGCGTGATCCCCGAGCTGTGGGGCGGCTCCGCCGACCTGGCGGGCTCGAACCTCACCACCATCGACGCCTCGTCCTCGTTCCTCCCGGCGGACAACCCGCTGCCGGAGGCGAACCCGTACGGCCGCACCGTGCACTTCGGCATCCGCGAGCACGCCATGGGCTCGACCATGAACGGCATCGCGCTGCACGGCAACACCCGCGTCTACGGCGGCACCTTCCTGGTGTTCTCCGACTACATGCGCCCGGCGGTCCGCCTGGCGGCGCTGATGAAGCTGCCGGTCTCCTACGTCTGGACGCACGACTCCATCGGCCTGGGCGAAGACGGCCCGACCCACCAGCCGATCGAGCACCTGGCAGCGCTGCGCGCCATCCCCGGCCTCAACGTCGTCCGGCCGGCCGACGCCAACGAGACGGCGATCGCCTGGGCGGAGATCCTGCGCCGCCACACGGCCAAGCCCGCCCCGCACGGCGTGGCGCTGACCCGGCAGAACGTGCCGACCTACCCGGCGAACGAGGACGCGGCCAAGGGCGGGTACGTGCTGTTCGACGCCGAGGGCGGCCAGCCTCAGGTGATCCTGATCGCGACCGGCTCCGAGGTGCAGCTGGCCGTCGAGGCCCGCGAGCAGCTGCAGGCCGACGGCATCCCGGCGCGCGTGGTCTCCATGCCGTCCGTGGAGTGGTTCGAGGAGCAGGACCAGGCCTACCGCGACAGCGTCATCCCGCCGAACGTGCGGGCGCGGGTCGCCGTCGAGGCCGGAATCGGGCTGACCTGGCACCGCTTCGTCGGTGACGCGGGCCGGATCGTGTCCCTGGAGCACTTCGGGGCAAGCGCCGATTACAAGGTCCTCTACCGCGAGTTCGGTCTGACCGCGGAGGCCGTGGCCGCCGCAGCGCGCGACTCGCTCGCCGCCGCCGCACGCTGACGCACGGACCCATACGACGTACCGAGGAGATGCAGAACCCATGACAGACGCACTCAAGCGCCTCTCCGACGAGGGCGTGGCGATCTGGCTCGACGACCTGTCCCGCAAGCGGATCACCTCCGGCAACCTGGCCGAGCTCATGGACCAGAGCCACGTGGTCGGTGTCACCACCAACCCCTCGATCTTCCAGAAGGCGATCTCCAGCGGGGACGGCTACGAGCAGCAGCTCACCGACCTCGCCGCCCGGAAGCTGACGGTGGACGAGGCCCTGCGCATGATCACCACCGCTGACGTACGCGACGCCGCCGACGTGCTGCGCCCGCTGTACGACGCCAGCGGCGGCCAGGACGGCCGGGTGTCCATCGAGGTCGACCCGCGTCTGGCGCACAACACCGCCGCCACCATCGCCGAGGCCAAGCAGCTCGCCTGGCTGGTTGACCGGCCCAACACCCTGATCAAGATCCCGGCCACCAAGGCGGGCCTGCCGGCCATCACCGAGGTGATCGGCCGGGGCATCAGCGTCAACGTCACGCTGATCTTCTCCCTGGAGCGCTACCGCGAGGTCATGGACGCCTACCTGGCGGGCCTGGAGAAGGCCCGGGCCGCGGGCCTGGACCTCTCCCTGATCCGCTCGGTGGCCTCCTTCTTCGTCTCGCGGGTGGACACCGAGATCGACAAGCGCCTGGAGAAGCTGGGCAGCGACGAGGCCAAGTCCCTCAAGGGCAAGGCCGCCGTCGCCAACGCCCGGCTCGCCTACCAGGCGTACGAGGAGGTCTTCTCCTCCGACCGCTGGCAGGCGCTGGAGCACGAGGGCGCGCACAAGCAGCGTCCGCTGTGGGCCTCCACCGGCGTGAAGGACCCGTCCTACCCCGACACCCTGTACGTGACCGAGCTGGTCGCCCCCGGCATCGTCAACACCATGCCCGAGGCCACGCTCGACGCGGTGGCCGACCACGGTGAGGTCACCGGCGACACCATCCGCGGCACGTACGAGCAGTCCCAGGGCGAGCTGGACGCGATCGCCGCGCTCGGCATCTCGTACGACGACGTCGTCCAGCTGCTGGAGGACGAGGGCGTCGAGAAGTTCGCGGCGTCCTGGAACGAGCTGCTGGGCTCGACCGAGGCCGAGCTCAAGCGCCTGGCGCCGAAGGAGGCGTAAGCACGTTGAGCAGCGCCAACCCGCTGCGTGACGCATCGGACCGACGGCTCCCGCGCATCGCGGGACCGTCGGGCCTGGTGATCTTCGGCGTCACGGGCGATTTGTCACGTAAAAAGCTGATGCCTGCCGTGTACGACCTCGCCAACCGGGGGCTGCTGCCGCCGGGCTTCTCGCTCGTCGGCTTCGCCCGCCGCGACTGGGCGGACGAGGACTTCGCGCAGGTCGTCCACGACTCCGTCAAGGAGCACGCGCGCACCCCCTTCCGCGAGGAGGTCTGGCAGCAGCTCTCCGAGGGGATGCGGTTCGTCCCCGGCGACTTCGACGACGACCAGGCCTTCGAGAAGCTGCGCGGCACGGTCGACGAACTGGACAAGGCCCGCGGTACCGGCGGCAACTTCGCCTTCTACCTCTCGGTGCCGCCCAAGTTCTTCCCGACCGTGGTCCAGCAGCTGAAGAAGCACGGGCTGTCCGACCCGCCCGAGGGATCCTGGCGACGCGCCGTCATCGAGAAGCCCTTCGGCCACGACCTGGCCAGCGCCCAGGAGCTCAACCAGGTCGTCCACCAGGTCTTCCGCTCCCAGGACGTCTTCCGGATCGACCACTACCTGGGCAAGGAGACGGTCCAGAACATCCTGGCGCTGCGGTTCGCCAACACGATGTTCGAGCCGCTGTGGAACCGTTCCTACGTCGACCACGTGCAGATCACGATGGCCGAGGACATCGGCATCGGCGGCCGCGCGGGCTACTACGACGGGATCGGCGCCGCGCGCGACGTCATCCAGAACCACCTGCTCCAACTCCTCGCGCTGACCGCCATGGAGGAGCCCGCCTCCTTCGACGCCAAGTCGCTGGTGCAGGAGAAGCTCAAGGTGCTGCAGGCGGTCAAGCTGCCGGCGGACCTCGGCAGGCACACGGTGCGCGGGCAGTACGCGCACGGCTGGCAGGGCGGGGAGGAGGTGCTCGGGTACCTGGAGGAGGACGGCATCGACGCCAAGTCCAAGACCGACACCTACGCCGCCATCAAGCTGGCCATCGACAACCGCCGCTGGGCCGGCGTCCCCTTCTACCTGCGCGCCGGCAAGCGCCTGGGCCGCCGTGTCACCGAGATCGCGGTCGTCTTCCAGCGCGCCCCGCACTCCCCGTTCGACAACACCGCGACCGAGGAGCTCGGGCAGAACGCCCTGGTCATCCGGGTCCAGCCGGACGAGGGCGTGACGATCAGGTTCGGTTCGAAGGTGCCGGGCACCTCGATGGAGATCCGGGACGTGACGATGGACTTCGCCTACGGCGAGTCCTTCACCGAGTCCAGCCCGGAGGCCTACGAACGGCTGATCCTGGACGTCCTGCTCGGCGACGCCAACCTCTTCCCACGGCACCAGGAGGTCGAGGAGTCCTGGCGGATCCTCGACCCGATCGAGGAGTACTGGGACCGGCACGGCAAGCCCGAGCAGTACACCGCGGGCACCTGGGGTCCGAAGGCGGCGGACGAGATGCTCGCACGAGACGGCAGGAGCTGGCGCCGGCCATGAACATCGATCTGACCGAGACGACCTCAAGCAAGATCAATTCGGCGCTGATCAAGGCGCGCAGGGCCATCGGCAGTCCGGCCGTCGGCATGGTGCTGACCCTCGTCATCGTCACCGACGAGGGCAACCACTACGACGCCCTCAAGGCCGCCTCCGACGCCTCCCGCGAGCACCCCTCGCGCATCCTGGTCGTCATCAAGCGCCCCGGCCGCTCCCCCCGCGACCGGCGCAGCGCCCGCCTCGACGCCGAGGTGCGCGTCGGCGGAGAGTCCGGCACCGGCGAGACCGTCCTGCTCCGCCTCCACGGCGAACTCGCCGACCACGCCGAGAGCGTCGTGCTGCCGCTGCTGCTGCCCGACGCCCCCGTCGTCGTCTGGTGGCCCGAGGACGCCCCGGCGAACCCCGCCGAGGACCTGCTGGGCCAGCTCGCGGCCCGCCGGATCACCGACGCGGCGGCCACCGAGGACCCGGTCGCCGCACTGGGACTGCGCGCCGAGACGTACACCCCCGGCGACACCGACCTCGCCTGGACCCGGATCACCCCGTGGCGCAGCGTGCTGGCCGCGGCCCTGGACCAGAAGGAGGCAGCGGTCAAGGGCGCCGTCGTCGAGGGCGAGGCGTACAACCCGAGCACGGAGCTGCTCGGGCTGTGGCTCGCCCGGCGGCTCGGTGTGCCCGTCAGGCGGAAGGTCTCCGACGGCCCCGGCATCACCGCCGTACGGCTGGCGACCGCGGACGGCGAGATCTGCCTGGACCGGCCGACCGGCGCCCTGGCCGAGCTCGCCATCCCCGGCCAGCCGGACCGGCACGTGGCACTGCAGCGGCGGGCGACCTCGGACCTGATCGCCGAGGAGCTGCGCCGGCTCGACCCCGACGAGGCGTACGCGGCCGCGGTCAAGTTCGGCGTGGACCGGCTGGGGCGCGCCGAGGACGCCGCCGAGCCGGCCGCCGCGGGGGCGGGGCCGGCCCAGAACGGCGGTTCGGACAAGGCGGCCGTCACGTGACCGCCCCCCAGGTGGTGGTCCACCGGGACAAGGAACTGATGGCGCAGGCCGCGGCGGCCCGGCTGATCACGAAGATCGTGGACGCCCAGGCCGCCCGCGGCTCCGCCTCGGTGGTGCTCACCGGCGGACGCAACGGCAACGCCCTGCTCGCCGCCCTGGCCGCCTCGCCGGCCAGGGACGCGGTGGACTGGACGCGGCTGGACCTGTGGTGGGGCGACGAGCGGTTCCTGCCCTCGGGCGATCCGGAACGCAACGAGACCCAGGCCCGTGAGGCGCTGCTCGACGCGGTTCCGGTCGACCCGGCGCGGGTCCATCCCATGCCGCCCTCGGACGGGCCGCTCGGCAACGACGCGGACGCCGCTGCCGAGGCCTACGCCCAGGAACTGGCGTCGGCTGCCGGTCCCGAGGACCACGGGCCGGTGCCCTCCTTCGACGTGCTGATGCTCGGCGTGGGGCCGGACACGCACGTGGCCTCGCTGTTCCCCGGGCACCCCGGGGTCCGCGAGACCGAGCGCACGGTCGTGGGCGTGCACGGCTCCCCCAAGCCGCCGCCGACCCGGATCTCGCTCACCCTGCCCGCCATCCGTGCCGCCCGCGAGGTGTGGCTGCTGGCGGCGGGCGAGGACAAGGCGGGCGCCGTGGCCATCGCCCTGTCCGGGCCCGGTGAGATCCAGGCCCCGGCGGCGGGTGCCCATGGGCGGGCCCGCACGCTGTGGCTGCTGGACCGTACGGCCGCCGCGAAGCTGCCCCCGCAGTTGTACCCGCCGTCCTCCCCGTGAGGCGGTGACCGGCGCGGGACGCGACGCAGGACGCCGGGCGGGCTCCGAGGAGCCCGCCCGGCGTCCTTCTACCGCGTCTGCGGCGTCTCAGCGGCCGCGCAGCGCCCGGTAGGTGGCCACGAGGGCCTTGGAGGACGCGTCGAGACCGGGCACCTCGGCGCCCTCGGTCAGGGCGGGCTCCACGCGCTTGGCGAGGACCTTGCCCAGCTCGACGCCCCACTGGTCGAAGGAGTCGATGTTCCAGACCGCGCCCTGTACGAAGACCTTGTGCTCGTAGAGCGCCACCAGCTGCCCCAGCACCGACGGGGTCAGTTCCTTGGCGAGGACCGTCGTCGTCGGGTGGTTGCCGCGGAAGGTGCGGTGCGGGACCTGCGCCTCCGGGACGCCCTCGGCACGGACCTCCTCGCTGGTCTTGCCGAAGGCCAGCGCCTGCGTCTGGGCGAAGAAGTTGGCCATCAGCAGGTCGTGCTGGGCGGCGAAGGCCGGCTCCAGCTCTTCGACCGGGTTGGCGAAGCCGATGAAGTCCGCGGGGATGAACTTCGTGCCCTGGTGCAGCAGCTGGTAGTAGGCGTGCTGCCCGTTGGTGCCGGGCGTGCCCCACACGACCGGGCCGGTCTGCCAGTCGACGGGCCGTCCCTCGCGGTCCACGTACTTGCCGTTGGACTCCATGTCGAGCTGCTGCAGGTAGGCCGTGAACTTCGACAGGTAGTGGCTGTACGGCAGGACGGCGTGCGCCTGCGCGTCGAAGAACTGCCCGTACCAGACGCCCAGCAGACCCATCAGCAGCGGCGCGTTGGCCTCCGGAGGGGCGGTGCGGAAGTGCTCGTCGACGAGGTGGAAGCCGGCCAGCATCTCCCGGAACTGCTCCTCGCCGATGGCGATCATCAGCGAGAGCCCGATGGCGGACGGGTACGAGTAGCGCCCGCCGACCCAGTCCCAGAACTCGAACATGTTGTCGGTGTCGATGCCGAACTTGGAGACCTCCGCCGCGTTCGTGGACACCGCCACGAAGTGGAAGCGCACCGCGTCCTGGTCGCCGCCGAGCCCGTCGAGCAGCCACTCGCGCGCCGAGGTGGCGTTGGTGATGGTCTCGATGGTGGTGAACGTCTTGGACGCGACGATGAACAGCGTCTCGGCGGGGTCCAGTCCGTGCAGCGCCTCGTGGAGGTCGGCGCCGTCCACGTTGGAGACGAACCGGAAGGTGAGCCCGCGGTCGGTGAACGCGCGCAGCACCTCGTAGGCCATCGCCGGTCCCAGGTCGGAGCCGCCGATCCCGATGTTCACCACGTTCTTGATGCGGCGTCCGGTCGAGCCGACCCACTTGCCCGTGCGGACGGAGTTGGCGAAGCTCCCCATCCGGGTGAGCACGTGGTGGACCCCGGGCACCACGTTGACGCCGTCGACCGTGATCTCGGCCGACTGCGGGGCGCGCAGCGCCGTGTGCAGCACGGCGCGGTCCTCGGTGACGTTGATCTTCTCGCCGCTGAACATGGCGTCCCGCAGTGCGGCGACACCGGTGGCCGCCGCGAGGTCGCGCAGCAGACGCAGCGTCTCGTCGGTCACCAGGTGCTTGGAGTAGTCCAGATGGAGATCGCCGACCTGCACGGTGTAGCGCCGGGCGCGGTCCGGGTCGGCGGCGAACAGCTCCCGCAGGTGGGTCGCGCCCAGCTCCTCGTGGTGCTCGGCGAGCGCGTGCCACTCGGGCCGCTGGTCGAGACGGGTTCGGCCCTGCGTGTTGGTATCGGACATCAGTCCACTTCTCCTCGTCCTCCTGCTGCAGGTCCAAACTAGTTGATTACCTGCACGCCGTTGTTTCACCTCCGCCGTCTGGCGTGGTGACGATCGGACGAAGAACAGGCAACGCGCAGCCGAGCACGGCGGCCGCGACCAGCAGCGGGGTGTTCGGCCCGAGGATCTGCGCCGCGGCGCCGCCCAGCAGGGCGCCGAGCGGAGCCCCCGCCACTCCCAGGGTGCGCATGGCCGCGCTCACCCTGCCCAGCAACTTCTCGGGCGTGCGCTGCTGCATCAGGGTGGTCTCGTTGACGTTCCACACCATGCCGAGGGCACCGAAGACGGCCAGGGCGGCCGCGGTCACCGGCAGGGAGCGCACGGTGCCGGCCACGACCAGGCAGCCGGCCTGGAGTGCCAGGCCCGGCGCGAGGCTCCTGACGCGGCCGCCCAGCAGCGCGGAGAGCCGCCCCGCGGCCGCTCCCCCGGCCACGCTGCCCGCCCCGTAGGCGACCAGCACGAGGGCGTATCCCGTGCGCCCGGCGTGGAGCCAGCCGGTGACCTGGAGGACGAGGGTCGCCACCAGGGCGCCGATGCCCACGTTGACCACGGTGTTGGCCGTGCACAGCGCCCGCAGCACGCGGTCCCGCCACAGCACCCGTATGCCCTCGGCGATGTCCTGCCGCATGGTGCGGCCCGCGGCCCGCGCCGCTCGTTCGGGTGCGGGCAGCCGCAGCGAGGCCACCAGCCCGGCCGCGACCGCGTAGGTGAGGGCGTCCACCCCGAACGGCAGCGCGGCCGTGAGGCCGAACAGCACCGGCACCAGCGGCGCGGCGAGGAAGGTCGCGGCTATGGTCTGACCGGTCATCAGGCGGGCGTTGGCGCGGCCCAGGGACCGGGAGGGGACGACCGCCGGCAGCAGTGAGGTCGCCGCGTTGTCGAAGAGGGTCTGCAGTGTGGTCAGCGCGAACGCCAGCACGAGCAGCAACGCGATGCCCGCCCGGTCCAGCCACACCGCGAACGCGAAGACGGCCGTGAGCGCGCCCCGCACGGCGTCCACGGCCCACATGGCGCGCCGTTGGTCCACCCGGTCGGCCACCGCCCCGCCGAGCAGCCCGAAGACGAGCCAGGGCACGAAGCCGGCGGCGGTGACGAGCGAGACCAGCAACGGCGAGTCGGTCAGGCCCACGGCGAGCAGCGGCAGCGCCGCCGCCCGCAACCCGTCACCGAACCGCGAGACCGCCGCGGCCGTCCACAGCCGCCCGAACCCGCCCCGCCACTGCGGCGTGCGCTCCCGGCCCTGCGCGATGCCGACGCTCATGGATCCCCCCGCTCACCGGTCCTCGACCTTCGTCACAGACCGTAGCGGGGGCCACTGACAACGCAGCGTCCGCGCAGGTCAGAACCCTCCGCGGTGCAGCCTCTCCCCGTAGTGGCGCTCCAGGACGAGGTTGCGCTCGAAGCCGCCGGGGACGTTGGCCGAGACGTACACCGGTGCCTGGTGGCCCTCGGCGGTCATCAGGCCGACGGCCTCGGCGACGGTCATCTGGACGAGCATGGCCGAGGTGATCGTGGAGATCCCGCACAGCGAGCCGCCGTCGGGCAGCGGGAGCAGGGCGTCGCCGGTCGGCGCGCCGTTGTCCAGGACGACGTCGGCGACGTCGGCCAGGCGCTTGCCACCTGCGTGCAGCGCCGGGACGGAACGGGTGTGCCGCAGCGAGGTGAGGGCGATCAGCGGGTGGCCGGCGTCCTTCACGTGCAGGGCGAAGTCGACGATCGAGTTGTTGACGCCGGAGTTGGAGATGACGACGAAGACGTCCCGCGGATGCGGGGCGGCCAGTTCGTACAGACGCTTGCCGAGCCCCGGCGACCGCTCCAGCAACGGGTCGGAGAGCACCGAGAGGTCCTCGCCACCCCGGAGCACCAGGTCCGACAGCCCGATGCGGTTGGTGGGGATGAGCCCACCGGCACGTCCGGCGATCTCCAGCGCCGTGGCCTGCGAGTGGCCGGTCCCGAAGGCCTGGACGATGCCGTCCGCGGCGACGCAGTCGGCGATCAGCCGGGCGGCGGCGGCCACGGAGTCCCTGTTGCCGGCGACCACGCGGTCGATGACCGTCCTCGCCTCGTCGGCGAAGCGTGCGGCGGTGGTCGTCACGTCGTCGGCCATGGCCGATTCCCCCTGAGTCCAGTGATCCGGCGGATGCTCCTCCGAAACGATGGACGAGAGGTCTAGTCCACGTCAATCCCCCGGTGGACGCCTCCTGTCGGCGCCGCCCGAACCGTCCGGTTCGCTCCCGCTCAGTCCCCGTTCACCCGCAGCCGGGCCAACGCCAGTGCGCCCGCGCCGCCGTCGCGCACCGGCTGGACGTCCAGGTCCATCTCCTCGGCACGAGCCACCACCCGGCCGAGCAACGGCCCCGTCGGGCCCAGCAGCCCGCCGGTGACGACCAGGGGTTCGCCCGGGCGCGGGTCCAGCGCGGCGACGGTGGCGGCGAGTTCGTCCGCGGCGTCGTCCAGCAGGGAACCGGCGACCTCGTCGCCGTCGCGGTCGGCGATGACAGCGAGCGGGCTCAACCGGGCCAGCCTGACCGGGGGTTCGGCGTACACCAGCGGCACCAGACGGTTGCGCAGCACGTGGCACTCATGGCCGCCGGGACGCTCCTGCGCGAGGTACGGGCCTCCGGGGGAACCCATGTAGTGGGAGAGCACGCCCTCGACGAGGATCGTCCACGGCCCGCGCCCGTCCAGCGCACGCAGGGCGGCCCGCATGACCTCGCGGCCCAGCCAGAACCCGCTGCCCTCGTCGCCGATCAACCAGCCGTTGCCGTCCGCGACGAGGGTCTGCTGGCGCTTCTCGATCCGCGCGGCGACGGCTCCCGTCCCGGCGACCAGGGCCAGACCGTCCGCCGGCGTGCCCGGCGCGGAGGCGAAGGCGACCTCGATGTCGCCGCAGACCGTCACCTCGGGCGTGCCGACGCCGTGGCTGTCGAGCGCCGCCCGCAGACAGGAGGTTGCCAGTTCGTGCCCCGTCTCGGGGCCGGTGCCGACCGCCGCACCGGCGAAGCCGCCCACGACGGACGTGACCTCGCCTCTGCGGTCCTCCGGGACCGCGCCGCGGATGGCGTCCGCGAGGTGCTGCGTCAGCGCCACACGTTCGACGGTCATCGCGTTGCCGGGCCCGCCCTCGCCCTCGCCGAGCACCACGCCTTCGCGCGCCGCCTCGGCCAGGTAGGCGCGCGTCCGGGTTCCGCCCGCATCGATGCCGATCACCAGAGACACGACACGGAGTATACGTTTTGGTTACGCACAGTCGAAGGGACGCGACGGGCCCGGCCGCGAAAGAAGGGTCTTCCTCGCGGGCCGGGCCCGTGGAGTTTCAGCCGGTACGGCTCAGATCTCGCCGCGCAGCTTGGCGAGCGCCTCGGCGAGGATCGCCTCGCCGTCGGCCGCGCTGCGCCGCTCCCGCACGTACGCCAGGTGCGTCTTGTACGGTTCGGTGCGCGGCGGCGCCGGGGGGTTCTCCTCGTCCTGTCCGGCCGGGAAGCCGCAGCGAGGGCAGTCCCAGGTCTCCGGGATCTGCGCGTCGCTCGCGAAACTCGGCCGGGTCTCGTGCCCGTTGGAGCACCAGAAGGAGATGCGCAGGCGCGGCGCGGACTCGCCCCGCTCGGCCTCTCCCATCGGCCCCGCCCCGACCCGACTGCCACGGATCGCGTTGCCACTTGCCACGGTCGTAACTCCCTGCGTGATGGTGCTGCGAGGTCGCCCAGTTTACGGAGACCGGTCCACCCCCCGCGCCTGCGGGGAAAGGGCACCGTATCCCATGACGCGCTCCCATGATAAGTCGCGCCGACGACGAAGCGTCACTTCTCCCCGGAAGCTGGGGACTCGGTCACTTCTGGAACTTCAGCAGAAGCCCGAGGGCGACAATGCACGCAAACCACAGCAGACCGATGACAACCGTGATCCGGTCGAGGTTGCGCTCGGCCACCGAGGAACCGCCGACGGACGACTGCATGCCGCCGCCGAACATGTCGGACAGACCGCCGCCCTTGCCCTTGTGCATCAGCACGAGCAGCAACAGCAGCAGGCTGAAGATGATGAGGGCGATGGAGAACCCGATGACCACAGCTGGACCAACTCTCTCGGTGACCTAGGACGACGCGGGGGCCGGGCCGCTGCCTGCTATGCAGCGCTCCGACCCCCGACAGAGTACTTCGGGCAGGGCCCGACAGCCTACTGCCGCGAAACTTACTGGTCGCGGAAGCGGATGATCCTGACGAACTCCTCCGGGTCCAGCGCCGCGCCGCCGACCAGGGCGCCGTCCACGTCCGGCTGCGCCATGATCGCCGCGATGTTGCCGGCCTTGACCGAGCCGCCGTACTGGATGCGGATCGCGTCGGCCACCTCCTGGCCGTACAGCTCGGCCAGACGGCCGCGGATCGCCCCGCAGACTTCCTGGGCGTCCTCGGGGGTGGCGACCTCGCCGGTGCCGATGGCCCACACCGGCTCGTAGGCGACGACCAGGGTCGCGGCCTGCTCGGCCGGGACGTCCTTCAGGGCGCCGTCGACCTGGGCGAGGGTGTACGCCACCTGCTCACCGGCCTTGCGGACGTCCAGGCCCTCGCCGACGCAGACGATCGGCGTCAGCTCGTGCCGGAACGCCGCCTTGACCTTGGCGTTCACCTGCTCGTCGGTCTCGTGGTGGTACTGGCGGCGCTCCGAGTGGCCGATGACCACGTACGAGCACTTCAGCTTGGCCAGCATCGAGCCGGAGATCTCACCGGTGTAGGCACCGGAGTCGTGCGCCGACAGGTCCTGGGCGCCGTACTTGATCTTCAGCTTGTCGGCCTCGATCAGGGTCTGCACCCCCCGGAGGTCGGTGAAGGGCGGCAGTACGACGGCCTCGACGGCGTCGAAGTCCTTGTCGTTGAGCGCGAAGGCGAGCTTCTGGACGTGGTGGATGGCCTCGAGGTGGTTGAGGTTCATCTTCCAGTTGCCCGCCATGATCGGCGTGCGCGAGGTCATCGGGTCAGTCCTCCAGTGCGGCGAGGCCGGGGAGCGTCTTGCCCTCGAGGTACTCGAGGCTCGCGCCACCACCGGTCGAGATGTGGCCGAAAGCGTTCTCGTCGAAGCCCAGGATACGGACGGCCGCGGCCGAGTCGCCGCCGCCGACCACGGTGAACGCGGGGCTGTCGATCAGCGCCTGGGCGATCGCGCGGGTGCCCTCGGCGTAGTCGGGGTGCTCGAAGACGCCCATCGGGCCGTTCCAGAAGACGGTGGCCGCGTCGGCGAGCTTCGAGGCGAAGAGCTTGCGGGACTCCGGACCGATGTCCAGGCCCTGCACGTCGGCGGGGATGGCGTCGACGCCGACGACCAGCGGGTTGGTGTCGACCGGGTTCTTCAGGTCCGGGAAGGACGGGGCGGCGACGACGTCCACGGGCAGCACGAACTCCACGCCCTTGGCCTTCGCGCGCTCCAGGTACTCGGTGACCGCGGGGATCTGGTCCTCCTGCAGCAGGCTGTTGCCCACCTCGTGGCCCTGGGCCTTGAGGAAGGTGTAGACCATGCCGCCGCCGATCAGGATCCGGTCGGCGCGCTCCAGCAGGTGGTCGATGACCCCCAGCTTGTCGGAGACCTTGGCGCCGCCCAGCACCACCGCGTACGGACGGGACACGTCCTCGGTGAGCTTCTTCAGTACGGTGACCTCGGTGGCGATCAGCAGACCCGCGGCGTGCGGCAGCCGGGCCGGCAGGTCGTACACGGAGGCGTGCTTGCGGTGCACCGCGCCGAAGCCGTCACCGACGTACAGCTCGGCCAGCTCGGCCAGCTGCCCGGCGAAGGCGCCGCGCTCGGCGTCGTCCTTGCTGGTCTCACCCGGGTTGAAGCGCAGGTTCTCCAGCAGCGCCACCGAGCCGTCGGTGAGGGCGTCCACCGTCCCGCGGGCGCTCTCGCCGACCGTGTCGGTCGCGAACGCCACCTGCGTGCCCAGGATTTCACCCAGACGCGCCGCGACGGGGGCGAGCGAGAACTGCGGGTCGGGCGCGCCCTTGGGGCGGCCCAGGTGGGAGGCGACGATCACCTTGGCGCCGGCCTCGGCCAGCTTGGCGATGGTCGGTACGACGGCGCGGATGCGGCCGTCGTCGGTGATGGTCGTGCCGGACAGCGGCACGTTGAGGTCGGCGCGCACGAACACGCGCTTGCCGCCGACCCCCTCGTCGACGAGTTCGTCGATCGTCTTCATGGTGGAGGCTCCCCTGCCTTGGTCCTGACTGGTCGGATCGCTCCGACCGCCACGTCATGGGACAGGGCCCGGACGACGGCACGTCGTCCGGACCCTGTCCTCATCGCATGGCGGGCGGTCGAGCGGGTGTCAGAGCTGGCCGCCGACGAAGACGGTCAGGTCGACGAGGCGGTTGGAGTAACCCCACTCGTTGTCGTACCAGCCGATGACCTTGACCTGCTTGCCCTGCGCCATCGTCAGCGAGGAGTCGAAGGTGCAGGAGGCCGGCCAGTTGACGATGTCCGACGAGACGATCGGGTCCTCGGTGTACTCCAGGATGCCCTTGAGCTGGCCCTCGGCGGCCTTCTGGAAGGCCGCGTTGACCTCGTCCTTGGTGACCTCGCGCTCGAGCTCGATGACCAGGTCGGTCACGGAGCCGGTCGGGACCGGGACGCGCATGGCGATGCCGTCCAGCTTGCCCTTCAGCTGCGGGAGCACCAGGGCGGTGGCCTTCGCGGCACCCGTCGAGGTCGGGATGATGTTCTCCGCGGCGGCACGGGCGCGACGCAGGTCCTTGTGCGGGAAGTCCAGGATGCGCTGGTCGTTGGTGTACGCGTGCACGGTGGTCATCAGACCCTTGACGATGCCGAAGTTCTCGTCGAGGACCTTGGCCATCGGCGCCACACAGTTGGTGGTGCAGGACGCGTTGGAGATGATGTTGTGCTTCGCCGGGTCGTACTTCTCGTTGTTGACGCCCATCACGATGGTGATGTCCTCGTCGGAGGCGGGCGCCGAGATGATGACCTTCTTGGCGCCGCCGTCGAGGTGCTTCTTGGCGTCGGCGGCCTTGGTGAAGATGCCGGTGGACTCGATCACGATGTCGACGCCGAGCTCGCCCCACGGGATGTCGGCGGGGTTGCGCTCGGACAGCACCTTGATGGTGTGGCCGTCGACGGTGATGGAGTCGGCGGTGTGCGTGACCTCGGCCTTCAGGCGGCCCAGGATCGTGTCGTACTTGAGCAGGTGCGCGGTGGTGGCCGTGTCACCCAGGTCGTTGACAGCCACGATCTCGATGTCCGCACCCTGGTCCAGGGCGGCACGGAAGAAGTTTCGACCGATGCGACCAAAGCCGTTGATGCCTACGCGGATCGTCACGAACCGATCTCCTCGCTGGTGTGCCGGAGGCCATTTCGCTCCGGCTGCGACGTATTGGGATGTCCCCGACCAAGGACGACCCTACCTCCCCGGGCACCCGGCGGTGACATCGGCGCCACGGGTGCCCGCCGTACGGAACGGTAACCGGACGGGGCGGGCGGGCCGCGGCGGGTTCAGCCCACCATCTCCTCGGTCAGGTTGGACTCGGTGCCCGGGATGCCGAGGTCCGAGGCGCGCTTGTCGGCCATCGCCAGCAGGCGCCGGATCCGGCCCGCCACCGCGTCCTTGGTGAGCGGCGGTTCGGCGAGCGAGCCCAGTTCCTCCAGCGAGGCCTGCTTGTGGTCCATGCGCAGCCGGCCGGCCGCCGCGAGGTGCTCGGGCACCTCGTCGCCGAGGATCTCCAGCGCCCGCTGCACCCGCGCACCCGCGGCCACCGCGGCGCGGGCCGAGCGGCGCAGGTTCGCGTCGTCGAAGTTGGCGAGCCGGTTGGCGGTGGCGCGCACCTCGCGCCGCATCCGCCGCTCCTCCCACGCCAGCACCGACTCGTGCGCGCCGAGCCGCGTCAACAGCGCGCCGATGGCGTCACCGTCACGGACGACCACGCGGTCGACGTTCCGCACCTCGCGCGCCTTGGCGGCGATCTGCAGCCGGCGGGCGGCGCCGACCAGGGCGAGGGCCGCCTCGGGGCCGGGGCAGGTGACCTCCAGGGACGAGGAACGGCCCGGCTCGGTCAGCGAGCCGTGGGCCAGGAACGCCCCGCGCCAGGCGGCCTCGGCGTCACAGGTGGCCCCGGAGACGACCTGCGGGGGCAGGCCCCGGATGGGACGGCCGCGGCCGTCGACGAGCCCGGTCTGGCGGGCCAGCTGGTCACCGCCGGCGACCACCCGCACCACGTACCGGCTGCCGCGGCGCAGCCCGCCGGGCGCCATGACCACCAGGTCGGAGGAGTGCCCGAAGATCTCCAGGACGTCCTTGCGCAGTCTGCGGGCGGCGATCCCGGTGTCCAGCTCCGCCTCGATCACGATGCGTCCGCTGACCAGGTGCAGTCCGCCCGCGAACCTCAGGATCGCCGAGACCTCCGCCTTGCGGCAGCAGGTCCGGGTGACGGGAAGCCGGGAGATCTCGTCCTTCACCGCTGCCGTCATCGCCATGGGCCGATCCTTCCATGCATACGAAAAATCCGGTCGAACGCGGCCGCCAGCAGTTCCGGATCGTGCCGCGGCCCGTCGGGGGCGGCGACCCGGGCCAGCTCCACCGTGCCCGACAACCGCTCGGCTGCCTGTATGAGGCTGTCGCGGTCGAGCACGGCGGCCTCGTCGGCCAGCACCACGTCGATGGTGAGTTTAGGGGCGTGTCGGGCCAAAACCTCCAAGTGACGCTGCGGAGAAAAGCCCTCGGTCTCACCAGGTTGCGGCGCGAGGTTGAGCGCGAGCACCTTGCGGGCCCGGGTCTCCATGAGCGCGGACACCAGATCGGGCACCAGCAGGTGGGGCATCACGGAGGAGAACCAGGATCCGGGGCCGAGCACCACCCAGTCCGCGTCGAGCACGGACTGCACCGCCTCGGGGACGGCCGGCGGGTCGTGCGGCACCAACTGCACCTCCTGCACCTCACCGGGGGTGAGGGCGACGGTGGCCTGGCCGTGCACGGTCGTGACCTCGTCCGGCTCCGCCGGGTCGTGACCGCGCACCGTGGCCGTGAGCTCCAGCGGCACCGCGGACATGGGCAGCACCCTGCCGTGGGCGCCGAGCAGCCGGCCCACCCACTCCAGGGCCGCCACGGGGTCGCCGAGCTGCTCCCACAGCGCCACGATCAGCAGGTTGCCCACGGCGTGGCCGTGCAGCTCGCCCTGGCTGACGAAGCGGTGCTGGACGACCTGGGACCAGGTGCGGCCCCACTCGTCGTCGCCGCACAGCGCGGCCAGCGCCTTGCGCAGGTCGCCGGGCGGCAGCACCCCCATCTCCTGGCGCAGGCGGCCGCTGGAGCCGCCGTCGTCGGCGACCGTGACCACCGCGGTCAGGTCCTGGGTGATGCGCCGCAGAGCCGACAGGGAGGCGGACAGTCCGTGCCCGCCTCCCAATGCCACGACCTTGGGCGTGGCCCCGCTGCGCCCTGCCGACCGGCGCAAGCGCCGCGTCGTCCTGATCACTCGCGCCCCATGTCCCGGTGGACGACCACCGTCTCCACTCCGTCGGCGGACAGTCGCGCGGCCAGGCGCTCGGACATGGCGACGCTGCGGTGCTTGCCACCGGTGCAGCCGACCGCGATGGTCACGTAGCGCTTGCCCTCGCGGCGGTAGCCGGCGTTGACGATGTGCAGCAACTCGGCGTAGCGGTCGAGGAACTCCTTGGCGCCGGGCTGGTTGAACACGTAGGTGGCGACCTCGTCGTTGAGACCGGTGTACGGCCGCAGCTCGGGCACCCAGTGCGGGTTGGGCAGGAAGCGGCAGTCCGCGACCAGGTCGGCGTCGACGGGGAGGCCGTACTTGAAGCCGAAGGACATGACGGTGGCCCGCAGCTCCGGCTCCTCCTCGCCGGCGAACTGGGCGTCCATCTTGGCGCGCAGCTCGTGGACGTTGAGGCTGGAGGTGTCGATCACCAGGTCGGCGTCGCCGCGCAGCTCGCTCAGCAGCTCCCGCTCCTTGGCGATGCCGTCGACGATGCGCCCGTCGCCCTGCAGCGGGTGCGGTCGGCGCACCGACTCGAAGCGGCGCACCAGCGTCTCGTCGGAGGCCTCGAGGAAGAGCACCCGGCGCTTGACGCCCTTGGAGTCCAGGTCCGCGAGGGACTCGCGGAGGTTGTCGAAGAAGCGCCGGCCGCGGACGTCCACGACCACGGCGATCCGTGCCACGTTGCCCTGGGAGCGGGCGCCGAGGTCGACCATGGTGGGGATGAGGGCCGGCGGCAGGTTGTCCACGACGAACCAGCCGAGGTCCTCCAGGCACTTGGCCGCGTGACTGCGCCCGGCACCCGACATGCCCGAGATGATCACGAGTTCGGGGATGGCCTCGGCCGCCTCTCCCGCTCCTCCGGTCGTCACCTGTGCTCCGCCTCCGTCGTTCGCGTTCATGAGCTGTGCCCCCGTTCCGTGGGGACGGTCACGGGACCGGCCGTCCCCTCTTCCTCGATGATCTCTCCTGTTGCGGTGTTGACCGCCGGTCCGGCCGGGGCGGCCCCGGCCAGCGCGGCGAGCACGGCCTCGGCGGTGCGCAGGCCGACCCCGGGGACCTCGCAGATCTGCTCGACCGTGGCCGCCCGCAGCCGCTTGAGCGAGCCGAAGTGCTTCAGCAGCGCCTGGCGGCGGCTCTCGCCGAGGCCCGGCACCGCGTCCAGGGCACCGGCCTTCATCGACTTGGAACGCTTGTTGCGCTGGTAGGCGATGGCGAAGCGGTGGGCCTCGTCGCGGACGCGCTGCAGCAGGTACAGGCCCTCGCTGGTGCGCGGGAGGATCACCGGGTCGTCCTCGCCGGGCAGCCAGACCTCCTCCAGGCGCTTGGCGAGGCCGCACACGGCCACGTCCTCCACGCCGAGCTCCTCCAGGGCCCGCTGGGCGGCGGCGACCTGGGGCTGCCCGCCGTCGACGACGACCAGCTGCGGCGGGTAGGCGAACTTGCGCGGCCTGCCCGTGTCCGGGTCGATGGGACCGCCGGCGACCTCGCCGGGGCCCTCCTCGCCACCGTCGCCGTCCCCGTCGACCCACTCGCCGGTCTTCTGCTTCTCCAGCAGGTAGCGGCGGAAGCGCCGCGAGACCACCTCGTGCATCGACCGGACGTCGTCCTGGCCGGCGAAGCTCTTGATCTGGAAGCGGCGGTACTCGCTCTTGCGGGCCAGTCCGTCCTCGAAGACCACCATCGAGGCGACGACGTCGTCGCCCTGGAGGTGGGAGATGTCGAAGCACTCGATGCGCAGCGGCGCCGAGTCCAGGTCCAGGGCCTGCGCGATCTCCTCCAGCGCGCGGGAGCGCGTGGTGAGGTCGGAGGCGCGCCTGGTCTTGTGCAGCACCAGCGCCTGCTGGGCGTTGCGCTGCACGGTGGCCATCAGGTCCTTCTTGTCGCCGCGCTGCGGTATCCGCAGGCTGACCTGGGAGCCGCGGCGCTCGGTGAGCCACTGCTGGACCGGCTCGTACGGGTCGGGCAGCGCGGGCACCAGCACCTCCTTGGGCACCCCCTCGCCCCGCTCCTCGCCGTACAACTGCTGCAGGGCGTGCTCGACCAGCCCGGCGGTGCCGACCTCCTCGACCCGGTCGGTGACCCAGCCGCGTTGACCGCGCACCCGGCCGCCGCGGACGTGGAAGATCTGGACGGCGGCCTCCAGCTCGTCCTCGGCGACGGCGATCAGGTCGGCGTCGGTGGCGTCGGCGAGGACGACCGCGTTCTTCTCCAGGGCGCGCTTGAGCGCCTCGATGTCGTCCCGGAGCCGGGCCGCCTTCTCGTACTCCATCGCGGCCGCCGCGTCCCTCATCTGCTGCTCCAGGCGGCGCAGGTAGGTGCCGGTGCGGCCGGCCATGAAGTCGCAGAACTCCTCGGCCAGTTCGCGGTGCTCCTCGGCGCTGACCCTGCCGACGCAGGGGGCCGAGCACTTGCCGATGTAACCCAGCAGGCAGGGGCGGCCGATCTGCGCGGAACGCTTGAACACCCCGGAGGAGCAGGTGCGCACGGGGAAGACCCGCAGCAGCAGGTCCACGGTCTCGCGGATCGCCCAGGCGTGCGCGTAGGGGCCGAAGTAGCGCACGCCCTTGCGCTTGGGGCCGCGCATCACCTGGACGCGGGGGAACTCCTCGTTCAGGGTGACGACGAGCGAGGGGTAGCTCTTGTCGTCCCGGTACTTCACGTTGAAGCGCGGGTCGAACTCCTTGATCCAGGAGTACTCCAGCTGCAGCGCCTCGACCTCGGTGGTCACCACCGTCCATTCCACGGAGGCGGCGGTGGTGACCATCGTGCGGGTGCGCTGGTGCAGGTTCGCGACGTCCTGGAAGTACGAGGAGAGCCGCTGGCGCAGGCTCTTCGCCTTCCCGACGTAGATCACCCGGCCGTGCTGGTCCCGGAACTTGTACACCCCGGGGGAGTCCGGAATCTGTCCCGGCTTGGGGCGGTAGCTGGAGGGATCGGCCATGCCCCCACCCTACTGATTGACGGTGACATTCCCGCCGTCTCAGGCCCCGGTCACGGCGACGAGCTTGCCCTCCTTGACCTGGACGTCGACCTTGGTCAGCGGCTTGGTCGCCGGGCCGTTGCGGACGGCGCCGGTGGCGGCGTCGAAGACGCTGCCGTGGCAGGGGCAGGACAGGGCGGTGCCCTCGACCTTGTCGCAGGTGCAGCCCTGGTGGGTGCACACGGCGCTGAACGCCTGGTAGCTGCCCTGCGTGGGCTGCGCGACGACTATCTTGGCCTCGCGGTAGAGCTTGGCGCCGCCGACCGGGACCTCGGTGGCCGCGCCCAGCTCGACGGGGCCGTCGGAGACCTTGCTGCCGGAGCCGCCGCAGGCGGTGAGGCCGACCCCGGCGACGCCCACGAGGGCCGCGCCCTTCAGGACGGTACGGCGGCAGGGGGGCAGGTCGGTGATGTCGGCCATGAGGGGCTCCGTTTCGGCACGTGAGGAAAAGAGCTTGAAAGCTGCACCTTACGTGCCGAAACTCTGAGCCGGCTGTCAGGCCTTCGCCGCCGCCCGCTTCCGCGGGGCAGCCCGCTTCTTGGCCGGGACCGGCGGGGCGTCGGAGATCCGCTCGGCGCCCAGGATGTCCCTGAGGAACTTGCCGGTGTGGCTCGCGCCCACCCCCGCCACCTGCTCGGGAGTGCCCTCGGCGATCACCAGACCGCCGCCGCTGCCGCCCTCGGGGCCCATGTCGATCACCCAGTCGGCCGTCTTGATCACATCGAGGTTGTGCTCGATGACGACCACGGTGTTGCCCTTCTCGACCAGCCCGGAGAGCACCTTGATCAGCTTGCTGATGTCCTCGAAGTGCAGACCCGTGGTCGGCTCGTCCAGCACGTAGACCGTGCGGCCGGTGGAGCGCTTCTGCAGCTCGGAGGCGAGCTTCACGCGCTGCGCCTCACCACCGGACAGGGTCGTCGCGGACTGGCCCAGCCGGACGTAGCCCAGCCCGACCTCGGTGAGGGTGCGCAGGTGACGCGCGATCGTCGGGACGGCCTCGAAGAAGTCCAGCGCCTCGGAGATCGGCATGTCCAGGACCTCGGCGATGGACTTGCCCTTGTAGTGGACCTCCAGGGTCTCCCGGTTGTACCGGGCACCGTGGCAGACCTCGCACGGCACGTAGACGTCCGGGAGGAAGTTCATCTCGATCTTGATGGTGCCGTCGCCGGAGCAGTTCTCGCAGCGGCCGCCCTTGACGTTGAAGGAGAAGCGGCCCGGCAGGTAGCCGCGCACCTTCGCCTCCATCGTCTCCGCGAAGAGCCTGCGGACGTGGTCGAAGACACCGGTGTACGTGGCCGGGTTGGACCGCGGGGTGCGGCCGATCGGCGACTGGTCGACATGGACCACCTTGTCGACCAGGTCGTCCCCGTCGACCCGAGTGTGCCGGCCCGGGACGCCCCGGGCGCCGTTCAGCTCACGGGCCAGGTGGGTGTAGAGGATGTCGTTGACCAGGGTGGACTTCCCGGAGCCGGAGACCCCGGTGACCGCCGTGAAGACACCCAGCGGGAAGGACACGTCGATGTCCCGCAGGTTGTTCTCCCGGGCGCCGTGCACGGTCAGCCGGCGCTCCCCGTCGACCGGGCGGCGCATGTCCGGGATCGGGATCTGGCGCTTGCCCGCCAGGTACTGGCCGGTCAGCGACTCCTTGTTGCGCAGCAGGTCCTTGAGCGAACCGCTGTGCACCACCTTGCCGCCGTGCTCACCCGCACCCGGGCCGATGTCCACCACCCAGTCGGAGGTCTTGATGGTGTCCTCGTCGTGCTCCACCACGATCAGGGTGTTGCCGAGGTCGCGCAGCCGCACCAGGGTCTCGATGAGCCGGTGGTTGTCGCGCTGGTGGAGGCCGATGGACGGCTCGTCCAGCACGTAGAGCACGCCCACCAGGCCCGAGCCGATCTGCGTGGCCAGTCGGATGCGCTGGGCCTCGCCGCCGGAGAGGGTGCCGGCCGCGCGGTTGAGCGAGAGGTAGTCCAGGCCGACGTCGACCAGGAAGCGCAGCCGCTCGTTGACCTCCTTGAGCACCCGCTCGGCGATGGTCTTCTCGCGCGCGCTCAGCTTCATGCCGCGCAGGAACTCCGCGCAGTCGCTGATGGACATGGCGGCGACCTCGGCGATGGACCTCCCCTGGACGGTGACCGCCAGCACGATCGGCTTGAGGCGGGTCCCCTCACAGGTCGGGCAGGGCACCTCGCGCATGTACCCCTCGAAGCGCTCGCGGCTGGAGTCGCTCTCGGACTCCGCGTGCCGGCGCCGGACGAAGGGGATCGCGCCCTCGAAGGAGGTGGTGTAGGAACGCTCGCGCCCGTAACGGTTGCGGTAGCGCACCGCGATCTGCGTCTTGTGGCCGTTGAGCAGGGCCTTCTTCGCCCGTTGCGGCAGCCCCGCCCAGGGGATGTCGGTGCGGAAGCCCAGCTCGTCGGCGAGCGCGCCGATCAGGCGCTGGAAGTAGTCCCGGGTGTGGCCGAGCGACCAGGGGGCGATGGCGCCCTCGTCGAGGGACTTGTCCTCGTCGGGGACGATGAGCTCCGGGTCGACCTCCATGCGGGTGCCGATGCCCGTGCACTCGGGGCAGGCGCCGAAGGGCGAGTTGAAGGAGAAGGAGCGCGGCTCCAGCTCCTCGAAGGACAGGTCGTCGTACGGGCAGTACAGGTGCTCGGAGAACATCCGCTCGCGCTGCGGGTCGTCCTCGGGGAGGTCGACGAAGTCCAGGATCACCATGCCGCCGGAGAGGCCCAGGGCGGTCTCGACCGAGTCGGTCAGCCGGCGCTTGGCGCTCTCCTTGACGGTGAGGCGGTCGATGACCACCTCGATGGTGTGCTTCTCCTGCTTCTTCAGCTTCGGCGGGTCGGTCAGCTGGACGGTCGCGCCGTCCACCCGGGCCCGGCTGTAGCCCTTGGTCTGCAGGTCGGCGAAGAGGTCGGCGAACTCGCCCTTGCGCTCGCGCACCAGCGGCGAGAGCACCTGGAAGCGGGACCCCTCCTCCAGCTCCAGCACCCGGTCCACGATCGCCTGGGGCGACTGCCGGGAGATGGGCCGGCCGCACTCGGGGCAGTGCGGCTTGCCGATGCGGGCGAAGAGCAGACGGAGGTAGTCGTAGACCTCGGTGATCGTGCCGACCGTCGAGCGTGGGTTGCGCGAGGTGGACTTCTGGTCGATCGAGACCGCGGGCGACAGGCCCTCGATGAAGTCGACGTCCGGCTTGTCCATCTGGCCCAGGAACTGCCGTGCGTAGGAGGAGAGCGACTCCACGTAACGACGCTGGCCCTCGGCGAAGATCGTGTCGAACGCCAGGGAGGACTTGCCCGACCCGGAGAGGCCGGTGAACACGATGAGCGAGTCCCGTGGCAGGTCGAGCGAGACGTTCTTCAGATTGTGCTCGCGAGCGCCACGGACGGTGAGACGATCGGCCACGCCAGTGCGCACCTTTCAAAAGACAGACAAGGGGACAGCACCCCCAGACAGCCTAAACGGGGCGCCGACGAGTTTTCTTCCGGTTGCGTTGACAGCGAGCCTATAGCACGCACATTCGATTTCCGGCATCGGTGCGGCAGCTTCACCCGAATGAGTGTCCCGCGCTAGCGTCTCCGTGGAGACGTCGATCGGTCCGACCAGGAGGCTCCGTGTCTGTCCAACGACCCGACCCCGACCACGATGCGGCCGAACTCCGAGAGGCCACCGAACGACTGATCGAGACCGTGGCCGCCATGCCCCCGGCGTGCGTCGCCGAGCCGTCGCGGCTGCCGGGCTGGACCCGCGGCCACGTGCTGGCCCACCTGGCGCGCAACGCCGACTCCCTGGTGAACCTGATGATCTGGGCGCGCACCGGCGAGGAGACCCCGCAGTACGAGAGCACCGACGGCCGCAACAGGGACATCGAGGAGGGGGCCGGCCGCACGCTCGCGGAGCACCTCGACGACCTGCGCGTCTCCGCGGACAGGCTGGCCCTGGCCATCGAGGAGCTCCCGCCCCAGAACTGGGCCGCGCAGGTCGTCATGCGCTCCGGCCGGGTGGTCGCCGCGGCCGAGATCCCGTACCTCCGGCTCATGGAGATCTACTTCCACCACGTCGACCTCGGCCTGGAGTACACCTGCGCGCACCTCCCCGGGGACTTCGCGGCACGGGAGCTCGGCGCCATCATCGACGACCTGTCCGGCCACGAGGGCGTCGCCGCCGTCCGCATCCACGACACCGACAGCGGCGAAAAGTGGGTGATCGGCGCCGCGAACGAGCCCGAACTCACCGTCGGCGGGCCGCGGCACGCCCTGCTCGCCTGGGTCAGCGGCCGCTCCGACGGCGAGGGCCTGACCGCCCTGCCCGACGTACCCCTGCCGGTGCTGCCGCCACTAGGCTGACGCCATGACGTACAGCGGCGAGGTCACGGTCGGGGGCGCGCCCGACGTGCACGAACTCAAGGACCTCATCATCACCAAGGTCGCGGTCGGCCCCATGGACAACAACGCGTACGTGCTGCGCTGCCGCGCCACCGACGAGCAGCTGCTCGTCGACGCGGCGAACGACGCGCACACGCTCGTGGAGGTCGCCGGCAACGACGGTCTCGCGTCCGTCGTCACCACGCACCGGCACGCCGACCACTGGCAGGCGCTGCAGGCCGTGGTCGACGCGACCGGTGCCCGTACCTACGCGGGCCGCCACGACGCCGAGGGGATCCCCGTCCCCACCGACGTGCCGGTCGAGGACGGCGACCGGATCCGGGTCGGCCGGGTCGAGCTCACCGCCCGGCACCTGGTGGGCCACACGCCCGGCAGCATCGTCCTGATCTACGACGACCCCCACGGGCACCCGCACATCTTCACCGGGGACTGCCTCTTCCCCGGCGGCGTGGGCAACACGCACAACAACCCGGACCACTTCACGAGCCTGTTCGAGGGGGTCAAGGCCAAGCTCTTCGACCGGCTCCCGGACGAGACCTGGGTCTACCCCGGCCACGGCAAGGACACCACGCTCGGCGACGAGCGCCCCCACCTCGACGAATGGCGCGAGCGGGGCTGGTAGCGGCTCCGTGGCGGCGCCCCCGGCGGCGCC
The DNA here is from genome assembly GCF_042891295.1 of Streptomyces sp. NPDC001902. Lineage (NCBI taxonomy): Bacteria > Bacillati > Actinomycetota > Actinomycetes > Kitasatosporales > Streptomycetaceae > Streptomyces > Streptomyces sp. NPDC001902. The sequence continues at coordinate 212,455 of NZ_JBIATA010000005.1, read as the reverse complement.
GCCACCCCCGCGCACGTGCGTCGTTGGACCCACGTGCGCACCTCCCCCTCCCCCTCCATGGCCCGGATCGCCGCCGCGTCGGCGGCCGGGACCGCGATCGAGTTCTACGACTTCTTCGCCTACGGCACCGCGGCGGCCCTCGTCCTCGGACCGCTGTTCTTCCCCGACGCCTCGGCTCTCGCGGGCACCCTCGCCGCCTTCGGCACCTTCGCGGTGGGCTTCGTCGCCCGCCCGCTCGGCTCGGTCCTCTTCGGCCACATCGGCGACCGCGTCGGACGGCGCCCCGTACTCATCGGCTCCCTGCTGCTGACCGGGCTGGCGACCACCGCCGTCGGCTGCGTCCCCGCTCACGCCTCGATCGGCCCGGCCGCGCCCGTGCTGCTGGTGGCCCTGCGTTTCCTGCAGGGTCTGGGGCTGGGCGGCGAGTGGGGCGGGGCGGTGCTGCTCGTCGCGGAGCACGCGCCGGGGCGGCGCCGCGGACTGTGGGCGAGCCTGCCGCAGACCGGTCCCGCGGTGGGCTTCCTGCTGGCGAACGGGATCGTGCTCGCCCTGTCCGCGGGGCTGAGCGACGCGGCCTTCCGCTCCTGGGGCTGGCGGGTGCCGTTCTGGGTGGCGGGCGTGCTGGCGCTGGCCGGGCTGACACTGCGGGCGGCGCTGCCGGAGACCCCCGCGTTCGCGGCGGCCGCGGGGCGCGGGGACCTGGCCCGGGTGCCCGTCTCGGAGCTGCTGCGCGAGCACGGGCGCCTGGTGCTGCTCACGGCGGGCGCCATGGCGTGCGGCTACGCCGTCTTCTACACGGTGACCACCTGGTCGCTGGCGTACGCCACGGAGCACCTCGGCATGGACCGCACGGTCGTGCTGGGCTGCGTCCTGGTGGCCGTCCTGGTCAAGGGGGCCCTGACCCCGCTGGCGGGACTGCTCGGCGACCGCTTCGGACGCCGGCGGATGGCACTGGCCGGTACGGCGGCGATGGGCGTGGTGATCTTCCCGTACGCCGGACTGCTCGCGAGCGGCTCGCCGGTGGCGATCACCGCGGGGTCCGCCGCGGAGCTGCTCGCCTTCATCACGGTCTTCGCCGTCGTGGGCGCGTACCTCCCGGAGCTGTACGCACCCCGGGTGCGCTGCACGGGCGCCGCCCTGGGCTACAACCTCGGCGGTGTCCTGGGCGGCGCGCTGACCCCGGTCGTGGCGACCCGGCTGGCGGCGGGCTCCGGCACGCCCTGGCCGGTGGCGGCGTACGTCGCGGGGGTCGCGCTGCTCAGCCTCGGCTGCTTCGCGGCGCTGCCGGAGACCCGGGGCGAGGCCGCCGCGGACGCGACGGCGGGGTGCGCGGCGGTCCGCCGCGCACCCCGTCCGGGCTGAGGAGCCGTGGGTCAGGCGTCGATGTGCTCCTCGTCGCGCTTGTCCGCGGCCGCCTGCTTCTTCGACGCCATGAGGCTGGTGACCGTGGTGACGGCGAGGACCACGACGATGAAGCCGAGGGAGAACGGGATGCTGATCTCGGGGACGTGGACCCCCGCCTCGTGCAGGGCGTGGAGCACGAGCTTCACGCCGATGAAGCCGAGGATGATCGACAGCCCGTAGGAGAGGTGGACCAGCTTCTTCAGCAGACCGCCGATGAGGAAGTACAGCTGCCGCAGGCCCATCAGCGCGAAGGCGTTGGCGGTGAAGACGATGTACGGGTCCTGGGTCAGGCCGAAGATCGCCGGGATGGAGTCCAGCGCGAACAGGACGTCGGTGGTGCCGATCGCGAGCATGACCACCAGCATCGGGGTCATGATCCGCTTGCCGTTCTGCTGGATGAAGAGCTTGGTGCCGTGGTAGCGGTCGGCGACGCCGAAGCGGCGCTCGGCGGCCTTGAGCAGCCGGTTCTCCTCGAACTCCTCGTCGTGCTCCTCGGCGCGGGCCTCCTGGACCAGCTTCCACGCGGTCCAGATGAGGAAGGCGCCGAAGATGAAGAAGACCCAGGAGAAGCTGGCGATGATGGCGGCGCCGGCGGCGATGAAGGCCGCTCGCAGGACGAGCGCGATGAGCACGCCGAAGAGCAGCACGCGCTGCTGGTACTGGGACGGCACCGCGAACTTCGCCATGATCAGGACGAAGACGAAGAGGTTGTCGACGCTGAGCGACTTCTCGGTGATGTAGCCGGCGAAGAACTCGCCCGCGGGCTGGCCGCCGGCGAAGAACAGCAGGCCGAGCCCGAACAGGGCGGCCAGGACGATCCAGACGACGGTCCAGGTCCCGGCTTCCTTGACGGACACCTCATGGGGCTTGCGCCCGATGAAGAAGTCGGCGGCGATCAGGGCGCACAGACCGGCGATGGTCAGCACCCACAGGGTCAGGGATACATCCACGCGATGCCTCCGGCAGATGGGCTGGCAATTGTCAGCGTTGTCGCTGCCGGAGGTCTCTTCCACCCGGGCCGTCAGGCCGGGGCCGGTGTCCCGGGGCCGTTCCGGCCCGTGATGACGGGTGCACCGCAATCAGGGAGTACTCCCCTCCGCGTAAAGAAGAGTACATGAAATCCCAAGGAAAGGTAAAGAGAGTAAAGTGATGGTCAATCAGGAGGGTGTACCGGGATCCCGTGGGACCGGTCGGCCGGTCAGTGGCGGCCCGGGTCGTAGGTCCGGCGGGCGGCGGCCACCTGGCGCAGCACCTGCGACAGGACCGCGCTGCCGGCCGGGGCCAGCAGCGGTTCGTACGTCCAGGCGTGGCCCACCCAGGGGTCGGCGAGGTGGTCGTCGGGCTGCGGCGTCAGCCGCAGCATGGAGCGCCACAGCGGGTCGAGGAGCGGGCCGTACTCGCGGGCGTCCTCGCGGTCGGCGACCAGGACCAGGTGGACGCCGACCTGCGGGCCTTCGTCGGCGAGGTAGCGCAGCTGATTGACCGTCCGGTCGTCGAAGCCGTACGGGAAGTCGTTGACGACCAGCACCTGGCGGGCCGGGTCGACGCCCGGGGGGACCTCGAAGGGGACGTCGGCGCGCAGGGCCATCTGCACCAGGTCGACCCGCTCGGTGAGCCGGGCGAGCAGGGCCGCCACCCCGGCGGCGCCGGTGGCGGGCGGCTCGCGCAGCGCGCCGGAGTCCGTGAACGGGGCCAGCGCCGTCCCGGCGGAGCCCGCCGGGTCGATGACGTGGACGGCGCACTCCCCCGCCGGGTGGGAGGCCAGCAGGCGGGCGGCGAGCGCCACGGCCACGTCCACGGCACGGCGGCGGTCCTGGGCGCTGTCCACCCACATACCGCGCTCCAGCGGCAGCCGTACCAGCAGGGGGACGCGCAGCTCCGGGCGCTCGGGCAGGTGGAGGTCGCCGAGCCGGACCGCCATCGGCGGCTCGGCGGGGGCGCGGTAGCCGTGCCAGACCGGGCTCTCCCAGCCCGCGTAGGGCGGCGGCAGGGCGGGCTCGACCACCTCGGCCTCGGCGGTGAGCTGGGCCAGGTCGCGGTCGAGCACGGCACGCGCCCGGTCCACCAGCTCGGCCTGGCGGGCCCTGGCCTGGTCGCGGGCGGCCTCGGCGGCGGGGCCGACCCGGGTGCGCGGGTCGGCGAGGAGCGTGTCCAGCTCCTGGTCGAGCCGGGACTCGGCGAAGTCGACGGCGCTGCGGTACGCCGCGATGGTGCGGGCCAGGTCCTCGAACATGCCCCAGACCTGGTTGTAGAGCCGTTCCTCCATGCTCCAGCCCGCAGCGTCACCCGCGACGGGCGCGGAGGCCGGGGGCACCGCGTGCGGCACGGAGTCCGCGGGGGGCGGGGGCGGGGGCGGGGGAACGGGGGGCGGGGGCGGCGCGGGGGAGGGTGCGGTGGGCGCGGGGCGTACGGCGTCCGCCACGCGCGCGGCCACGGCGTCCGCCTCCGGGCGGCCCAGCCCCTGGTCGCGCAGCAGCTCCGCCAGCCCGCCGCCGTACCCCTGGCCGAGCGCCCGCACCTTCCAGGCGCCCTGGCGGCGGTAGAGCTCCAGGGCGACGATCGCGACCTCGGCGCCGAGCCCGGTGACGGTGAAGCTCACGACCGGCGCCCCGTCGGGGCCGGCGACGGTCAGATGGGGCGCGGGGCAGGCCCCGAAGCGGGTCGGTGCCCCGGCGACCGGTGGCAGCGCCAGCAGGACGTGGACGCGCTCCACGTCCGCCGGCACGGCAGCCAGGTCGGCGGTGACGCGCTGCTCGGCGGCGAGGCCAGCGGGCACCTCGATGCCCGGCAGCAGCGGCGCCCCGGGGTGGGCGACGGACCCGGGGCCGCTCACGCGCCCCTGCCCGTCACCCAGCGAGACACCGGCCACCACCGGCGTACCGGCCGACACCCGTACCTCCAGCGAGGTGCCGGGAAGCGGATGGTTCTGCCCGTGGACCAGCTCGATGGTCATGCCCGCGCCCCCCTGTGCGGTCAGAGCGCCGGCAGGATCGCCGGCATGAGGTCCTGGAACGTGCGGCCGTTGGCCGGGGAGCCGATCGCGGTCATCGACCAGCCGTCACCGTTGCGCTGCACCTTCGCCATGATCTGCGCGGTGTAGCCACCGCCTCCGGTCAGGGTGTAGCGGGCGAGTTCCTGCCCGTTGGTCTCGTCGACCAGGCGGCAGAAGGCGTTCTGCACCTCCTGGAAGGTCTGCCCGGTGAAGGAGTTGACGGTGAAGACGATCTGGTCGATGTGCACCGGCACCCGCTGCAGGTCGACCAGGATCGACTCGTCGTCGCCGCCCTGTCCGGCACCGCCGACGAGGTTGTCGCCGGTGTGCCGGACCGAGCCGTCGTCGCTGACGAGGTGACGGAAGAACACCACGTCCACGGGCTGCTTGTCGGCGAACAGGACCGCGGAGGCGTCGAGGTCGATCTCCCGGGTGCGGGAACCGAAGAGACCGCGACGCGGGGCGGCCTGCCAGCCGAGCCCCATGCGGACCGACGAAAGCGTCCCCCCGTCCGACTTCTGCAGGCTGATCTTCTGACCCTTGGTCATGTTGACCGTCACGCGCTGTCCCCTCTCAACCGTTTTGCCGTCGTGCGGTTGCTCCGCACCCTATGGGGAGACGCACGGGTAGGGCACCGTGGTTCGGCAAGAGATTCGACAGCCGGTACGGTCAGGCCACGCCGGCCTCCCGCATCTGCCGCAGCTCCTTCTTCAACTCGCCCACCTCGTCGCGCAGCCGGGCCGCGACCTCGAACTGAAGATCCGCGGCGGCGGCGTGCATCTGGTCGGTCAGCTCGCCAATGAGCTCCGCCAGTTCGGCCGCGGGCAGGCTCTTGGCGGCCCGCTTCTCCCCCGCCTTGGCGGACAGGCCCGGCACCGGCGCCTTGCCGCGCGAACGCTGGCGGCCGGAGCCCAGCAGCTCCTCGGTGTCGGCGTCCTCGCGGGCGAAGGAGTCCAGGATGCCGGCGATCTTCTTCCGCAGCGGCTGCGGGTCGATGCCCCGCTCCTCGTTGTACGCGATCTGCTTGGCCCGGCGCCGGTTGGTCTCCTCGATGGCCTTCTCCATCGCCGGGGTAATCTTGTCGGCGTACATGTGGACCTGGCCGGAGACGTTGCGCGCCGCGCGGCCGATGGTCTGGATCAGGGAGGTGCCCGAGCGCAGGAAGCCCTCCTTGTCGGCGTCGAGGATGGCGACCAGCGACACCTCGGGCAGGTCCAGGCCCTCGCGGAGCAGGTTGATGCCGACCAGGACGTCGAACTCGCCCGCCCGCAGGTCGCGCAGCAGCTCGACCCGGCGCAGGGTGTCGATGTCGCTGTGCAGGTACCGCACCTGGATGCCGAGTTCCAGCATGTAGTCGGTGAGGTCCTCGGACATCTTCTTGGTGAGGGTGGTGACCAGGACGCGCTCGTCGCGCTCGGCGCGCAGCCGGATCTCGTGCACCAGGTCGTCGATCTGCCCCTTGGTGGGCTTGACGATGACCTCGGGGTCGACCAGGCCGGTCGGGCGGATGATCTGCTCGACGACGCCGTCGCCGCGGGAGAGCTCGTACTTGCCCGGGGTGGCCGACAGGTAGACGGTCTGCCCGACGCGTCCCAGGAACTCCTCCCACTTCAGCGGGCGGTTGTCGAGGGCGGAGGGCAGGCGGAAGCCGTGGTCGACCAGGGTGCGCTTGCGGGAGGCGTCGCCCTCGTACATGGCGCCGATCTGCGGCACGGTGACGTGCGACTCGTCGATGACGAGGAGGAAGTCCTCGGGGAAGTAGTCGATGAGGGTGTCGGGGGCGGAACCCGCCTCGCGGCCGTCGATGTGCCGCGAGTAGTTCTCGATGCCGGAACAGGTGCCGATCTGCCGCATCATCTCGATGTCGTACGTGGTGCGCATCCGCAGCCGCTGGGCCTCCAGCAGTTTGCCCTGCTTCTCCATGACCGCGAGCTGCTCGCCGAGCTCCTTCTCGATGCCGGCGATGGCGCGCTCCATGCGCTCGGGGCCGGCGACGTAGTGGGTGGCGGGGAAGACGTACAGCTGCTGGTCGTCGGTGATGATCTCGCCGGTGAGCGGGTGCAGCGTGTACAGGGCCTCGATCTCGTCGCCGAACATCTCGATGCGGACGGCGAGCTCCTCGTAGACCGGGAAGATCTCGATGGTGTCGCCGCGCACCCGGAAGGTGCCGCGGGTGAACGCCACGTCGTTGCGCGCGTACTGGATGTCGACGAACTTGCGCAGCAGCGCGTCCCGGTCGATCTCCTGGCCGACCTTGAGCCGCACCATGCGGTCGATGTACTCCTGGGGGGTGCCCAGGCCGTAGATGCAGGACACCGAGGCGACCACGACCACGTCGCGGCGGGTCAGCAGCGAGTTGGTGGTGGAGTGGCGCAGCCGCTCGACCTCCTCGTTGATCGAGGAGTCCTTCTCGATGTAGGTGTCCGTCTGCGGGACGTAGGCCTCGGGCTGGTAGTAGTCGTAGTACGACACGAAGTACTCGACCGCGTTGTTCGGCAGCAGCTCGCGGAACTCGTTCGCCAGCTGGGCGGCCAGGGTCTTGTTGGGCGCCATGACCAGGGTCGGGCGCTGCAGCCGCTCGATCATCCACGCCGTGGTCGCCGACTTGCCCGTGCCCGTCGCGCCGAGCAGGACGACGTCGTTCTCGCCCGCGCGGATGCGCCGCTCGAGGTCGTCGATGGCGGTCGGCTGGTCGCCGCTGGGCTGGAAGGGGCTGACGACCTCGAAGGGCGCCACACTGCGTTCGATGTCTGATACGGGCCGCATGGGTCAACGGTACGACCCCCCACCGACAACCGGTCCCGACCTGCCCGGGTCAGGGCAGGAGCCGGGGCCGGCGCCCCGCGGCGAGGTCCTCCACCCGGCCCAGGAGCAGCACCGCCACCGCGATCAGCATCCAGGCCACCGCGAACTGGAACCAGGTGCTGTCCAGCGGCAGCGACAGCTCGAGGAGCCTGACCCGCCACATCTGGTCGATCAGGGGGACGCTGAGCATGAGGGCGACCTCGTGCCACAGGTAGACGGTCACGGCCCGCGCGCTGACGATCCGCGCCGCCCGGTCCAGCGTCCGGAGCCGCCCGGCCGGGCCCGCGCCCGGCCGGAAGCGCAGCAGGAGCAGGACGAAACCGGCCGACCACAGGGCCTGGGCGAGCGGGATCTCGTTGAGGTCGTACGAGCCGTCCGCACGGTGGGACCAGGCCCACCAGGAGCCGGCCGCCATGGCGACGGCGGCCAGGACCGGCACCAGGCCCGCCCGCGCGCGGTCCAGCAGTCCGTCGTGGTGGGCGAAGCCGAGCAGCCAGCAGGTGAGGAAGGTCGCCAGATCGGTGACGGCGCTGCCGGCCCCGCCCTCCGGCAGGCTCCAGGGCGTCTGCAGGAGCACGACCGGGGCGAGGGAGGCGACGAGCACGGCGGTGGGTGACCGCCGGAACACGCGCAGCAGCAGCGGCGAGAGCAGGACGAACCACAGGTAGGCGCGCACGTACCACAGCACCCCCGTGGCCTGTTCGGCCCAGGCGCTGCCCGGCGGGTCCGCCAGCGGCACCACCCACCACAGCAGCCGCGCCCACCAGCGTCCCGCGTGGTGCCCACCGGGCGACCAGCCGTGGAGCAGCATCGCCGGGACCAGGACGGCACCGAGGCACCACAGCGGCGGCAGGAGCCTGCGCAGCCGCCGCCGCACCACCGGCAGCGCGGGCCGCTTCTCCAGCGACCGCGCCATGAACGAGCCCGCGAGGGCGAACATCACGCCGAGGGAGGGGAAGACCAGGCTCAGCCACGCCCAGCCGAACGTGTGGTACGTCACGACGCGGACGAGCGCCAGGGCGCGCAGCAGGTCCAGGTACCGGTCGCGGGCGCCCGGGGCCGGGGTGGCGGCAGTGGTGGCGGCAGTGGCGAGCGCCCGCGCGCCGCGGCGGGCGGCGTGCCGGCCGGAGGTCCCGGGCCGGGGCAGGGGCAGGGAGGCGCCGGACGCGGTCACCGGGCGGCTCCCGCGGACGCCCGCGGGGAGTTGACCTCGCCGGTGCGCTCGAGCTTCTGCCAGCGCAGCCGGCCTCCGGTCATGGCCGTGACGCAGGAGTGGATCAGGACGAGGTACATCAGCTGCCGGTAGACGATCTGCTGGAGCGGCAGCATCAGCAGGTGGCGGTAGTGCTCGCGGTCCAGGCGGAAGGCGTAGGCCGCGCACAGCAGCTGCACGGACATCAGCGCGGCCCAGGCGAGGAGCGACCTGACCGGTGCGACGAAGACGGCGCCGTAGACGGTCAGGAGGTCGATCAGCGGCGCGAAGAGGGGCGTGACGATCTGGAAGAGCACGACCAGCGGCATGCCGACCCGGCCGAAGCGTCCCGAGGGCCCGCGGTCCACCAGGGAGCGCCGGTGCTTCCACAGCGCCTGCATGGTGCCGTAGCTCCAGCGGTACCGCTGCCGCCACAACTGGCCGATGCTGCCCGGTGCCTCGGTCCAGGCGCGGGCGTGCTCGGCGTACACCACGCGCCAGCCCGCGCGGTGCAGCGCGATGGTGACGTCGGTGTCCTCGGCGAGGGTGTCCCCGCTCATGCCCCCGGCCTCGAGCAGCGCGGCGCGGCGGAAGCCGCCGACGGCTCCCGGGACGGTCGGCATGCAGCCGAGCAGGTCGTACATGCGCCGGTCGAGGTTGAAGCCCATCACGTACTCGATGTGCTGCCAGGCCCCGATCACCGTGCCGCGGTTGCCGACCTTGGCGTTGCCCGCGACGGCGCCGACCCGCGGATCGGCGAAGGGCTGCACGAGCCGGTGCACGGTGCCGGGCTCGAAGACGGTGTCGCCGTCCATCATCACGACGAGGTCGTGACGGGCGTGCTCCAGGCCGCGGTTGAGCGCGGCGGGCTTGCCCGCGTTCTCCTGGCGCACGACGCGCACCTGGGGCAGGCCCATCGCCTCGACGATGCCGGCGGTGCCGTCGGTCGAGCCGTCGTCCACGACGACGATCTCCACCGGGTGGGTGCTCGCCGCGAGCGAGCCGACGGTGTTGGCGATGCACTCCTTCTCGTTGTAGGCGGGCACGATGACGCTGACCGGTTCGGTGACCGCGGGCCCCCAGCTGAAGCGGCGGCGGCCGCGGATCCTGGCGTGGCGGCGGGCGAGGACGAGCATCAGGGCGAAGCGGGCCAGGACGGCGACGCCGACCACGACGAGCAGCCAGAACAGGACGGGCATGGTGAACTCGGCCAGCGCCACGACCCCGATCAGGGCGCGCCCCTGCCACAACTCGGCGCCGCTCGCCCGGTGGTTGGCGGTCGTGGCGCCCAGGCTCGCGGTGAGCGTCGTGAAGGTGTAGCCCTTCGCCTTCATGGTGTCGATGTACGTGCCGAGCGCCTCCACGGTCTGGGAGCGGTCGCCGCCGGCGTCGTGGAAGAGCACGGAGGCGCCCTTGCCGCCCCTTGGGGTGGCGTCGCGGACGATGGCGGCGGCACCGGGGCGCCGCCAGTCCTCGCTGTCGGTGTCGACGAACGCGCTGATGTAGCCCTTGGTGCCGAGGTAGCGGTAGACGGGCCACGTGGTGTCGTCGACGGCATCGGGCTCGGAGGAGTACGGGGCGCGGAAGAGCGAGGTCGTGATGCCCGCGGCGCCCGCGAGCGCCAGCTGGGTCTGGGCGAGTTCCCGGTCGATCCTGGCCCTGTCCTGGTACGCCAGGTCGACGTGGGAGAAGGTGTGGACGCCGATCTCGCCGCCGGAGTCGACGATGTCGCGGATGAGCGCGGGGTACCGGGCGGCCATCTGGCCGACGACGAAGAAGGTGCCCGGCACGTCGTGCTCGCGCAGCACCGCGAGCACCTTCGCGGTCCACCGGGGGTCCGGGCCGTCGTCGAAGGTGAGCGCGATCGTCCGGGGCGGCAGGGTGTGGCTGACGGGCTCGCCGTCGGCGCCGAAGGTCAGCACGGGGCCGCCCCCGAGGACGGAGGCGGGCACCTGGCTCGCGCTCCCGGACTCGTGGACGCGGCTGTCGTTGCCGATCTCCGAGTGCAGGTAGCCGTCCAGCAGCATCACGCACACGAGCGCGAACAGCCCCAGCACGGCCATGACCACGCGGGGTCTGGGCACGGCCTGCCGGCCGGCCGACGCCACCTTGGTGATGGCACCGGGTGCCGCGTGCCGGGCCGTCCGCGCCATGGCCGCTCAGTCGTCCCAGCCGTCGCCGGGCACCGGGTCGCCGCCGGCGTCGCCCGGGGGGAAGGCGGGGGCGTCCGGCCCGGCTGTCACGGGCACGGAGGCGGACGGCGAGGCGGTGGCCGTGGGGGTGCGCGCGGACGTGGGCCGCGGGGAGGCGCTCGCCGTCGCGGTGGCCCCGGGGCCGCCGGAAGGGGTCGCCGAGGCCGTGGCGCGGCGCCCGGTGGCGGAGGGGGTGACCTCGGCGGCCGCGACGACGGTGGGCGAGGCGGCGGGGCCCCGGGCCACCGGAGCGGGGGCGTGGGCGGCGGCCGGGGCGCTCGCGACGCGTTCCGCGGTACCCCCGGTTCTTCCACCCGCCTCGGCCTGCGCCGACGCGCCCTCGGGGACGTCGGCGCCCGGAATCAGGGTCTGGGGCGCGAAAGGGGTGCCGCCCGCGAAAGCCACCCCCAGCAGCACGGCATATCCCGCGCAGGCGATCCCGACGGCCAGTCCGGCGCGCCGGATAATGCGCGCCCGGCGGCCCGACGCATCGACGAATACGGGCCCTTCCTCCGTGGACCGCCCACGGGGACACGCCCGTCGGGAGAGGGAATGCATGGACGGAATGCTAGCAGTAATTTCTCTCCATGAATTCCACGGATTCACTTCCGCATTAATCCCACGAATGGCCCGAGATCCTCATTTACTCAATTCCAGGAAAGCGTGATCCGAAATTCCCGGGGCAGATAGTCTCTCCGTCATGAAGAGCCGCACGGCACAGCTGATCACCGGACTCGTGGCGGTCGCCGTCGCCGCCACGACCGCCTCCCTCCTCACCGGCACCGAGCCCGCCGGCTCCCCGGCGCGCCACGCCCCCGGGGGGAGGGAACCGGTGGCCGAGGTGGCCTTCACCCCCTACGTGGACGCCTCGCGTTCCACCGCGTACGACATGGCGGACGTCGCCCGTAGGACCGGGGCCGACGGTTTCACCCTCGGGTTCGTGACCGCGCGCGGTGGCTGCGCCCCGACCTGGGACGGGCGTGACGGCATCGCCCACGGCGACCTGGCGGACCGGATCGCCGCGCTGCGGGCCGCCGACCTCGACGTACGGGTCTCGTTCGGCGGCGCCGACGGCACGGAACTCGCCGGGGCCTGCGAAGACGTGGACGAACTCGCCTCCGTCTACGCCGATGTGATCGGGCGTTACCGGCTGACCGGGGTCGACTTCGACGTCGAGGGCGACGACCTCGCGGACACCGCCGCCGGAACCCGCCGGGCGCGCGCGGTCGCCCGGCTCCAGCAGGAGGCCGAGCGGGAAGGCCGGACGCTGTCGGTCTCCTTCACGCTGCCCGTGATGCCGTCCGGGCTGACCGCCGAGGCCTCCGCGCTGCTCGCGGACGCCCGGCGCCAAGGGGTGCGCGTCGACGCGGTCAACATCATGGCGATGGACTACGGGGAGACGTACACCGGCGACATGGGCCGGTACGCGGTCCAGGCGGCCACCGCTGCGCACCGGCAGCTCAAGGCGCTGCTGGGCCTGCCGGACGCCGCGGCGTGGCGGACCCTCTCGGTGACCCCGATGATCGGGGTCAACGACATCCCGGGCGAGGTGTTCACCCTGCGGGACGCGGCCACGCTGGCCGCCTTCGCCCGTGACAAGCGGCTGGGCGGCCTGTCCATGTGGTCGGCCGACCGGGACCGGCCCTGCGAGGACGACACCAAGGAGACGGCCCCGGCCCGGTGCAGCGGGGTCGACCAGCCGTCACTGGCGTTCGCGCGGGCGCTCGCGGACGCGTGAGGGCCGGGCGGCGTGCGAGGAGCGGGCCGCCCGCGGGGAACGGCGGCCGCGGCCGGCCGCGGGCTCGGGCTCAGGCTCGGGCTCGGGCTCGAAGTCGCCGACGGGCGGGTCCAGCGCCACGACGACCCCCGCGAGGAAGAGGAAGACGACCGGCCCGATCAGCACCGGGGCTAGGAACGCGGCCGGTCCCGCCCCGCTCGTTCCCTCCCGCGCGCCGCTGTGCAGGTGCACCGTCAGCGCGGCCATGCCGATGTAGTGCATGGCGGTGACGGCGAAGCCCAGGACGAGGCTGGCGAGCACGCCGCCGTACGGGCGCCGGACGGAGACCGCCGACCACAGGGCGACGGTGGCGGCCAGGACGGCGACGCCGACCGACAGCACCACCGTGGACCGCGTGTACTCCAGGTCGCCGCGCAGCCGCATGCCCCGCATGCCCATGTAGTGCATGGCGGCGATGCCGAGTCCCGTGACGCAGCCGCCGGCCAGTACGGCGGGGAGCGTGCGGCCCACGAACCCGACGAGGAACACCCCGAGAGCGACGACCACGACGGCGACCAGCAGGCTCTCGAAGGTGACGAGCGTGTCGTAGGTGATCCGCACCTCGCCGACGGTGAAGCCCATCATGGCGATGAAGTGCATGGTCCAGATGCCGGAGCCGACGGCCGCCGAACCCAGCGCGAGCCAGCCGGCCCGTCTCGAGGGGTGCATGGCAAGGGCCCGGGTCGTGCAGCGCAGCCCGAGGGCGGCACCCAAGCAGGCCATCAGGAAACCCGCGAGAGGGGTCGCCCATCCGTAGGTGAAGCCATTGACCGTTCCGTACGTGCCGCTCACGGCACCCTCCCCTTGCCGCCCCGGTCCCCCGCTTCCTTCCGTCCCCGTGCTGACACACGCTAGGCTCGCCGGCCCGCCCCGCGCGGCCGCCTCATGGCGACTTCATCGCGCGGACACCCGTACGTCACATCGCCCCGGGCAGTGCCGTGATGCGGTCCAGCGGCCCGTACGGTCCGGCCGCGAGCGCGGTGCGCAGGGCGGCGACGACCTCGGCGGGGCTGCGGGTGAACGCGGCGGGCGCGACCCGCAGCACACGCAGGCCCAGCGACTCCAGCCGGCCGCGCCCGGTCCCCGGGCCGAGGTCCAGGACGAGGCCGTCGCGCACCCAGTACGCGTCGGGCGAGCCCAGGAAGGCGCCGTCGAGCTGGAGCGTGGGACGCCACAGCGGCTGCCGGAGTCCCGACCGGGCCACCAGGGCGCGGGCCATGGGCCCGGCGGAGGCGGCGCGCGGGCCGGGATCCATGGCGTCGAGCAGGGCGGCCACGGCGGGGCGCCGGGCGAGCACCGCGCCACCCAGTTCCGCGGCGAGCGCGGGGGCGGGCACGCCGAGCGCTATGACCAGTTCGCGGACGACGTCCAGCGCCCACTCGGGGTCGATGGACTCCCGTACGCCGTCGGCCGCCGCCCGGGCCACCGGGGCCACGGGCACACCGTCCACGGTGTCGGCCACGGGGAGCCCGCGGCCGTGGTGGACCCGCACCCAGGTGTGGGTGCGGATGCGGCGCTCGCTCGGGACGAGCACGTCCACCACCGGGAGCCCGCAGGGCGGCGCGGCCACGGCGACGCCGTGCAGGGCGAGCCCCGCCACGCCGGTGATCATGGCCGGGACCTGCGGGTACCCGGCGAAGGCCAGAGCCGCCCTGGACCGCTGCGCGGCGGTGAGCGGACCGGGCTGGAGGACGACCACCCGGGGCAGCGGCCGCTGCCACCGGCCGCCGGGGCGGCACCACTCCCGCAGCCTGCTCTGCGGCACGCCCACGGCGGCGAGTTGGGCGACGGTGGCGACCCGGTCCTGTTCACGGGCGAGCCGGCGGACGGCCGGGGTGAAGTCGTTTCGCGTCATGCGCGCCCCATCCCCCCTCGTAACCGGTCGACCACCGCTTGTGACAGACCTGTCGAGAACGGCCACCCTCCCGGGTGGCGGCCGTTGCGGCCGGTTGCCGTGGCCGGCCCGGGCCCCGGTGGGACCCCTCCCCGGCGGGACCCCGGCCGGGACCGGCTGTCAGTGCGCCGTCCTACGCTGGGGACCGTGACGCAACCACGGACTCCTTCCGCCGAGGTCGCCTGGTCGGTGCTGGAGGCACCGGTCGGGCCGCTGCTGCTCGCCGCGACCGGGCAGGGCCTGGTCCACGTCGCCTTCCGGACCGGGGAGGAGCAGGCGCCCGCCGTGCTGGAGCGGATCTGCTCCCGGCTGGGCGCCGCGCCCGCGCGCAGGCCCGGGCCCGCGAGCGCCGCGGGGGCCCGGCTGGACGAGGCGATAGGCCAGGTGGAGGCGTACTTCGCCGGGACGCGCCAGACCTTCGACCTCGACCTCGACTGGTCCCTGACGACCGGCTTCAACCGCCGTGTGCTGCGCGAGCTGTCGGCCGGCGTCCCGTTCGGCAGTGTGGTCAGTTACCAGGACCTCGCCAAACGGGTCGGAGAGCCGGGCGCCGCCCGGGCCGTCGGGGTGGCCATGGGCGCCAACCCGCTGCCCGTCGTCGTCCCGTGCCACCGCGTCCTGGAGAGCGACGGGGGCATCGGCGGCTTCGGCGGGGGCCTGCGCATGCTCGACATCAAGCGCGCGTTGCTGGCCCTGGAGGGCGTCCTGCCGGAGCCGTTGTTCTGACGGTTCCTCAGCACCGCCGTGCTGGACGGCAGGTCACACCGGCGGGGGCCGGGGAGGGGTGGAGAAATGGACAAATCGACTTTCCGCATCACCGAGGGCGCGCCGGACTCGCCGGTGCTCCTCCACGTCCCGCACAGCGCCCGCGCCGTGCCCGGGCACGTCCGTGAGCGCATCCTCCTGGACGACGCCGGACTGGCGGCCGAGCTCGACCACATGACGGACTCGTACACCGACCTGATCGCGGCGCGCGCCGCCGGACGGACGGGGGCGTGGCGGTTCACCAACCGGCTGTCGCGGCTGGTCGTCGACCCCGAGCGGTTCCCGGACGAGCGGGAGGAGATGCGGGCCGTCGGCATGGGCGCCGTCTACACCCGCACTTCGCACGGGGCGCCACTGCGCGAGCCCGACCCCCGGCACGAACGGGCCCTGCTGGACGCCTACTTCGAGCCGTACGCGGCCGCCATGACGGCGGCCGTGCAGGACCGGCTGGAGGCCACCGGGCGGGCGGTCGTCATCGACGTGCACTCCTACCCCGGCGCGCCGCTCCCCTACGAGCTGCACGGCGACGGGCCCCGGCCCGCCGTCTGCCTGGGCACGGACGCCTTCCACACCCCGGCCTGGCTGCTGGACGCCGCCCGCGAGGCCTTCGCGCCGTGCGGCGAGGTCGGTCTCGACTCGCCGTTCGCCGGCACCTATGTGCCGTTGAAGCACTACGGCGAGGTCCGCGAGGTCTCGGCGCTGATGGTCGAGATCCGCAGGGACGGGTACATGAGCGAGCCCGGTGGTGCCCCCGGCGAGGGACTGGACCGGTTCGGTGACGCCCTGGCCGCCCTCGTCGCCGCCGTGGGCACGGGCGGCGCAACCGGCGGTGGCAGCGGAACCGGCGGCCTCAGGTGACGCGGAAGCCCGTGAACTCCACCAGGCCGTGGTCGCCCGTGCCACCGTTCCCCGCGGTCATGAAGAGCCCCACGTCCTGGGTCCGGGCCGCCGCCGGAACGGTCACGGTCGCGACTTTCCGCCACGTCGTCCCGTCGTCGGTGCTGCACTCCCCCGTGTAAGCGCGGCCCCTGCGGCGCAGCCTCAACAGCAGCGGGGCCCGCACACCGGCGAGCCGCCGGTAGCGGTTCAGCCGGCCGTCGCCGTCGGAGTCGTACGACAGCGTCACCCCGTGCCCGGGGCTCACCGCCAGGTTCAGGAAGCCCGGGGCGGCCGGGTCGTCGAGGTCGTCGCGGACGACGATGCCGGCCCGCGCCCATGCGGCGGTCTCGGCCTGGCTGTCGACCCGGGTGGTGACCGTCCCGCCGTCGCGCAGCGCGCCGGGCCGCAGGACCGCCGCGAACTCGGCCGTGCCCTTCCACAGGTCGCGCCCGGCGCCGTCGATGGCGAAGCGGTCGCCGAGCTGCCCGAACACGGCTCCGGTGCCGTTGACGGTCCGGTACGCACGGTCGAGCGGGCCCGCGACGTACAGGTCCCCCGTGGCGACCGCGGGCACCCGCGCGCCGCCGGGTACCGGCTCGTACGCGGCCCGCGCCTCGTACCGCAGCGGCGACAGCGGCCGCCTGGGGCGGGCCTCGGGCGCGGTGACGTGCCAGGTCGCACGGCCGGTGCCGCCGGCCGCCACTCGCGGTAGCGACAGCGCCCCGCGCGGTGCGGCCCGCACCCCGTCCGTGGTCAGGGAGAAGCCGACCGTGCCGGTGGGGGCGAGCCCGTTGGTGTTGGCGAACTCCGCGGTGACCACGGCCCGGCCGCCCGGCACCAGCGTCACCGGGTCCGCGGTCACGGTCAGCGTGCCCTGGTAGGGGGCCGCGGCAAGGATCTCGTAGGCCCGCCGGGCGAGCGTGTGCGCGTCGCCGGTGGGCCGGGTGGGGTAGCGCCTGGCGCGCTTCGTCCAGGGCTCCTCGGCGCGGTACCAGTCGACGGCCCGCGGGGTGCGGCGGGTGGTGAGGGCCGCCGCGCACTCGTCCAGGAAGGTCCGCCAGCGCGGCAGGTAGAAGTCCGCGACCAGCCCGTTCCAGTCACGGTTGGCGTACTCGTGCAGCGACACCGACGTCGCGCGCCCGCCCCAGGTGGTGGTCAGCACCCGGGCGGTGCGCTCGAGTTCGGCGCGCTGCGCGTCCGCCCCGCCCCAGGCCCGGGCCTCCGCGAGCCAGGGGCCGAGCAGGAAGGCCCGGTGGCCGCCCGCGACCTCGTCGGCCAGCCGCATCAGCCGCAGCCACAGCTCGGACAGCTGGTGGAAGACCGCCGCGTCGCGGCGCGCGAACGCTGCGCGCAGTTGCGGCAGGAGCTGCCGGCTGCGGTTGGCGACCGCCTGCCGGGCGACGTCGGTCAGGTCGTAGCGGTAGGCGTCGCGGCCGCGTGCCCCTGCGGACACCGCCAGCAGCGCGGCGAACGCCGCGTCGAAGGCGGCGGGATCGTAGGTGAGGGCGTTCGGCGCGTACACGCTGCTGGAGTCGGCTGTCAGTGAGGGACGGGCGGTGAAGAGGCTGTCGTGGGCGTCGGCGCGCTCCAGCGCGTCGTGCCGGTAGGCGGTGCGGCGCAGCGCCTGCCATGCGACGCGTGCCTGGCCGTCCTCGGTGCCGTAACGGGTCCGCGCGTAGGTGTCGAACCAGGTCGGCAGGTCCACCCGCTGCTCGTGCCAGGGCAGTTCGCAGAACAGCTCGAAGGCGGCCGGGTCGCGCTCGGCGGCCTCCGGGAGGTAGCAGGTGCCGGCCAGGGCGCTGCCGGGCTTGTCCCGCCAGCTGAAGAAGCGGTCCGCCCACACGTGGGTCTTGGCGCCGATCGTCGTCCGGCCGCCGAAGTTGGGGATGGAGCCGAAGGCGTACGGGGTGCCCGCCCAGTCCCGCTCGCGGTCGGTGACCGAGGCGAACCGGTCGGAGACGCCGTCCACGACGAGCGTCCGCTCCTTGTCGACCGCTTCCAGCAGGTCGGCCCGCGGGTTCTTCTCCCAGCCGAGGATCACCCAGGTGGCGCGGGGGTGCGCCGCGCGCAGCGCCGCCTGGACGGCGCGGGCGGCCGCGGCCACGGGGACCCCGCCCGCGGTGCCGCCCTCGTGGAGCAGGTCCATCTTGAAGTACGCGGCCTCGCCGAACAGCTGCTTCTGGTGGCGGTAGAAGGAGGCGGCCACCGCGGCGAATGCGCCGGTGCGCGGGTCGAGCCAGTCAGGGCGGGCGAAGCCGTGCCAGGTGCCCTGCGGGACGACGTGCGCCCCGGCGTTGCGGCCGGCGAAGCCGTCCGGGACGGTGCCGAAGTAGCCCGGCAGCACGGGGGCCATGCCCAGTTCGCGCAGCCGCGCGGTGATCCTGCGGCCCAGCGCCGCGCGGGCGTCGACGATGCCCGCGGTCAACGGGCCGCCGTACCCGGAGAGGTTCTGCAGCAGCCACCACGGCTGGTGGGACGGGGCCGGCAGCCAGGCCAGGGCCTCCTTGTCGGAGTAGCCGAACTCGCGCAGCACGCGCCGGTACACGGCCTCCGCCCCGGCCACCACCAGCACCTCGTTGCAGCCGTGCAGTGCCAGGACGTCGATGAAGCGCTCCCAGCGCGACCAGTCGGCGTAGGGGGCGGTGTAACCGTCGTTGGTGTCGTTGAGCACGAAGCGGTGCGGCACGGTGGCGCGGCGGGCGATGCCGCCCGGGGGCGGCGCCGGGAGCGTCGCGGGCAGGGCGTCCAGGCTGTCGCCCACCCAGGAGACGCCCACACCGCACACGTGCTTGAGGTACCAGCGCACGCCGCACAGCAGTGTGGCCGGGGACGTACCGGCCACCTCGATACGGCCCCGCGCACCCGCGATCCGGAAGCGGTCGGACCGTTCGCCGTCCTTGCCGCCGTTCCCCCGGTCCTGCGCGACCAACCGGAACTGCCCCGCGTGCCGTGGCAGCAGGCGGCCCAGCGCGGCGCGTGCGGGAGCGATGTCGAAGGCGGCGGCCGTGGTCGCGCCCGCCGCGCCCGTCTCGAACACCGCACCCGTCGCGGTCGCGGCGGCGGAACCCAGCAGCATCCGCCTGGTCACTCGAGTCACGGCCGGCTCCCGACAGTTGAGGCTGCGTCAGAACGCGTGCCCCGGAACGGTAACGGGAGTGACGATACGGATCAATGTGACGCGAGGGGTGTTCGCCGTAAAAGCGGACGAACTACCCACCCTGGCTCACGCCGGACCGGGGAACCGGGCCGCCTGCAGGTAGTCGGGCTTGGGGTCGAGCGCCGCCGCCAGCCGGAAGTGCCGCAGCGCCTCGTCGGAGCGGCCGGAACGCTCCAGGGTGCGGCCGAGCGCGAAGTGCGCGTACGCGTTGTCCGGCTCGCGCTCCAGGACGACCTGGAACTCCAGCTCGGCCGGGCGCAGCTGCGCGGACAGGAAGAAGGCCCGCGCGCGCAGCAGCCGCGCCGCGGTGTTCTCCGGGTGGGCGGCGATGACCGAGTCCAGCAGCTTCACCGCCCCACGGGCGTCGCGGACCGCCAGCAGCTGCTCGGCCGCACGGAAGTCGATGACGTGGTTCTCGGGGCTCTGCTCGGGCACAGCCGCCTCCTTCCCCGGGCGCTCAACAGCTCACAACTACCCAACATCACCATCCGCATATGCATTCCCCGGCGGAACACCCCGGTGGTCGCTCAGGCCTCCTCGTCGGCCGGGCGCCGTTCCGCCGGCACCGTGGGCCCCGCCGGGTCCTTCGGCGCCTCCAGGGCCGCCGGCGCCGCGCCGCCGACCTCGGCGACGGGCCGCGGCGGCTCCACAGCCGCGGCGGGGTCAGGTGCCGGGGCAGGAACAGGGGCCGGCTCGGCGGCCGGACGTTCGCCTCCCGACGCCCGCTCGAAGAAGCGCAGCATCTCCACCGGGAACGGCATGACCAGCGTCGAGTTCTTCTCCGCGGCCACCTCCACGACCGTCTGCAGCAGGCGCAGCTGCATCGCCGCCGGCGTGCCATCCATCGCGGCCGCGGCCTGCGCGAGCTTCTGCGAGGCCTGCAGTTCGCCGTCGGCAGTGATGATGCGCGCCCGGCGCTCGCGGTCTGCCTCGGCCTGCCGCGCCATCGACCGCTTCATCGACTCCGGCAGGGCCACGTCCTTGATCTCCACGCGGTCGATGTGGATGCCCCACCCGACGGCAGGCGTGGCCAGCATCAGCTCCAGGCCCTCGTTCATCGCCTCGCGCCCCGACAGCAGGTCGTCCAGCTCGCTCTTGCCGATCACCGAGCGCAGCGAGGTCTGGGCCACCTGCAACATCGCGAACTGGTAGTTCTGCACGTCCACCGTGGCCTTGACCGGGTCGATGACCCGGAAGTACAGCACGGCGTCCACCCGGACCGAAACGTTGTCGCGGGTGATGCCCTCCTGCGAGGGCACCGGCATGGTCACCACCTGCATGTTGACCTTGGTCATCCGGTCCGCCAGCGGCACCAGCAGGCGCGGCCCGGGCTGCTTGGCCTGCGGCCGCACCCGCCCGAAGCGGTAGACCACGCCCCGCTCGTACTGCTTGATCACCCGGAAACTGCTCTTGAGACCACCCAGTCCCAGCACCACGACGGCGATCCCGATCGCTGCCGACACGGCTTCCATCCCAGCCCCCTCTGTCCGCGGTGGAGCGACGCTACTGCTCCACAGACGTCCACGGAGAGGATTCCGGATCAGCTCTTGACGATCTTTTGACGCAACTGCTCCCACACCTGCCGGACCTGGGGCTCCAGCGCCTCCAGCGGCCCGTCGTTGTCGATCACGACGTCGGCGACCGCCAGCCGCTGTTCCCGGGTGGCCTGGGCCGCCATCCGGGCCCGGGCGTCCTCCTCGGCCATGCCGCGCAGCCGCACCAGCCGGTCCAGCTGGGTCTCCGGTGCGGCGTCCACCACCACGACCACGTCGTACAGCGGTGCCAGGGCGTTCTCCGCCAGCAGCGGCACGTCGTGCACGACGACCGCGTCCGGGCCGGCCGCCTGCTCCAGCGCCGCCGAACGGTCCCGGACCAGGGGGTGGACGATGGCGTTCAGCGCCCGCAGCCGCTCGGGATCGGAGAAGACGATCGCGCCCAGCTTCGGCCGGTCCAGGGCGCCGCCGGCGGCCAGCACCCCCTCGCCGAACTCGGCGACCACCGCCGCCAGCCCGGGCGTGCCCGGCTCCACCACCTCGCGCGCGATCCGGTCGGCGTCGACCAGCACCGCCCCGTACGAGGCCAGCAGCCGCGACACCTCGCTCTTGCCCGCACCGATCCCGCCCGTCAACCCCACTTTGAGCATGGCGCGAGACTACCGGTGCCCCCGCACACCCACGATCCGGGTCAGGAGCCGTCGTCCTCACGGTCGGCCAGGAAGCGCTCGAACTCCGCCGCAAGGTCGTCCGCCGACGGCAGCTCGACCGGCTCGGCGATCAGGTTCTGCCGGCTGCCGCCGCCCGCCAGCGCGTCGTACTGGTTCTCCAGGCCCTGCACCACCGCGACCAGCTCCGCGTCACCGTCGGCGACCTGCCGGTCGATCTCGGCGCGCACCGTGTGCGCCTCCATCCGCAGCGCGTGCGCCACCTGCGGAAGCACCAGTCCGGTGGCGGCCGTCAGCGTCTCCACCACCGTCAGCGCGGAGTCCGGGTAACCCGAACGCGCCAGGTAGTGGGGCACGTGCGCGGCCAGGCCCAGCACATCACGGCCCGCCTCCGCCAGCCGGAACTCGACCAGCGACTCCGCGCTGCCCGGCACCTGCGCCTCGTCGAACCAGCTGCGGTGCCCCGGCACCAGGTCCAGCCTGTTGCCGTGCGGCGTCAGCCCCACCGGGCGGGTGTGCGGCACGCCCATGGGGATGCCGTGGAAGTTGATCGCCAGCCGTACCCCCAGCCGCTCCACGATCTGCACCACCGCGGCGGCGAAACGCTCCCACTCGATGTCCGGCTCCTGGCCCGACAGCAGCAGGAACGGGCTGCCCGTACTGTCACGGACCAGCCGCAACGCGATCTCCGGCGCGTCGTACGCCGTCCAGCGGTCCCGCTTAAAGGTCATCAGCGGACGGCGCGCGCGGTAGTCCACCAGGCGGTCCGCGTCGAAACGCGCCACCACCTGGTGCTCCTGCCGCTCCAGCAGCTCCTCGACGACCTGCCCGCCGGTCTCCCCGGCGTCGATGTACCCGTCGAAGTGGTACAGCAGCACGGGTCCGGTCTCACCGAACGCCTCGTCGACCGCCTCTGCCCCGCCCGGCTCGTATGCGTACAGCCCCTGCGGATCCAGCACTGCGCACCCTTCCCTCGGTCTTCCCAACTCTCGGTGCAACGGACCGCACAGCCCGCGCATTCCCACCCGGACCCGGCAACGCGGAAGGACCCGCCCTCCAACAGGAGAGCGGGTCCTTCCGTGGTGCGTGGGCGATACGCCCTGCGATCAGCTCTGGCCGCCGGCCAGCTTCTCGCGGAGCGCGGCCAGCGCCTCGTCCGAGGCGAGCGCGCCGGACTGGTCGCCGGACTCCGAGGAGTACGAGCCACCGGTCGGGCCGGCCGGAGCCGCCTCGCCGGCCGCGGCCGCAGCCTCGGCGTCGGCCTCGCGGGACTTGATGACCTGGGCCTGGTGCTGCTCGAAGCGGGACTGCGCCTCGGCGTACTGGTGCTCCCACGCCTCGCGCTGGGTCTCGTAGCCCTCGAGCCAGTCGTTGGCCTCGGGGTCGAAGCCCTCGGGGTAGATGTAGTTGCCCTGGTCGTCGTAGGACGCGGCCATGCCGTACAGGGTCGGGTCGAACTCGACCGAGGCCGGGTCGGCACCGAAGGACTCGTTGGCCTGCTTCAGCGAGAGGCTGATGCGACGGCGCTCGAGGTCGATGTCGATGACCTTGACGAAGATCTCGTCGTTGACCTGGACGACCTGCTCCGGGATCTCCACGTGGCGCTCGGCCAGCTCGGAGATGTGGACCAGACCCTCGATGCCCTCGTCCACGCGGACGAACGCACCGAACGGCACCAGCTTCGTGACCTTGCCGGGCACGACCTGGCCGATCTGGTGGGTGCGGGCGAACTGCTGCCACGGGTCTTCCTGGGTCGCCTTCAGCGACAGGGAGACACGCTCGCGGTCCATGTCGACGTCCAGGACCTCGACCGTGACCTCCTGGCCGACCTCGACGACCTCGGAGGGGTGGTCGATGTGCTTCCAGGACAGCTCCGACACGTGCACCAGGCCGTCCACGCCACCCAGGTCCACGAAGGCACCGAAGTTGACGATGGAGGAGACGACGCCGGAGCGCACCTGACCCTTCTGGAGGGTGGTGAGGAAGGTCTGACGGACCTCGCTCTGGGTCTGCTCCAGCCAGGCACGGCGGGACAGGACCACGTTGTTGCGGTTCTTGTCCAGCTCGATGATCTTGGCCTCGAGCTCCTTGCCGACGTACGGCTGGAGGTCGCGGACACGGCGCATCTCGACCAGCGAGGCGGGGAGGAAGCCACGGAGGCCGATGTCGAGGATGAGACCACCCTTGACGACCTCGATGACGGTACCGGTGACGATCCCGTCCTCTTCCTTGATCTTCTCGATCGTGCCCCAGGCACGCTCGTACTGAGCGCGCTTCTTGGACAGGATGAGACGGCCCTCCTTGTCCTCCTTCTGGAGGACCAGGGCCTCGATCTCGTCGCCCACGGCGACGACCTCGTTGGGGTCGACGTCGTGCTTGATCGAAAGCTCGCGCGAGGGGATGACACCCTCGGTCTTGTAACCGATGTCGAGCAGGACCTCGTCCCGGTCGACCTTCACGATGACGCCGTCGACGATGTCGCCGTCGTTGAAGTACTTGATCGTCTCGTCGATCGCGGCGAGGAAGGCTTCCTCGGAACCGATGTCGTTGACCGCCACCTGCGGGGTGGTACGAGGGGCCTGGGCCTCGGTGCTGCTCGTCATTAGGAAAAGGGCTCCGGTACGGACATGAAGTCGTAGGTACTGCTACGCCGTAAGCCCGTTTCGCTCCTGCCGATTCCGGACAGCCCAGAGGCCGAGAGGTTTACAACAGATGTGAGCGCAGCCTGCTCCGTCCGAGGCGCGCAGGCTCGCAGCGCAACTTGTAGCATACGGGGGCAGCCGGGCACGGTCAATGCACGAAGAGCGCACCACGGGCGTAACACCCCGTACCGGGCACTGGCACATAGACGTGTTGCGGCGGCACCGCAGCCACAGGTCACCACAGAGGGTACGACGACCAGCGCAATGATCCAAGCACCGGCCCCCCGGCCCTTCCCCGAAGAACCCGAGGCCACGCGCCGTGTCGCAGGCGCCACGGAGAGCAGCCGAGCCAACCGCGGATGGTGGGACCGTAACGCCGACGAGTACCAGAACGACCACGGAGAGTTCCTCGGCGACGGAGATTTCGTCTGGGGCCCGGAAGGAGCAACCGAGGACGAGCTCCACCTCCTCGGACCCGCCGCCGGACTGAAGGGCGCGTCCGTCCTGGAGATCGGCGCCGGCGCCGCCCAGTGCTCCCGCTGGCTCGCCGCGCACGGCGCCCGGCCCGTCGCCCTCGACCTCTCCCACCGCCAGCTCCAGCACGCCCGCCGCATCGACGACGGCCACAGCCCCTTCCCCCTCGTCCAGGCCGACGCCGGCGCCCTCCCCTTCGCCGACGCCTCCTTCGACCACGCCTGCTCCGCCTACGGCGCCCTCCCCTTCATCGCCGACACCGCCCACGTCATGCGCGAGGTCCGGCGCGTCCTGCGCCCCGGCGGCCGCTGGGTCTTCTCCGTCACCCACCCCATCCGCTGGGCCTTCCCCGACGAACCCGGCCCCGACGGACTCACCGCCTCCGCCTCCTACTTCGACCGCACCCCCTACGTCGAACAGGACGAGAGCGGACACGCCGTCTACGTCGAACACCACCGCACCCTCGGCGACCGCGTCCGCGAACTCGCCGCCGCCGGCTTCCACCTCGTCGACCTCGTCGAACCCGAATGGCCCGCCTGGAACACCGCCGAATGGGGCGGCTGGTCCCCGCTGCGCGGCCGGATCGTCCCCGGCACCGCGATCTTCGTCTGCGTCGCCCCGTGACCACCCCCCGCCCCGCGGGCCTGCGGCAGGACGCCCTCGCCGCCCTCCCGGTGCGCACCGCCCTGCCCGCCCTCCACGAGGCCCTCGACAGCCACGGCTGCGCCGTCCTGGCCGCCCCGCCCGGCACCGGCAAGACCACCCTCGTCCCGCTCGCCCTCGCCGGGCTCCTCGACGACGGCCGCCCCACCCGGACCGTCGTCGTCGCAGAACCACGCCGCATGGCCGCCAAGGCCGCCGCCCGCCGCATGTCCTGGCTCCTCGGCGAGGAGACCGGCGGCCGCGTCGGACACACCGTGCGCGGCGACCGCAAGGTCTCCCCCGGCACCGTCGTCGAGGTCGTCACCACCGGCGTCCTCCTCCAGCGGCTCCAGCGCGACCAGGAACTCCCCGGCACCACCACCGTCCTCCTCGACGAGTGCCACGAACGCCACCTCGACGCCGACACCGCCATGGCCTTCCTGCTCGACGTGCGCGCCGCCCTCCGCCCCGACCTGCGCATCGTCGCCGCCTCCGCCACCACCGACGCCGAGGCCTGGTCCCGGCTGCTCGGCGACGCACCCGTCGTCCACGCCGAAGGCCGCCTCCACCCGGTCACCGTCACCCACGCACCCCCGCCGCACGGCATACGGCCGCCGCACGGCATGCGCGTCGACCCCGCCTTCCTCGACCACGTCGCCGCCACCGTCCGCACCGCGCTGCGCACCACCGACGGCGACGTCCTCTGCTTCCTCCCCGGCACCGGCGAGATCGCCCGCGTCGCCGGGATGCTCGGCGACGCCGGCGCCGACGTCCTGCAACTCCACGGCCAGGCACCCGCCGCCGTCCAGGACGCCGTGCTCCGCGGCGGCAACGGCACCCGGCGCCGCGTCGTCCTCTCCACCTCCGTCGCCGAATCCAGCCTCACCGTCCCCGGCGTACGCGTCGTCGTCGACTCCGGCCTCGCCCGCGAACCCCGCACCGACCACGCCCGCGGACTCGGCTCCCTCACCACCGTCCGGGCCTCCCTCGCCACCGCCGCCCAGCGCGCCGGACGCGCCGGACGCGAAGCCCCCGGCACCGCCTACCGCTGCTGGAACGAGGCCGAGGACACCGCCCGGCCCCGCTTCCCCTCCCCCGAGATCGCCGTCGCCGACCTCACCCCCTTCGCCCTCCAGGCCGCCGCGTGGGGCGACCCCCACGCCACCGGGCTCGCCCTCCTCGACCCGCCCCCGCCCGGCGCCCTCGCCGCCGCCCACGACGTCCTCACCGCCATCGGAGCCCTCCGCCCCGACGGCCGCACCACCGACCGCGGCGACCGCATGGCCCGCATCGGCCTCCACCCCCGCCTCGCCCGCGCCCTCCTCGACGGCGCCCCCCGCACCGGCACCCGCCGCGCCGCCGACATCGTCGCCCTCCTGTCCGAACAGCCCCCGCGCGAACGCGGCGACGACCTCGCCGCCGCCTGGCGCACCACCCGCCGCGCCCACGACGCCCACGCCGACCGCTGGCGCCGCGAGGCCCGCCGCCTCGCCGCCGCGGCCCCCGACCACCCCGCCACCGCGCTCACCGACGACACCGCCGCCGGCCTCCTCACCGCACTCGCCTTCCCCGAGCGCGTCGCCCGCCGCCGCGGGGGCAACGATTCCGGCTACCTCATGGCCTCCGGCACCGCCGCCGGCCTCGCCGACGGCACCCGCCTCGGCACCCCCCGGTGGCTCGCCGTCGCCGTCGCCGACCGCCCCGCCGGCTCCCCCGCCGCCCGCGTACGCCTCGCCGCCGTCATCGACGAGGACACCGCCCGCACCGCCGCCGCGCCCCTGCTCACCGAGACCGACGAGGTCACCTGGGCCGACGGCGACGTCACCGCCCACCACGCCGCCCGCCTCGGCGCGATCACCCTCACCACCCGGCCGCTGACCGACCCCGACCCCGCACAGCTGCACACCGCGCTCCTCGACGGCCTCCGCCGCGAAGGACCCCGACTGCTGAGGTGGACCCGCGACGCCGACACCCTGCGCCGGCGCCTCGCCTTCCTCCACCGCGAGATCGGCGCCCCCTGGCCCGACGTCACCGACGAGGCCCTGCTCTCCCGCGCAGACGACTGGCTCGCCCCCGAACTCGCCACCGCCCGCCGCCGCGCCGACCTCGCCCGCATCGACGCCGCCACCGCCCTGGGCCGCCTCCTGCCCTGGGCCACCGGCGACGCCGCCCGCCTCGACGAACTCGCCCCGGAACGCCTGGAGATCCCCTCCGGCTCCAAGGTCCGCGTCTCCTACGACGACGACCGCCCCGTCCTCGCCGCCAAGCTCCAGGAGCTCTTCGGCTGGACCGACACCCCCCGCATCGCCGGCGGCCGCGTCCCCCTCCTGGTCCACCTGCTCTCCCCCGCGGGACGCCCCGCCGCCGTCACCGCCGACCTCGCCTCCTTCTGGCGCGACGGCTACCGCGCGGTGCGCGCGGAACTCCGCGGCCGCTACCCCAAGCACCCCTGGCCCGAGGACCCCACCACGGCGGTCGCCACCCGGCACACCAACGCCCGCCTCAATACTTCGGGCCGACGAACCGGTCCATGAGCGCGACGGCCTCCCGGCGGGCGACGGAGATGTTGCAGGCGTTGGCCTGCCTCCAGGCGACGCCGAGGGCGTCGAGCGTGTCGGTGCACAGGCGCCGGATGTCGTCGGACCTGTTGGTGAAGAAGTAGCGCGGGTACTCGTAGCTCCTGGTCCCGCCGGCCACGGTCCGTGTGGTCCGGTTGACGACCCGGCTCCCGTCGGAATGGATGAGCCCGCGCAGGAAGTCCCAGGGCCGTTCGTCGACGACGGCCTGCTGCCAGGGCTCCAGCGCGATGCGGCGCTCGTGCTTCCTGCCGGGTCCGTGCTGGGGGAAGAGGCAGGGCCAGTGATCGCTGTAGGACGTGACCATGGTGCAGCCCTGGGTGTGGACGCGGCACACGGAGTTCCCGGGCCGGACGGACCTCATGGCCTGCTCGCACGCGTCGATCAGTCCGGGCCAGGCGTCGCCGCAGGCGATGCGCAGGGCGTGGCCGCCGCGCGGCTGGGCGCTGATGCAGCCGTCGCCGAGGTAGAGGCCGAGCAGGTAGGCGTAGTCGGGGCCGGATGCGCTGCCGGTGCAGTCGGTGCTGCTTCGCCTGGGTTCGATGCGGGTGCGCCAGTCACGGATGGCGGAACGGGACACACCGGTCATCCGGCTCACGGAGTTCAGGCTCCGGCCCTCGGCGAGGAGCGCGAGGGCCCGGCGGCGGGTTTCCAGGTCGTACATGTGAACGACTTTGGCGTGATTCCCGCCACGCGTGACCGGAAATCCAGTGCCGCTCACTCGACTCAGTGAAGATCACCCTGAGTGATAAACGCCTTGAATTTGAAGGTGGAGTACCCCGGGTGGGATTCGAACCCACGCTATATGGTGTTTGAGACCATTGCCTCTACCGCTGGGCTACCGGGGCTTCCTTTGAAGCGAAGGCTAGCGTATACCCTCCGTGTCCTAAACATACCGGAGATAGGTAGGCTCTTGGGGCAGCACCTGCCCTGGAACGAGGAGTCCCGTGAGCGCCGCCGAGCCCGTTGACGAGCAGTCGCACGTACCGCCGCTGACCACCCGTGTGGTGATCGCCGAGGACGAGGCTCTGATCAGGCTCGACCTGAAAGAGATGCTCGAGGAGGAGGGCTACTCCGTCGTCGGTGAGGCGGGTGACGGCGAGACGGCCGTGAAGCTCGCCGAGGAGCTGCGGCCGGACCTGGTGATCCTGGACGTGAAGATGCCCGTGCTGGACGGGATCTCGGCCGCGGAGCGGATCGCCAAGGAGAAGATCGCGCCGGTGCTGATGCTGACCGCGTTCTCGCAGCGCGAGCTGGTGGAGCGGGCCCGGGACGCGGGCGCCATGGCGTACCTGGTCAAGCCGTTCAGCAAGAGCGACGTCGTCCCGGCGATCGAGATGGCCGTGTCGCGGTTCACGGAGCTGCGGGCGCTGGAGGCGGAGGTCGCGGACCTGAGCCTGCGGCTGGAGACGCGGAAGCTGGTGGACCGGGCGAAGAGCGTCCTGCAGACGAAGTACGGGCTGACGGAGCCGGCCGCGTTCCGGTGGATCCAGAAGACGTCGATGGACCGTCGCATGACGATGCAGGCGGTGGCGCAGGCCGTGCTGGACGAGGTGGACGGCGCCGCCAAGTAGCGTCGGCCGCGGACCGGGTCAGGCCGCGTGGTCGGGCCAGTCGCGCTGTGGCAGGGGGATGTCCGCCGTGGGCATCCCTTTGTCGTTGGTGACGGCGAGGTGGTCGACGGCGGCGTCGCGGGGGATGTCGAACCACAGGTCGTAGGTGGCGCTGTCGTGGGCGCCGATGTCGATCGTGAGGGGCTGGCGCTTGATCTGCATGGCCTCCCAGTCCATGGTGTGCCGGCTGCCGTCGGTGAGGACGAGCCGGTGGAGGTCGTTGTCGAGGCGCGCGCTGACGGCGTCGTCGACGGTGACGGTGACGCGGATGCGGCAGAGGCGGCCTTCGGCGGGGTGTTCGGCGTGGGTGCCGACGATGACGGCGATGCCGCACCGCAGGGCGAGGGCGCGGAATTCGAGGTTCCCCGCGTGGACGGCCGGTGCGTCGAGGGGGATTTCGAGCTGACGGAGGGGTTGGCCGGTCCGGGGTGGGGAAGAGGTGGGCCATGTCGCGGCGGCGGCGAGGGCCGCTACCGTGGCTCCGGCGAGCGCTCCGGCCAGGGCCGTCAGGGCGGGCCGGCGGGCCAACCGCCGCACAAGGCCGCCAAATCGGACCTTTGACTCCATCTCTCCCCCAGGGGTCGTCCGGTTACCGGTAAGGACCGTTCTGTTTCCGGCACATGACCGAGGTCACCGTCCGATCACATATCTTCCGACGGCCTATCTGAGTGCCTGATCAGCGGATTACATTCCCGCCAACCCGCGTGGAGTTCACGCGGTCGCAATCCGGAGGGCCTACGGCCCGCCGACTCGTAATCTCATTGAGCGGCTCCAGGGGGTCGTAGTGCTCAACAAGAAGCTCGTCAAGCTTGCCATCCCGGTGGCAGTTGGCGCTCTCGCGCTCACCGCGTGCGGTGGCGACAAGGACGACAGCAGCAGTGGCGGCGGCAAGCCGACGTTCTCCATCGGCTTCCAGGGTCCGCTGTCGGGTGACAACAGCGCGCTGGGCATCAACGAGGACAACGGTCTGAAGCTGGCCGTGGAAGAGGCCAACAAGAAGGGCGACCTGCCCTTCACGCTGAAGGTCGTGGACGGCGACGACCAGGGCCTGCCGGACCAGTCGCCCGCTGCGGCCCAGAAGCTGATCGGTGACACCAGCGTCGTCGCCGTGGTCGGCCCCGCGTTCTCCGGCCCGACGAAGGCCGCGGGCGGTCTGTACGCCCAGGCGCAGCTCGCCGCGGTGACGCCGTCGGCGACCAACCCGGACCTGACGAACCAGGGCTTCACCTCGTTCCTGCGCGGTGCGCCGAACGACAACGAGCAGGGTGCCGGCATGGCCGAGTACCTCTCGAAGCACGAGAAGGCCAAGAAGGTCTTCGTCATCGACGACAAGAGCGAGTACGGCGTCGGTCTGGCGAAGGTCGCGATCGACAGCCTGAAGGCCGCGGGCGTCACGGTGGAGACGGACTCCGTCCCGGCGAAGACCCCGGACTACACCGCTGCCGCGACGAAGGTCGTCAACTCCAAGGCCGACGCGCTCATCTACGCGGGTTACTACGCGGACCTGGCTCCGTTCGCCAAGAAGCTGGCCGACGGCGGCTTCAAGGGCATCGGCGTCTCGGGTGACGGCTCCAACGACGCGAAGTTCGTCGAGCTGGCCGGCGCCGCGTCCGAGAAGTGGTTCCTGACCTGCCCGTGCACGGACGCCACGAAGAACGAGAGCACCAAGGCGTTCACCGAGGCGTACACCGCGAAGTTCAACACGCCTCCGGGCACCTACTCGGCCGAGTCGTACGACATCGCGAACCTGATCATCTCCGAGATGAAGAAGCTCGGTAAGGACGTCACGCGCGACAAGCTGCTGGCGGCCCTGAAGGGTGTCAACTACAAGGGCCTGACCAAGGAGTTCGCCTTCGACGACAAGGGTGAGCTGAAGACCAAGAACGTGTACCTGTACCAGGTCGCCGACGGCAAGATCGGCTACCTGGGCGACGTGGCCACCCTCAGCGCCAGCTGACCCGGCAACTGACACCTGAGGTGGGGGGCGTGGGGCGCGGCACGGATTCCGGCCGCCGCCCCGCGCTCCCCATCGCTGTGTCGGACGCGTTTTCGCCGCCCTTCACCGGCTTCAGCAAGGATTCCCACGCACGATGAATCTCTTCCACAACTTCTGGGACTACTTCATCCCAGGCTTGACGACGGGTTCCATGTACGCCGTCATAGCGATCGGGTACACCCTGGTCTACGGCGTGCTCCAGCTCATCAACTTCGCGCACAGCGAGGTCTTCATGATGGGCGGCTTCGGTTCGCTCGTCGTGCTCTCCGAGCTCGCCCCGCAGTCCCCGCACGGGTTCAACTCCGTCGTGTGGGTGATCGTCGGCATGATCGCCGGCGCCCTGGTCGGAGCGCTGACCGCGTTCGGGCTGGAGAAGGCGGCGTACAAGCCGCTGCGCAAGCGCAACGCCCCCAAGCTGGTCTTCCTGATCAGCGCCATCGGTGCGTCGTTCTTCCTGTACAACCTGGCGGGCAAGCTGTGGGGCCGCAACCCCGTGCCCATGCCGGAGCTGTACACCAACGGTGAGGTCTTCAGCGTCTTCGGCACCCCGGTGAAGATCACGCAGCTGATCATCATCGGTTCCGCGGTCGCGATGATGATCGGTCTGGACCTGGTGGTCAACCGCACGAAGATGGGTGCGGGCATCCGGGCCGTGGCGCAGGACGCCGAGACGGCGGGTCTGATGGGTGTCGACATCGACAAGATCATCTCCCGTACGTTCATCATCGGCGGTCTGCTGGGTGGCGCGGCCGGCTTCCTGTACGGCTTCGGCATCTCCGGCCAGGTCTGGTTCACGGTGGGCTTCCTGCCGGGCATCAAGGCCTTCGCGGCGGCGGTGCTGGGCGGTATCGGCAACATCCGTGGTGCGATGCTGGGCGGTCTGCTGCTGGGCATCGTCGAGAACCTGAGCTCCCCGCTCTTCGGCACCCAGTGGATCGACGTGACCGCGTTCGTGATCCTGATCCTGGTGCTGATGTTCCGTCCGACGGGCATCATGGGCGAGCGTCTGGGGAGGTCGGCATGAGCAACGCGACCGCTGCCAAGTCCTTCTCGGTGGACGTGGCGAAACTGCGCCGCAAGGCCTGGTACCAGCAGCCCCGCTGGACACGGCTGCTCGGCATGCTGGTGCTGGGCTTCATCCTGGCGCTGATGACGGGCGAGGACGGCAACCCGGCGGAGAGGCTGTCGGCGTTCACCGGCGCCTTCCAGTCGGTGCGGCTGTGGATCTGCCTGGCCATCATGGTGGGCGTGTGGGCGCTGGTGGAGTTCGGCGCCCCGGTGCGCGACGCGGCCCGGCAGGGTGCGCAGGGTGTCGGCAAGTCGCTGGAGCCGACGCGGGCGATGTTCCGGTCCAACGGCTGGCTGCGGCTGGGCGGACTGGTGGTCGTCCTGGTGCTGGCGATCGTCATCCCGGCCAACACCAGCCTGTTCTGGCAGGAGGTCCTCGTCACGCAGATGGGGATCTTCATGATCATCGCGGTCGGTCTGAACGTGGTGGTCGGCTGGGCCGGTCTGCTGGACCTGGGCTTCATCGCCTTCTACGCGATCGGCGCGTACTCCTGCGCCTTCTGGACCGGCCACATGCCGGTGAAGCCGCCGTTCACGGTGGGCGCGCTGGAGTCGATCCCGTTCGCCATCGTCACCTGCCTGATCGCCGGTGTGCTGCTGGGCGCCCCGACGCTGCGGCTGCGCGGTGACTACCTCGCGATCGTGACGCTGGGCTTCCACGAGATCGTGTACCTGGTCGCGAAGAACTCGGACGGCTTCACGAACGGTTCGCGCGGTGTCATCGGCATCCCGCACCCGTCGATCCACATCGGTCCGATCAACTACGACTGGACGCTGGACCCGCTGCCGTACTGGTACCTGCTGCTCTTCTTCCTGGTGGTGCTGATCTTCCTGTACAACCGCCTGGAGCACTCGCGGATCGGCCGGACCTGGACGGCGATCCGGGAGGACGAGGTGGCCGCCTCCGCGACGGGCATCAACACCGTCCGCTACAAGCTGCTGGCCTTCGCGATCGGCGCGTCGACCTCGGGTCTGGCGGGCGTCGTCTACTCCAGCAAGGTCGGCTTCATCAACCCGGAGAACTTCACCATCGTGCTGTCGGTGCTCGCGCTGGCGTACGTGGTGTTCGGCGGCATGGGGTCCATCGCGGGCGTGCTGTTCGGTGCCGCGCTGCTGGTGTGGCTGCCGAACGCGCTGCGTGACCTGGTGCCGGAGCAGGACCGCTTCATCTACCTGGGTGCGCTGCTCGTCATCATGATGATCTTCCGTCCGCAGGGTGTGATCCCCTCCCGCCGCAGGCAGCGTGAGCTGCACATGGCGGAGGCGGGCATCGGCGACGCCGATGCGATGACCGAGCCGACGGGAGGCGTGAAGTCGTGAACGCGGTGGAGGAAGCGGGCGTGCAGCCCGCGCAGACCGGCGGTGCGGTGCTGCAGGCCCGTGGCGTGACGCTGCGGTTCGGCGGTCTCACCAGCCTGTCGGACGTCAACCTGACGATGCGGCGGGGCGAGATCCTCGCGGTGATCGGTCCGAACGGCGCGGGCAAGACCTCGCTGTTCAACTCCCTGACGGGCGTGTACGTCCCGCAGGAGGGCACGATCACCTTCCACGCGGAGGGCGGTTCCGAGCACAGGCTGCTCGGCGCCAAGCCGTACCTGGTGAACCGTTACGGTGTCGCCCGGACCTACCAGAACATCCGGCTCTTCAGTGCCCTGACGGCGCTGGAGAACGTCAAGATCGCGGCGGAGTCGCGGCAGAAGTCGGGAGCGATCTCGATCATGCTGGGCCTGCCGTGGGCGCGCCGGGACGAGAAGGCCAGCGACGAGCGGGCGCAGGAGCTGCTGTCGTACGTGGGCCTGTCGGGCAAGCACAACGAGCTGGCCGCCAGCCTCTCCTACGGTGACCAGCGGCGTCTGGAGATCGCGCGGGCGCTGGCAACCGACCCGAAGGTGCTGCTGCTGGACGAGCCGGCGGCCGGTACGAACCCGACGGAGAAGCTGGAGCTGGAGCAGCTGATCCGCCGGATCAACCAGGACCTGGGCGTCAGCGTGCTGCTGATCGAGCACGACATGAAGCTCGTGATGTCGGTCGCGGACCGCG
Organism: Streptomyces sp. NPDC001902; assembly: GCF_042891295.1. Classification (NCBI taxonomy): domain Bacteria; kingdom Bacillati; phylum Actinomycetota; class Actinomycetes; order Kitasatosporales; family Streptomycetaceae; genus Streptomyces; species Streptomyces sp. NPDC001902. The sequence continues at coordinate 178,186 of NZ_JBIATA010000005.1, read as the reverse complement.
TGATGGTGCTGAACTTCGGCAAGGTGATCGCCGAGGGTCTGCCCGAGGAGGTGCAGCGCGATCCCGCGGTGATCGAGGCGTACCTGGGTTCTGCCGACGAGGAGGCCGTGGAGGCCGTCGCGGAGATGGTGGAGATCGTCGAGTCGCACCACACGGCCGACGCTCCGGAAGTCCCCGCACCGCGTGAGTCCGAGGAGGAGGGCCGATGACCGAGGCCGCCAACTTCGAGAAGGCGACGGACGGTTCCGTCGCCCAGGCCCCGGCGATGCTGGAGCTGGTCGACCTGCAGGTGTTCTACGGCGCGATCCAGGCGCTCAAGGGCATCAACGTGACGGTCCGGCAGGGTGAGGTCGTGGCGCTGCTCGGCGCGAACGGCGCCGGCAAGACCACCACCCTGCGCACGATCTCCGGTCTGCTGCAGCCCCGCCACGGCGAGGTGCGGCTGGGCGGTGAGCGGATCGACGGCGTTCCCGCGCACAAGGTCGTGGAGCTCGGCATCGGCCAGTCGCCGGAGGGCCGCCGCGTCTTCCCGGTGATGACGGTGCTGGAGAACCTGGAGATGGGCGCCTACCGGTTCAAGGGCGTCTCCAAGGACGACCTGGACCGTGTGCTGACGCTCTTCCCGCGCCTGGCGGAGCGGCGTACGCAGCTGGCGGGCACCCTGTCCGGCGGTGAGCAGCAGATGCTGGCCATCGGCCGGGCCCTGATGGGCCGCCCGAACTTGCTGCTGCTCGACGAGCCGTCGATGGGGCTGGCGCCGCTGATCGTCCAGCAGATCTTCGAGATCATCAAGGAGATCAACGACCAGGGCACCACGGTGCTGCTGGTGGAGCAGAACGCCTCGCAGGCGCTGCAGCTGGCCGACCGCGGCTACGTGCTGGAGACGGGCGCGATCGTCATGGAGGACGACGCCTCGGCCCTGCTGTCCGACCCGCGCGTGCGTGCCGCGTACCTCGGTGAGGGCGCGGCGTAGCGTCCGGCGTCGCACGGCGTGCCATACCGCGAGGAGGGCGGCCCCCGGAGGATTCCGGGGGCCGCCCTCCTCGTGCGTCCCGTGCCGGCGGGCGTCAGGCGGTGACGGTGCCCGGAGTGGCCGGGGTGGCCGGGCGCAGCGCGCAGGTCAGGCGGGCGGAGCAGACCCGGCGGTCCTGCTCGTCGCTGATGACGACCTCGTAGGTCGCGGAGGAGCGGCCGCGGTGGACGGGGGTGGCGACCCCGGTCACCCGGCCGGAGCGCAGGCCGCGGTGGTGGGTGCAGTTGAGGTCGACGCCGACGGCCAGCTTGCCGGGGCCGCCGTGCAGCATGGCGCCGATGGAGCCGATGGTCTCCGCCAGGACCGCGGAGGCGCCGCCGTGGAGGAGCCCGTAGGGCTGGGTGTTCCCCTCGACGGGCATGGTGCCCACGACGCGCTCCGCGGAGGCCTCGACGATCTCGATGCCCATGCGGGAGCCGAGGTCGCCGGCGGAGAACAGCGCCACCAGGTCGACGCCGAGTCCGGCGTACTGCTCGATGACCTCCGGGGAGAAAAGGCTGGTCGTGGTCTGCTCGCCCATGGACGGTGGCTCCGATCGTCGTCGTTCGGTGTACTGGCCCGTTTTCTACCGGACGGTCAGTGGGGACCGCCGGGCGGGGTGGTCTGTTCCAGCCGGACGACGACGGACTTGGACGCCGGGGTGTTGCTGGTGTCGGCGGTGTGGTCGAGCGGGACCAGCACGTTGGTCTCCGGGTAGTAGGCGGCGGCGCAGCCGCGGGCCGTCGGGTAGTGGACCACCCGGAAGCCCTCGGCGCGGCGTTCGGTGCCGTCCGTCCACTCGCTGACGAGGTCGGTGTAGGCGCCGTCGGCGAAGCCGAGGGCGGCGGCGTCGTCGGGGTGGACCAGGACGACGCGGCGGCCGCCCTTGATGCCGCGGTAGCGGTCGTCGAGGCCGTAGATGGTGGTGTTGTACTGGTCGTGCGAGCGCAGCGTCTGCAGCAGCAGCCGGCCCTCTGGGACCCGGGGGTACTCCAGGGGGGCGGCGGTGAAGTTGGCCAGCCCGGTGGCGGTGGGGAAGCTGCGGGAGTCGCGCGGGGCGTGCGGGAGGGTGAAGCCGCCGGGGCGGCGCACCTTGACGTTGAAGTCGTCGAAGCCGGGGATCACGCGGGATATCCGGTCGCGGATCCGGTCGTAGTCGCCCTCGAGCTCCTGCCAGGGCACGCGGCTGTCCGGGCCGAGGACGGCGGCGGCGAGGCGGCAGACGATGGCCGGCTCGGACAGCAGCAGGGGGCTCGCGGGTTCCAGGCCGCCGCGGGAGGCGTGCACCATGCCCATGGAGTCCTCGACGGTGACGAACTGCTCGCCGGCGGCCTGGACGTCCCGCTCGGTGCGGCCCAGGGTGGGCAGGATCAGGGCGCGGGCGCCGGTGACCACGTGGGAGCGGTTGAGCTTGGTGGACACGTGCACGGTGAGGCGGGCGCGGCGCATGGCGGCCTCGGTGACGTCCGTGTCGGGTGAGGCGGCGACGAAGTTGCCGCCCATGGCGAAGAAGACCTTGGCGTCGCCGTCGCGCAGGGCGCGGATGGCGGCGACGGTGTCCAGGCCGTGCTCGCGGGGCGGGGCGAAGCCGAACTCCTTCTCCAGGGCGTCGAGGAAGGCGGGGGCGGGCTTCTCGTAGATGCCCATGGTGCGGTCGCCCTGGACGTTGCTGTGGCCGCGGACGGGGCACACGCCGGCGCCGGGGCGGCCGATGTTGCCGCGCAGGAGGAGGAAGTTGACGACCTCCTTGATGGTGGGCACGGAGTGCTTGTGCTGGGTGAGGCCCATGGCCCAGCAGACGATGACGCTCTTGGCGCCGAGCACCATGGCGAGGAGTTCGTCGATCTCGGACTGGGGCAGGCCGGTGGCGCGCAGCACCTCGTCGGGGTCGGTGGCGCGGGCGGCGGCGGCGCACTCCTCGAAGCCGTGGGTGTGCCCGTCGATGAAGGCCTGGTCGAGGACGGTGCCGGGCGCCTGGTCCTCGGCCTCCAGGAGCGCCTTGTTGAGGGCGCGGAAGAGGGCCTGGTCGCCGCCGAGCCGGATCTGCAGGAAGAGGTCGGCGAGCGCGGTGCCGCCGCCCGCCAGGCCCTTGGGGGTCTGCGGGTTCTTGAAGCGCTGCAGGCCGGCCTCGGGCAGCGGGTTGACCGTGACGATCCTCGCGCCGCTCGCCTTCGCCTTCTCCAGGGCGGAGAGCATGCGGGGGTGGTTGGTGCCGGGGTTCTGCCCGGCGACGATGATCAGGTCGGCGCGGTGGAGGTCCTCGAGCAGGACGCTGCCCTTGCCGATGCCTATGGTCTGCGCGAGCGCGGAGCCCGACGACTCGTGGCACATGTTGGAGCAGTCGGGCAGGTTGTTGGTGCCGAACTCGCGGGCGAAGAGCTGGTAGAGAAAGGCGGCCTCGTTGCTGGTGCGGCCCGAGGTGTAGAACACGGCCTCGTCGGGGCCCGTCAGGCCGTTCAGTTCGTCGGCGACGATCTCGAAGGCGCGTTCCCAGGGGACGGGCTCGTAGTGGTCGGCGCCGTCCGGCAGGTACATGGGCTGGGTGAGGCGGCCCTGCTGGCCCAGCCAGTAGCCGCTGCGCCGGGCGAGGTCGGCGACGGGGTGCGCGGCGAAGAAGTCCGGGGTGACCCGGCGCAGGGTGGCCTCCTCGGCGACGGCCTTGGCGCCGTTCTCGCAGAACTCGGCGGTGTGCCGGTGCTCGGGCTCGGGCCAGGCGCAGCCGGGGCAGTCGAAGCCGTCCTTCTGGTTGACCTTGAGGAGGGTGAGCGCGGTGCGTCGCATCCCCATCTGCTGCTGCGCGATGCGCAGGGTGTGCCCGATGGCCGTGAGCCCGGCAGCGGCGTGCTGCGGGGCGCTGACCTCGGGTGCGTCCTGGACGGGGTCGCCTGCGGGTGCTTTGCCTGCCATGGCTTCGATCCTGCCACGACCAGGCGGCGGACCGGCAGTGTCAGTCGGGCGTGGGAGGATCGGGGACGTGGCAGTCAAGGCAGAGAAGACGAACGCAGCGACCGGCACCGCACCCCAGGGGGGTGAGCGGCCCCGGTTGCTCCTGCTGGACGGGCATTCGCTGGCGTACCGGGCCTTCTACGCGCTGCCGGTGGAGAACTTCAACACCACCACCGGGCAGCCGACGAACGCGGTGTACGGCTTCGCGTCGATGCTGGCGAACACGCTGCGTGACGAGCGGCCGACGCATCTGGCGGTGGCGTTCGACGTCTCGCGGCGCACGTGGCGTCTGGAGGAGTTCCCGGAGTACAAGGCGACCCGGTCCGCGACGCCGGACGAGTTCCGCAGCCAGGTGACGCTGATCGGCGAGCTGCTGGACACGATGAAGGTGCAGCGATTCGCCACGGAGGGTTACGAGGCGGACGACGTGATCGCCACGCTGGCCACGCAGGCGGAGGCGCTGGGGTACGAGGTGCTGATCGTCACCGGCGACCGCGACTCCTTCCAGCTCGTCTCGGACCACGTCACGGTGCTGTACCCGACGAAGGGCGTCTCCGAGCTGACCCGGTTCACCCCGGCGAAGGTCGAGGAGAAGTACGGGCTGACCCCCGCGCAGTACCCGGACTTCGCGGCGCTGCGCGGCGACCCGTCGGACAACCTGCCCGGCATCCCGGGCGTCGGGGAGAAGACCGCCGCCAAGTGGATCACCCAGTTCGGCTCGTTCGCGGAGCTCGCGGACCGCGCGGACGAGGTGAAGGGCAAGGCGGGCGAGAACCTGCGCGCCCACCTGGAGTCGGTGAAGCTCAACCGCCGGCTGACGGAGCTGGTGCGGGACGTGGAGCTGCCCTGCGGGCCGGAGCAGCTGGCACGGCAGGCGTACGACCGGGACGCGCTCGACGTGGTGCTGGACACCCTGGAGTTCCGCCACCCCAACTTCCGGGAGCGGCTGTACGCGGCCGACCCGGGTGCCGCGGAGCAGGGCACGCCGGAGGTCGCCGGCGGTGTGGCCGTCGAGGGCCGCGTGCTGGCCGCGGGCGAGCTGGCGGACTGGCTGGCGGAGCACGCCGGCGGGCCGCTGGGCGTGGCGACGGTCGACGCGTGGGCGCTGGGCGCGGGCAGCGTGTCCGAGGTGGCGCTGGCGACGGCGGAGGGCCCGGCGGCGTGGTTCGACCCGGCGGCGCTGGACGAGAAGGACGAGCAGGCCTTCGCGGCGTGGCTGGCGGACGCCGCCCGGCCGAAGGTGCTGCACAACGCCAAGAACGTGATGCGGGTCTTCGCCGAGCACGGCTGGAGCGTGGACGGGGTCACGATGTGCACGGCGCTGGCCGCGTACCTGGTCAAGCCCGGCCGCCGCTCGTTCGCGCTGGACGACCTGTCGGTGGAGTACCTGGGGCGGGAGCTGGCCCCGGCGGGCGGCGAGGACGGCCAGTTGGCCTTCGGCGCCGACGAAGAGGCCGAGGCGGACGCCCTGATGGTGCAGGCGCGCGCCGTGCTGGACCTGGGCGACGCGTTCGCCGCGCGGCTGGAGCAGGACGGCGCGCTGCGGCTGCTGCGCGAGGTGGAGCTGCCGACCTCGACGCTGCTGGCGCGGATGGAGCGGGCGGGCATCGCGGCGGACCGCGAGCATCTGGAGCGCCTGGAGCAGCGGTTCGCGGGCGAGGTGCAGCTCGCCGTGAAGGAGGCGCACGCCGCGGTCGGGCACGAGTTCAACCTGGGCTCCCCCAAGCAGCTGCAGGAGGTGCTCTTCGGCGAGCTGGGGCTGCCCAAGACGAAGAAGACCAAGACGGGATACACCACCGACGCGGACGCGCTGGCGTGGCTGGCGGCGCAGACCGAGCACGAGCTGCCGGTGATCATGCTGCGTCACCGGGAGCAGGCGAAGCTGCGGGTGACGGTCGAGGGGCTGGTCAAGACGATCGCTCCCGACGGGCGGATCCACACCACGTTCAGCCAGATCGTGGCGGCCACGGGCCGGCTGTCCTCGACCGACCCCAACCTGCAGAACGTGCCGGTGCGCACCGACGAGGGCCGGGCGATCCGCCGCGGCTTCGTGGTCGGCGAGGGCTACGAGTCGCTGCTGACCGCCGACTACAGCCAGATCGAACTGCGGGTGATGGCCCACCTGTCGGAGGACGAGGGGCTGATCGCGGCCTTCGACTCCGGCGAGGACCTGCACACCACGGTCGGCAGCTACGTCTTCTCGGTGCCGCCGGAGCAGGTGGACGCCGAGATGCGCCGCAAGATCAAGGCGATGTCCTACGGGCTGGCGTACGGGCTGTCGGCCTTCGGCCTGTCGCAGCAGCTGGGCATCGAGGCGGCCGAGGCGCGCGGCCTGATGGAGACGTACTTCGAGCGGTTCGGCGGCGTGCGGGACTATCTGCAGCGCGTGGTGGAGGAGGCCCGGGTCACGGGTTACACCGAGACCTTGATGGGCCGCCGCCGTTACCTTCCCGACCTCACCAGCGACAACCGTCAGCGCCGCGAGATGGCCGAGCGGATGGCGCTCAACGCGCCGATCCAGGGCTCGGCCGCCGACATCGTCAAGATCGCGATGCTCAAGGTGGACGCGGCGCTGGCGCGGGAGGGGCTGCGCTCCCGGATGCTGCTGCAGGTGCACGACGAAATCGTGGTCGAGGTCGCCCCCGGCGAGCGGGCCGCGGTGGAGGAGCTGGTCCGTCGCGAGATGGCGGCCGCCTACCCGTTGCGGGCGCCGCTGGACGTCTCCGTGGGCGTCGGTCCGGACTGGGAGTCGGCGGCCCACTGACCGCCGGTCCCCCGGCCGTCGCGGCGGGCGGCGCGGTGCGTGAGGTGCACCGCGCCGGCGCAGGTCGCGGCGGCCAGGGCGAGTCCCGCCCCGGCGCCGAAGAGGCCGGCCGGGATCATCCCGGCGGCGTCGCCGGTCGCCCCGTACCACTGCTCCGCGCGTACGGCCGCTCCGGCGGCCGTGGTGACGCCGAGGGCGGTCAGGGCGAGCCGCCGGGCCCGGCGCGAGAGCCGGGGCACAGAGGAGGGGCGCTTTTCGGCCGTACCGGGCACGGCCCTCAGGGCGCGCAGCCCGTACCAGCCCAGCAGGGCCAGCGCCACGGCCGAGCTCCCGTACTGGACGTACTTGTGCAGGGCCGTGCCGTGCACCTCGTGGTCGAGCACGGGCAGCAGGCGCACGCCCCACCGCCCGGGGTGCGTGAAGGCGTCCCAGACCACGTGCGTGGTCGCCCCGGCCACGGCCGACGCCCAGAAGGCCGCGACCGAGCGCGGCGAGGGCCGCATGCGGTCGCCGACGCCCGCCAGGGCGGCGATCCCGGCCTGCCGGTGCTCGGGCAGCAGGGCCACGAGGGGCCCGCGCAGCGCCGCCCAGCCGGCCACCAGCGCGGCGGCGATGACCGGGTCCACGAGGGCGACGCCCAGCGGGGCGTGGGTGACCTGCCCGAAGCCGAAGAGGCCCCGCACCAGCGAATCGGCGAAGAAGGGCACGTCGGGGGCGAAGGAGCCGGCGACGAGGGCGGCCGCGACGAGCGGGCCGCGTCCCCGTACGGTGCCGGCGCGGTCCTGCCGCAGACCCGGCAGCACTGCCAACGCATGACTCATCGTGAACGGCATGCAACCTCTTCCGGAACACATCTGTCTGATCAGTATGCGACGTCCGGGACGGTGGCTCCGTTCGGGAAGTTGCCGTAGGGTCACCAGGGTTGCCACGCAGGGAGACGGGCGACACACGGCTTTCGGGAGGGGCAGCGGGTATGCGAGCGCGGTACGGACGGCGGATCCGCAGGGGAGTCGCGGGCACCGCGGTGGCCGCCGCGGCCATGGCGGCGCTGACGGGTTCCCAGGCCCCCGGACTGCTGCCGGGCATCCTCAACACCAGCGCAGGCGCCCCGATCGTACCCCCGCCCGGCGACCCCATCGACGGCAACTCGTCGGAGTACTTCACCGGTCTCCCGCCGCTCAACACACCCGCTCCCGGCACCTCCGCCACCCCGGGCACCGGTCCGGGGACCGGCGCGACCGACGGCACCGGCCTGCCGGTGTCCGTGCTGGAGGCCTACCGCAGGGCCGAGACGGCGCTCGCCGCCAGCGACCCCGGGTGCAACCTGCGCTGGGAGCTGCTGGCCGCGATCGGCCAGGTCGAGTCCAACCAGGCGCGCAGCGGCAACGTCGACTCCGCGGGCACCACGCTCTCCCCCATCCTGGGCCCGGTCCTCAACGGCAACGGCTTCGCGAACATCACCGACACCGACGACGGCGTCTGGGACGGGGACAAGGTCCACGACCGCGCGGTCGGCCCGATGCAGTTCATCCCGTCGACCTGGCAGACCTGGGGCGCGGACGGCAACGACGACGGCGTCACCAACCCGAACAACATATTCGACGCGGCGCTCGCCGCCGGCCGCTACCTGTGCGCGGGCAACCGCGACCTGTCCGTCGAACACGACCTCCACCGCGCGATCCTGGGCTACAACAACTCGACCGCGTACCTGAACACGGTCCTGTCCTGGTACGACCACTTCCGCAAGGGCGACGTCGTCTCCCTCCCCGACGTGGGCGGCGCGGGCAGCGACACCCCCGACGACCCGCCGTCCTCCACGGCGCCGTCCAGCTCGCCCTCGCCGACGTGGTCCCCGAGCATGAGCGCCTCGCCCCGGCCGACGAAGTCGCCCACGCCGACCGCGACCGCCAGCGGCACGATCGGCCCCCCGTCGGGCAGCCCCTCGCCGACGACCTCGCCCACCGACTCCCCGACGACGGGCCCCACCACCGGCCCGACGGACCCGCCGACCTGCCCGACGGACTCCGCGTCGCCCACGGCGACCCCCACCGACACGGCCTCCCCGTCGCCGTCCGGTACGCCCGACCCCTGTGCGACGGCCTCCCCCGGCGACAGCCCGTCGCCGACCGCGACGGAGACCGAGGGCGCCACCGCCTCCGGCCCGACCAACTGACGCCGTAGAACCTGTTCTCATTTCAACTCCCGGTTGCTACGGTTCACCGGCCCAGCCGACGTAGCCGTACGACCGGGAGGTACGGCCATGCGCGCAGTCATCGCCGCGGCCATCGGACTCGTCGCCGCGCTCGGGATCGTCCTCCTCGTGACCGCGGTCGGTCCGCCGGACGGCAGCACGTCCCCCGAGCCGCTGCTCACCACCGTCCCCGCGCACCCGTAGGAGGGCGGTCCCATGCGCCGCAGGTCAAGCCTGGTCCTCCTCTCCCTCGCGGTGTTCTTCGCCGCGCTGTCACCGCTGGTGCGCTGGTACGCCTTCCCCCGGCTGGCGAAGATCCCGGCAGGCCAGTACCAGGCGGTCGTCCTGGAGGCGCGGGACGCCACGCTGCTCGACTACGGGACGATGCGGCCGAAGAAGGTCGCGAAGGTCAGCATCGTGCAGACCCTGAAAGGCAACGTGGAGGAGGCGCATCGGATCGACCGGCGCACCGGCCGGGACGTGGTCGTGTGGGACGGGCTGGCCTACGTGGTGGGCCCGGACGGCGCGATGGTCTCCCAGGTCCCCGAGCGGTACGTCTTCGACGCGCACACGCAGGAACCCGTCCATGCGGGGGGCGAGAGCGTCGACGGCGACGCCGTCGAACGCCGGGGCGTCGAGTTCAAGTTCCCCTTCCTCACCGAGAAGCGGGACTACTACTACTTCGACGCGCAGGCGCGGAGCTCGGCGCCCATCCACTACCGGGGCACGCGGCAGTTCCGCGGCCTGGAGGTCTACTACTTCGAGCAGACCGTGCCCTGGACCGAGGTCCCGCTGCCCAAGAAGATGCCGGTCGAGGGCGTCACCCCGCAGACCGTCGCGGCCATGGGCATGGAGCGCTGGTACACCACGAAACGCATGTTCTGGGTGGACCCCGTCACCGGGGCCCCGGTCAACGGGGAGGAGGTCCACCGGGAGGAGATGCGCTTCACCGACGGGAAGCAGCAGCCGATCACCGCGTTCGCCGGGCACGTGAAGATGCGCGAGGACTACGTGCGGCACACCGTCGCCCTGGTGAAGTCCCAGCGGCAGGTGGTGCTGGTGATGACCTCCTACCTGCCGTGGGGCTCGCTCCTGCTGGGCGCCGCGCTGCTGTCGCTCGCGCTCGTCCTGGAGGCGCGCGGCCGCCGCCCGGCAGCGGGCGGCGTCGGCGCCGTCGGCGGCCTCAGCGGGGCGAAGGGGAGTCGTCCTCGCCGATGTGGTGCACGCGCACGAGGTTGGTGGTCCCCGAAACACCGGGCGGCGAGCCCGCCGTGATGACGACGACGTCGCCCTCCTGGCAGCGGCCGATGCGCAGCAGCTGCTCGTCGACCTGGTCGACCATCTCGTCGGTCGTCTGCACCATCGGCCCGAGGAAGGTCTCCACGCCCCAGGTGAGGCTGAGCTGCGAGCGGGTGGCCGGCTCGGGGCTGAAGGCGAGCACGGGGATGGGCGAGCGGTAGCGGGAGAGCCGCCGTGCGGTGTCGCCGGACTGGGTGAAGGCCACCAGGTACTTGGCGTCGAGGAAGTCGCCCATCTCCGCGGCCGCGCGTGCGACGGCGCCGCCCTGGGTGCGGGGCTTGTTCTGCTCGGTCAGCGGCGGCAGGCCGGCCGCGAGCATGTCCTCCTCGGCGGCGGCGACGATCCGGCCCATGGTCCTGACCGTCTCGACGGGGTGCTTGCCGACGCTGGTCTCGCCGGAGAGCATGACCGCGTCGGCGCCGTCCATGACGGCGTTGGCCACGTCCGAGGCCTCGGCGCGGGTGGGACGCGAGGAGGCGATCATCGACTCCAGCATCTGCGTCGCGACGATCACCGGCTTGGCGTTGCGCCGGGCGAGGGCGACCGCGCGCTTCTGCACCATGGGCACGGCCTCCAGCGGCATCTCCACGCCGAGGTCGCCGCGGGCCACCATGATCCCGTCGAAGGCGGCGACGATCTCCTCGAGGTTGTCGACCGCCTGCGGCTTCTCGATCTTGGCGATGACGGGGACCCGGCGGTCCTCCTCGCGCATGATGCGCAGCACGTCCTCGGCGTCCCGGCCGCTGCGGACGAAGGACAGCGCGATGATGTCGGCACCGGTGCGCAGCGCCCAGCGCAGGTCCTCGACGTCCTTCTCGGACAGGGCGGGCACGGAGACGGCGACACCGGGGAGGTTGAGCCCCTTGTTGTCGGAGATCAGACCGCCCTCGATGCACAGGGTGCGGACCCGGGTGCCCTCGACGCCGGTGACCTCCAGGGTGACGCGGCCGTCGTCGACGAGGATCCGCTCACCACGCGTGACGTCGGCGGCCAGGCCCTTGTACGTGGTGCCGCAGATCAGCCGGTCGCCCTCGATCTCCTCGGTGGTGATCGTGAACTCGTCACCGCGTTCAAGCAGTACGGGGCCCTCCGCGAAGCGTCCCAGCCGGATCTTCGGGCCTTGAAGGTCCGCGAGGATCCCGACGCTGCGGCCGCTCTCGTCGGCGGCCTTGCGCACGCGCCGGTAACGCTCCTCGTGATCGGCGTGGCAACCATGGCTCATGTTCAGGCGGGCGACGTCCATACCGGCTTCGACCAGGGCCTTGATCTGGTCGTAGGCGTCGGTGGCGGGCCCGAGGGTGCAGACGATTTTTGCTCGGCGCATGGACCGAGCCTATGACCTACTTCACAGTAGGTACCTCGTGGAAGGCGACTGTCCAACGTCAGCCTGATTAACGGTTGTTGACAAGTGGTGAAGTGAGCTGGGGCCCGCTCCGATGAGCACACCGCCGGTGGGGCGGGGCTCAGGCCGACAGGTCGGGCGCCGTCATGGTGAAGTGCGCGGTGACCTGCGCGTACACGTTCTGTCGCTCCGGCTCCATGTCAAGGGCCTGGGCCGTGTCCTCGGCGCCGCCGGGTGCCGCGAAGGCGGCGGTCCGCATCGCCGGACGGGCGCGGAAGGGCGCCGACTGCTGCACTCCCTCGTCGGCCAGCTCGACCAGGGCGACCAGCCGGGCGCCGAGCGCCTCCGCGTACTCGCGGGCACGCTGCACCGCGTCGCGCACGGCCTGCCGGCGGGCCTCGCTATAGGCCGCGGAGTCGGGCCGCAGCGACCACCAGGGGCCGTCGACACGGGTGAGCTCCAGATCGGCCAGCCGGGTGGTGAGCTCACCCAGAGCGGTGAAGTCGGTGAGGGTGGCCCCCACGCGCACGCTGCCGTGGTAAGCGCGTACGCGCTCGCCGCGGCCCCGCTCCCGCAGCTCGGGGGTGATCACGAAGGCCCCGGTCTCCAGCTTCTCGACGGCGTCGGTGTAGCCCTTGACGAGGTCGAGCACCTGCGCGTTGCGCCGGCTGAGGTCGTCCAGCGTCGCGCGGCGGTCGGTGCCGCGGGCGCTGACGGTGACGGCGATCCGGGCGAGCTCGGGCTCGACCTCGAGGGTCGCCTCACCCCGCACCCCCACGTGCGGGGTCTCGGGGGTCGGGTACGTCCTGGCCGGTTCTGTGCTCATGCGTCCCACCTTGCCAGGCCGCTACCGCCGTGACGAGTCATCTGTTCGCAACCTGGCGGGGGTGTTGCCCGGGGCACCCGTGCGCCAGAATCTACGCGCGTTAACACCACCAGCAGACCATCATCCCGCCCCCGGCGACCGCCGGAGGCGCCCCCGGACACCAGGAGCCGACGCATGCCGCTGAACCGCAGGGACTTCCTCAACCGCTCCGCCGTCACCGGCGCGGGCCTCGCGCTGGCCGGCACGGCGGGCGCCCTGGCCGGCGCGGCTCCGGCCCAGGCCACGGGCCGCCACGGGCACGGGCACGGGCACGGTCACGGACCGAAGAAGTACTCCTTCAGCGTCCTCGGCACCACCGACCTGCACGGCAACGTCTTCAACTGGGACTACTTCACGGACGCGGAGTACGACGACAAGGCGCACAACGACGTCGGCCTCGCCAAGATCTCCACCCTGGTCACGCAGCAGCGCGCGGCGAAGGGCCGCCGCAACACCCTGCTGATCGACGCGGGCGACACCATCCAGGGCACCCAGCTCTCGTACTACTACGCCAAGATCGACCCGATCACCGCCAAGCACGGTCCGGTGCACCCGATGGCGCAGGCCATGAACGCCATCGGCTACGACGCCGCGGCGCTGGGGAACCACGAGTTCAACTACGGCATCCCGGTGCTGCGCAAGTTCGAGGAGCAGTGCGACTTCCCGCTGCTCGGCGCCAACGCGCTCGACGCGCGCACGGGCCGGCCGGCCTTCCCGCCGTACTCCTTCCACCGGCTGCGCGTCGACGGCGCCCCCGACGTGAAGGTGGCGGTCCTGGGCCTGACCAACCCCGGCATCGCGATCTGGGACAAGGCCAACGTGCAGGGCAAGATGACCTTCCCGGGCCTGGAGGAGCAGGCCGCGAAGTACGTGCCCCGGCTGCGTGCGATGGGCGCCGACGTGGTCATCGTCTCGGCCCACAGCGGCTCCTCCGGCACCTCCTCCTACGGTGACCAGCTGCCGTACGTCGAGAACGCGGCGGCGCTGGTCGCCGAGCAGGTGCCGGGGATCGACGCGATCCTGGTCGGCCACGCCCACTCCGAGATCCCGGAGTACGTGGTGGCCAACAAGCAGACCGGCCAGGGCGTGGTGCTCTCCGAGCCGCTGAAGTGGGGCCAGCGCCTGACCGTCTTCGACTTCGACTTGGAGCTGGTCCGGGGCAAGTGGGAGGTCGTCACCGTCGGCGCGTCCGTCCTCAACTCCAACACGGTCGAGGAGGACCCGCGGATCGTCCGGCTGCTCTCGGACGAGCACAAGGAGGTCGTGGCTTACGTCAACCAGGTGATCGGCACGTCGGCCGCGGCTATGTCTGCGGAGGAGGCCCCCTACAAGGACACGCCGATCATCGACTTCATCAACTTCGTCCAGGCCGAGACGGTCAAGGCGGCGCTCGCCGGGACCGAGCACGCCTCCCTGCCGGTGCTGTCGCAGGCCGCGTGCTTCTCGCGCACGGCCGCCATCCCGGCGGGCCAGGTCACCATCCGCGACGTCGCCGGGCTGTACGTCTTCGAGAACACCCTGGAGGCCAGGATCCTGACCGGTGCCCAGGTCAAGGCGTACATCGAGTTCTCCGCGAACTACTTCGTGCAGACGGCGCCCGACGCGCCCGTCGACGTCGCGAAGCTGACGAACGCGAACGGCACGCCCGACTACAACTACGACGTGGTCAGCGGCGTCACCTACGACATCGACATCTCCCGCCCCGCCGGTTCGCGGGTGTCGAACGTGCTCTTCCAGGGTGCGCCGATCGACGAGTCGGCCCGCTTCGTCCTGGCCGTCAACAACTACCGGGCCAACGGCGGAGGCAACTTCCCCGCGGTCGCCACGGCGCAGCAGGTGTGGGCGAACTCCGAGGAGATCCGGAACACCATCATCGCCTGGGTGCAGGCGAACGGCTCCATCGACCCGGCGCGGTTCGGCTCGCAGGACTGGAAGCTGACCCGCGGCGGCGTGCCGGTCTTCTAGCCCTTCCGAGCGTTCCCGGTACGCCGGAGGGCATGTGCGGGCTGTGCACATGCCCTCCGGTGTACCGCGGTGGCCGTGCGCGGAGGACGCCGGCACCGCCGGCCTCAGGCCGGCACGTGTTCCAGGAGCACGCGGCGCAGTTCCCGGGCGGCGCGCGGGGGCTCGGCGTCCTTGCGGTGCGCCAGGGCGACCGTGCGCTGCAGCCCGGGGGCCTCGAAGGGCGTCGTGCGCAGCCTGGGCCGGCGTCCGGCGACCATGCTGGGCACGACTGCGGGGCCGAGTCCCGCCTCCACGAAGCCCAGCACGGCGTCCATCTCGCCGCCCTCGATCGCGAAGCGCGGTTCGAAACCCGCCGCCCGGCACGCGGCGACGGTGAGGTCCCGCAGGTCGTAGCCGCTGCGGAACATGACCAGCGGCCGGTCCTTGAGGTCGGCGACCCGCAGGGTGGGCCCGGCGGAGGGCGGCGGTGCGTCGGTGGCGGTCACCACCACCAGGTCCTCGTGGAGCAGCGGCGTGGCGTCCAGGGCGGGGTCGTGGCTCTGCAGCGGCAGCACGATCAGGGCGAGGTCGAGGCTGCCGGAGGCGAGCTCGCGCACCAGGTCGCGTGAGCCGCCCTCCTCGACGACCAGCCGGATGCCGGGGTAGCGGTCGTGGAAGTCGCGCAGCACGTCCGGCAGCAGGCCGGTGGCGAGGCTGGGGGTCGCGCCGAGGCGCACCCGGCCGCGGCGCAGGTGCACCAACTCCTGGACCTCCTGGGTGGCGGTCTCGGTGTCGGCGATGATGCGCCGCGCCAGCGGCAGCAGGGCCTGCCCGGCGTCGGTCAGCGCGATGTTGCCGCGGGCGCGGCTGAACAGGTCCGCGCCCAGCTCCCGCTCCAGGGCCTTGATCTGCTGGGACAGCGAGGGCTGGGCGACGTGGACGCGTTCGGCGGCGCGGGTGAAGTGCAGGGTGTCGGCGACCGCCAGGAAGTACACGAGCTGCTGCAACTGCATATCGGCACGATAACGCGATAGGTGTCGCCTATCGAAACGAGCCGGAACATGTCTTGGACCTTTCGTGGCAGGCAGACCTAGCGTCGAGCGCATGGCTTTGGCGACGACGAGGACGAGGGCGACGGGCACGGGCCGCCGCCCGTCGCTTCTACGGGCACTGTGGGGCTCGACCGTGGGCAAGAAGGCGGTCATGGCCGGGACCGGCGTGATCATGCTGCTCTTCCTGGTCGCGCACATGCTGGGCAACCTGAAGATCTTCTTCGGCCCCGAGGAGTTCAACGGGTACGCGGCGTGGCTGCGCACCATCGGTGAGCCCGCCCTGCACAACAGCTGGTACCTGTACATCCAGCGCACCGGCCTGGTGGTCGCGGTGGTGCTGCACGGCGTCGCCGCCTACCAGCTCAGCAAGCGCGACATCAAGGCACGCCCGGCGAAGTACGAGCACAAGCGGCAGCGCACGAGCTACGCGACCCGGACGATGCGCTGGGGCGGGGTGATCCTGGGCCTCTACATCGTCTGGCACATCCTGGACCTGACCACGCTCACTGTGAACCCGCTGGGCAAGGAGCACCACCCCTACGAGAACATCGTGGCCGATTTCCGGATCTGGTGGGTGGACGTCGTCTACATCGTCGCGATGCTCGCCCTCGGCCTGCACATCAGGCACGGCTTCTGGAGCGCCGCGCAGACCCTGGGGGCGGTGAACAAGCGCCGCGACCGCGCGCTGAAGATCACGGCGAACGTGCTGGCGGCGGCGCTGACCGCCGGCTTCCTCGTCGTACCCGTCTCCGTGATGACCGGATTGGTGGACTGACCGTGGAGTACCGACTGGGCGAGCCGATCGCCGACACCAAGGCGCCGGACGTGCCGATCGCGGAGCGCTGGGACCGCCGCAGGTTCGAGGCGAAGCTGGTCAACCCCGCCAACCGCCGCAAGCACACCGTGATCGTGGTCGGCACGGGTCTGGCGGGCGGCTCCGCGGGGGCGACGCTGGCCGAACAGGGCTACCACGTCGTGCAGTTCTGCTACCAGGACTCACCGCGCCGGGCGCACTCGATCGCCGCCCAGGGCGGCATCAACGCGGCGAAGAACTACCGCAACGACGGTGACAGCGTGCACCGCCTGTTCTACGACACCGTCAAGGGCGGCGACTTCCGCGCCCGCGAGTCCAACGTGCACCGCCTCGCCGAGGTGTCGGTGCAGATCATCGACCAGTGCGTGGCCCAGGGCGTGCCCTTCGCCCGCGAGTACGGCGGCCTGCTGGACACCCGCTCCTTCGGCGGCGTCCAGGTCTCCCGCACCTTCTACGCCCGCGGCCAGACCGGCCAGCAACTGCTGCTCGGCGCCTACCAGGCGCTGTCCCGCCAGATCGACGCGGGCAACGTGGAACTGCACCCGCGCACCGAGATGCTCGACCTGATCGTGGTGGACGGCAAGGCCCGCGGCATCGTCGCCCGCGACCTGGTGACGGGCGAGGTCTCGACGCACATGGGCGACGCCGTGGTGCTGGCGACCGGCGGCTACGGCAACGTCTTCTACCTGTCGACCAACGCCAAGGGCTCCAACGCCACCGCCATCTGGCGGGCGCACCGGCGCGGCGCGTACTTCGCCAACCCCTGCTTCACGCAGATCCACCCCACCTGCATCCCGCGCTCCGGCGACCACCAGTCCAAGCTCACCCTTATGAGCGAGTCGCTGCGCAACGACGGCCGCATCTGGGTGCCGAAGGCCAAGGGCGACGACCGTCCGCCGCACGAGATCCCCGAGGACGAGCGCGACTACTACCTGGAGCGGATTTACCCCGCCTTCGGCAACCTGGTGCCCCGCGACATCGCCTCCCGCGCCGCCAAGAACGTCTGCGACGAGGGCCGCGGCGTCGGCCCCGGCGGCCAGGGCGTCTACCTGGACTTCGCCGACGCGATCGCCCGCATGGGCCGCGCCAAGGTGGAGGAGAAGTACGGCAACCTCTTCGAGATGTACGAGCGGATCACCGCGGAGGACCCGTACACCCGGCCCATGCGGATCTACCCCGCCGTGCACTACACGATGGGCGGCCTGTGGGTCGACTACGACCTGCAGACCACGGTCCCGGGCCTGTTCGCCATCGGCGAGGCCAACTTCTCCGACCACGGCGCCAACCGGCTCGGCGCCAGCGCCCTGATGCAGGGCCTGGCCGACGGCTACTTCGTGCTCCCGGCCACCATCAACGACTACCTGGCGCGCGGCCCGCACGAGACCGTCACGCCGGACCACCCGGCGGTCGCCGAGGCCGTCGCCGACGTCGAGGACCGGCTGAACCTGCTGCTGTCCGTGGACGGCGACCGCACCCCGGACTCCTTCCACCGCGAGCTCGGCGAGCTGCTGTGGGACGAGTGCGGCATGGCGCGCAACGAGTCGGGGCTGCGCAAGGCGCTGGAGCGGATCCCGGCGCTGCGCGAGGAGTTCTGGCGCCGGGTGAAGGTGCCCGGCAGCGGCGACGACCTCAACCAGTCGCTGGAGAAGGCCAACCGGGTCGCGGACTTCCTGGAGCTGGCCGAGCTGATGTGCCTGGACGCCCTGCACCGCACCGAGTCCTGCGGCGGCCACTTCCGCGAGGAGAGCCAGACCCCGGACGGCGAGGCCCTGCGCGACGACGAGGACTTCTCGTACGCCGCGGCCTGGGAGTTCACCGGCGCCGGCGAGGACCCGGTGCTCCACAAGGAGGCCCTCGACTTCGAGTACGTACACCCCACCCAGCGGAGCTACGCGTGAACCTCACCCTGCGCATCTGGCGCCAGCCGTCCTCCGAGGACGAGGGCGCCATGGTCACCTACCGTGTCGAGGACATCAGTCCCGACATGTCGTTCCTGGAGATGCTCGACGTCCTCAACGAGGAGCTGATCCTCGCGGGCGACGAGCCCGTCGCCTTCGACCACGACTGCCGGGAGGGCATCTGCGGCGCCTGCGGCATGGTGATCAACGGGCAGGCGCACGGCCCGGAGCGGACCACCACCTGCCAGCTGCACATGCGGCACTTCAAGGACGGCGACACGGTCGACGTCGAGCCGTGGCGGGCCGCCGCCTTCCCGGTGGTCAAGGACCTGGTCGTCGACCGCTCGGCCTTCGACCGGGTGATCCAGGCCGGCGGCTACATCTCCGTGCCGACCGGCAGCGCCCCCGAGGCGCACGCCACGCCCGTCCCGAAGGAGGCCGCCGACTTCGCCTTCGAGCACGCGGAGTGCATCGGCTGCGGCGCGTGCGTGGCGGCCTGCCCCAACGGCTCGGCGATGCTGTTCACCTCGGCCAAGGTCAACCACCTCAACGTGCTGCCCCAGGGGCAGCCCGAGCGCGAGACCCGGGTGCTGGACATGGTCGCCGCCATGGACGACCAGGGCTTCGGCGGCTGCACCAACACCGGGGAGTGCGCGACGGCCTGCCCCAAGGGCATCCCGCTGCCGTCGATCGCCGCTATGAACCGCGAGTACCTGCGGGCCTTGCGCAAGCAGAAGTCGCGGTCCAAGGGCTGACCGGGTTGGTGGCCGCGCCGAGCCCGAAGGTCGTGAAGGCCGTACGGGAGGGCAGCGGGTAGGGCTCCTTGCCGGTCACCGCGTTGAGGACGACCGCCGAGCGCCACGCGGCCAGCCCCAGGTCGGGGGCGCCGACGCCGTGGGTGTGGCGCTCGGCGTTCTGCACGTGGACGGCCGCGCCGGTGCTCGCGACCACCGGCTCGAGCTCCAGCCGGTGGCTCCCGTCGATCCGGGGCCGGCCGGCCGCGTCACGGCGAATGTAGGGGTGGATCGGGGCGAGCAGCGCGTCCAGGGAGCGCTCCCGGTAGCCGGTGGCGAGGACGACCGCGTTGGTGATCAGCCGGCTGCGGGTGCCCTGCTGCTCGTGCTCCAGGTGGAGTTCCACGGCTCCCATGCCCATCCGGCCGGCGGTGCGGACCGTCACGCCGGGGGTGAGGACGGCGTCCGGCCAGCCGCCGCCCAGGGTGCGGCGGTACAGCTCGTCGTGGACGGCGCCGATCGTGCCGTGGTCGATGGCCCGGTGCAGTTGCCACTGCCGGGGCAGGAGCTCGTCGCGGACCGGCTCGGACAGCCCGTGGAAGAACCGCGTGTAGTCGGGGGTGAACTGCTCCAGGCCGAGCTTGCTGTACTCCATCGGGGCGAACGAGGGGCTCCGGGCGATCCACGTCAGCCGTTCGCGCCCGGCGGGCCGGGCGCGCAGCAGGTCCAGGAAGACCTCGGCGCCCGACTGCCCGGAGCCGACGACGGTGACGTGCTCGGCGGCCAGCAACCGGTCCCGGTGCTCCAGGTAGTGCGCGGAGTGCACGACGGGGACGGCGGGCGACTCGGCGAGCGGCCGCAGCGGCTCGGGCACGTACGGCGCGCTGCCGACGCCGAGCACGAGGTTGCGGGCGTACGTGCGGCCGAGGGCCTCGGCCTGGCCGTCGGCGTCGAGCTGGGTGTGGTCCACCTCGAAGACGGCGCGCCCGGGGTTCCAGCGGACGGTGTCGACCTGGTGCCCGAAGCGGGTGCTGGGCAGCGACTCGGCGACCCAGCGGCAGTAGGCGTCGTACTCGGTGCGGTGCGCGTGGAAGCGCTCGGCGAAGTAGAAGGGGTAGAGCCGCTCGCGGGTCCTGAGGTAGTTCAGGAAGCTCCACCGGCTCGTGGGGTCGACCAGGCTCACCAGGTCGGCGAGGAAGGGCACCTGGAGGGTGGCGTCGTCGAGCAGCAGCCCGGGGTGCCAGCGGAAGGAGCGCTCCTGCTCGTAGAAGGCCGCGCTGAGGTACGGGACGCCGTCGGCGAGGGCGGCCAGGGACAGGTTGCACGGGCCGATCCCGATGCCGAGCAGGTCGTAGGGCTGGTCCCGGTGGGGGTCGTGGTCGTCGGTGGCGGTCATCGGGGGGTGCTGCCTTCCTGGTGGGTCGCGCATACGAGCGTGAGCAGAGCCTCGAGGTCGGTGGGCGTGGTGGTCGGGTTGAGCAGGGTGGCCTTGAGCCAGAGCCGTCCGTCGGCGCGGGCCCGGCCGAGGACGGCGCGGCCGTCGAGCATGAGCCGGCGGCGGACCGCGGCGACCTCCTCGTCGACGGCGCCGGTGGGGCGGAACAGCACGGTGCTGACGGCCGGGCGGGCGCGCAGGGTCAGTGCGGGATGCCGCTCCACCAGGTCCGCCAGGTACCGGGCGTGGTCGCAGACCGCCTCGACGAGCCCGCCCAGCCCGCGGCGGCCGAGGGCGCGCAACGTGACGGCGATCTTCAGCACGTCGGGGCGGCGGGAGGTGCGCAGCGAGCGGCCGAGCAGGTCGGGGAAGCCGGCCTCGGTGTCGTCGGCGGCGTTCAGGTAGTCGGCGCGGTGGTCCAGCGGGCGCAGCAGCGCGGCCTCGCGCACCGCGAGCACCCCGGCCGCCACGGGCTGCCAGCCCAGCTTGTGCAGGTCCAGGGTGACGGTGTCGGCCTCCCGCAGCCCGGCGAGCCTCACCGCCTCCCGGTCGCTGAACAGCAGCGACCCGCCGTAGGCGGCGTCCACGTGCAGACGCGCGCCGTACTGCCTTGCGACGCGGGCGAGTTCGGGGAGCGGGTCGATGTCGCCCGAGTCCGTGGTGCCCGCGGTGGCGACCAGCAGGGCCGGCCCTCCGCCCGCGGCGAGCGCGGTCCGCACCCGCTCCGGGTCCAGCACCCCGCTGGGGGTGTCCACGACGACGGGAGCGGGCATCCCGAGCAGCCACGCGGCCCGCGGGACGCTGTGGTGCCCGTTGGCCCCGGCGACGACCCGCACGCCCGGAACGCCCGGAACGCCCGGAACGCCCGGAACGCCCGGAACGCCCCGGGCGCTCTCCCGGGCCAGCAGCAGCGCGAGCTGGTTGGACTCCGTGCCGCCGGTCGTGACCAGCGCGTCCGGCGCGGCCGCGTCCGGGTGGACCAGACGGGCCAGCGCGTGGGTGACCTCCGCCTCCAAGGCGGTCGCGGCCGGGGCCTGGTCCCAGGAGTCCATCGACGGGTTGAGCGCGCTCGCGGCCAGGTCGGCCGCCACGGCGGCCCCCAGCGGCGGGCAGTGCAGATGGGCGGCGCACAACGGGTCCGCCGGGTCGGCCGCCCCCTCGGCGACGACCCCGACCAGCGCGCGCAGCGCCTCCGCCGCCCCGGTGCCGTCCTCCGGCAGGGCCTCCCCCAGCACCTCCCGTACCCGCCGCGTGACCGCCCCGGGACCACCCGCGGGAAGCGGCCCCTTGCGGGCGGCCGCGCCCGCCGCGAGCGCGCCGAGCACGGCCTCGACCAACGGGCGCAGCCGGTCCGGCCCTTCACTGCCTCCGGCGAGATGGGGTGGCATGGTGTCGGCGCCCCTCCGTTGTCGCGGATCACCGGCGCGTGCGCGCTGGGCGACCTGCGTAACGACGCTCCCCCGCCCTGGGTGTTGCCCCCACGTCCCGAACGGTCGCCGCCCCGGCGCACCCACGGGGGCGTTCGCCCAGCTGTCGTGTGCGGCGCCGTCGTGGTTGCGGTTGAGGTTTCTCCCCCGCCCGCCCGCCCCCAGCCTTCGGCCGGGGGGACCCCATCCGGCGCGATTGGTGCGGGCCTCGCGCGGTTCGTGGTGGGCCCGGGTCGGGGCCTCCGGGCTGGGCATTCTGGACCGCATATTGATGTGCATGACGGGCGGCACTTGTTGTGCCGTCCATGCCGCACAACACATACACGTCAGCGTCCAGAACGCCCACCCTCCGACCCCGCCCCCTCCGCCGGTTCCGCGACCAACGGCCGGTGGGGGGTCAGAAGGCGGACCGGGGTTGCCCCAAGTGCCTTGCTGAACCCCCACCGGCCGTCATGCGCCCACACGACCGGAGGGGGTGTGGCGGGGTGCCCCCATGGGGGTCCCCCCGGCCGAAGGCTGGGGGAGTGCCCCGGCGCGGCACCGACCCCAAGCCAACGGAGCGCAGGCCCGCACTGACCGCGCCGGACAATCGGGCGGGTGGTGGGAAAACCCCAACCGCAACCACAACGCACCGCACACGACAACCGGCCCGCGCAGACGCACCCCCCGCACCCGCTACGCGGAACCCGTGCGGACGCGGAGGGCGCGGCGCAGGTCGTCGAGCTGGTCGGCGAGGCGGCGGCGCAGGGCGGGAGTCGGGGCGGGGTCGCCCGAGCGGAGGCACTGCTCGCCGAGGTCGAGCACGGCGGGCTCGACGACGGGGACGGGGAAGGCCCAGCGGCCCGCGGCCTCGGCGAGTGCGGGTCCCCGGCGGGCGGCGATCGCGACGGCGGCGGGGAAGAAGCGGGGCACGTACTCCCGGACGAGGTCGAGCTGTTCGGGCTGCCAGAAGCCCTGGGCGGTGGCCGTGAAGAGGTAGTTGGACAGGGTGTCGCCGTCGAACATCCGCGCCCAGGCGTCGCGCTTCGCCTCGGGGTCGGGCAGCGCGGCCCGGCAGCGGGCGGCACCCTCCTGGCCGGTGGCGCTGGGGTCGGAGTCCAGCTCGGCCGCGATGTCCTCTGCCGACGCCGCGCCCAGGACGGTGAGCCGGGTGAGGATCTGCCAGCGCAGTTCGGGGTCGAGCGCGGGCCCGCCGGGCAGGGTGCCCTCGGTGAGCCAGCCGCGCAGGGCGCCGGGGTCGGCGGTGGCGGCGATGAGCTCGCGGGCCGCGGCGAGCCGCAGTCCCGGGTCCTGACGGGTGAGCAGGTCGCGGGC
The DNA here is from genome assembly GCF_042891295.1 of Streptomyces sp. NPDC001902. Classification (NCBI taxonomy): domain Bacteria; kingdom Bacillati; phylum Actinomycetota; class Actinomycetes; order Kitasatosporales; family Streptomycetaceae; genus Streptomyces; species Streptomyces sp. NPDC001902. The sequence goes on along the minus strand of NZ_JBIATA010000005.1, from coordinate 155,149 downwards.
GAGCGCCTCCAGGGTGGCGAGCGCGCCGGGGCGTTCGGCCGCGGGGAGGTAGCGGTCGGCGATCTGCCCGCGGGCGAAGCCGAGCACGCCCTGCACGACGGCGATGTCGGTCTCGTACGGCAGGTGGGCGCGGGCGACGTCGAGGTAGGCGGCGGGCGGGAGTTCGCCGTCCCGGACGAGGTCGCGGGCGGCGTTCCAGACCAGGGCGCGGCTGAGCGGGTCCGGCAGGCCGCGCAGCGCGGCGACCAGGGTGTCCCAGGACTGCGCGTCGAAGCGGATCTTGGCGTACGTCAGGTCCTGGTCGTTGAGGAGCACCAGGTCGGGGCGGGGGCCGGGGCGGGCGCCGGGCGCCTCGCCGTTCGCGGGCACGTCGGTCTCGAAGCGCTCGCGCAGCACCAGCTGCGCCGGGTCGGCGTCGGCGCGGTCGTACGCGGCGACGGCGATGCGGTGCGGGCGGCTGCCCTGGTGCGTCACGTCGAGCCGCCAGCCGCCGTCGGCGCCGGCGCCTACGGGGACGGGGGTGAGCGTGTCGACGCCGGTGGTGCGCAGCCAGCGGTCGGCCCAGGCGTGGACGTCGCGGTCGGTGGCGCGGGCGAGGGAGTCGATGAAGTCGGCGAGGGCGGCGTTGCCGAAGCGGTGCCGGGCGAAGTGGTCGTTGATGCCGGCGAGGAAGTCCTTGCGGCCGAGCCACGTGACGAGCTGGCGCAGCGCGGAGGCGCCCTTGGCGTAGGAGATCCCGTCGAAGTTGAGCAGCGCCGAGGCGGTGTCGGGGACGGCCTCCGGGGCCGGGGCGACGGGGTGGGTGGAGGGGCGCTGGTCGGCGTCGTACCCCCAGCCCTTGCGCGCGACGGCGAAGTCGGTCCACGTGCCGGTGAACCGGGTGGCCTCGGAGAGCACCTGGTAGCCCATGTACTCGGCGAAGGACTCGTTGAGCCAGATGTCGTCCCACCAGCGCAGGGTGACGAGGTCGCCGAACCACATGTGGGCCATCTCGTGGGCGACGACCATGCCGCGGGTCTGCCGTTCGGTGTCGGTGACGGCGGAACGGAAGACCATCTCGTCGCGGAAGGTGACCAGGCCCGGGTTCTCCATCGCGCCCGCGTTGAACTCGGGGACGAAGGCCTGGTCGTAGGAGTCGAAGGGGTACGGCTCCTCGAACAGCTCGTGGTAGCGGTCGAAGCAGCGCCGGGTGATGTCGAAGAGCTCCTCGACGTCGGCGTCCAGGTACGGGGCGAGGGAGCGGCGGCAGTGCAGTCCGAAGGGCAGGCCCGCGTGCTCGGTGCGCACCGAGTGCCAGGGTCCGGCGGCGACCGCGAGCAGGTAGGTGCTGATCGGCGGGGTCGCCGCGACGCGCCAGCGGCCCTCGGCCTCCCCGGTGCGCTCGGCGACGCCGTTGCCGAGCACCGTCCACGCGGGGGGCGCGGTCACGGCGACCTCGAAGACGGCCTTGAGGTCGGGCTGGTCGAAGGCGGCGATGACGCGCTGCACGTCGTCCAGGAAGAGCTGGGTGTACAGGTACGTCTCGCCGTCGGCCGGGTCCGTGAAGCGGTGCATGCCCTCACCGGTGCGGGAGTAGCGCATGTCCGCCTCGACCCGCAGTTCGTGCGGGCCGGCCGCGAGCCCGGTGAGCGGCAGCCGGTTGTCGTCCAGGGACGCGGGGTCCAGCGGCCGCCCGTCCAGGACGGCGCCGTGCAGCGCGGCGGGCTTCAGCTCGACGAAGGTGTCGCCGTCGGCGAGCGCGGTGAAGCGGATGACGGTGGTCGATCCGAACACCTCGTCGCCGCGGGTGAGGTCCAGGTCGACGGAGTAGTGCTGGACGGCGATCCGCCGGGCGCGGGTCTCGGCCTCGGCACGTGTGAGAACAGGCATGCGGTCATGCTGCCCCATGCCCGGTCCGCGGCGCACGGCCGTTCGCCACGGGCCGCGGTCGCGCGGGCCGGTCGACCGGGCGTCCGGGACGGCGCGCCGTCAGGTGAAGATGCCGCGCGGAAGGGTCATCGACACGAGCCAGGACGGCAGGTCCACCGTCTCGTTGATCTTCAGGTCGCCCGCCACGCTGCAGAGCGTGTAGGCCTCGTGCAGGCTCAGCCCCTGGTCGCCGGCGAGCCAGTCGACCATGTCCCGGACCGCATCCTTCGCGTTCTCCATCAGGTCCGGTCCGGTGCCGGTCGTCTGGTAGTAACCCTGGGCGAGCATCTCCTCGGGCATGGCCAGCTGGGTCGGGTCCGCGGCGGGCACGACGGCCCGGGGACCGGCGATCACCGTGTCCGGGATGACGCCGAACCGCAGGGTGACGGCCATGAGCGTCTCGATGGCCGTCCCGGTCACCTCTCCGTCGCCTTGCGCCATGTGCCCGTCCCCGGCGGAGAACAGCGCGCCCTCGGCGTAGACCGGGATCTGTATCCGCGCTCCCTTGACCAGCTGCCGGATGTCGGTGTTGCCGCCCATTCCGCCGCTGACGTCGGGCGGGAAGGTGCGGTACATGCCCTTGCGCAGGGGCGCGACGCCCATGATCCCCATGAAGGGTGCGATGGGGATGCGCGCCTGCCGGCCGGTGTCGGCGCCGGTGAACGTGGCGAACCCGGTGTTCTGGCCGCGCTCGAAGCCGAACAACTGGAGGAACGGGGCGCCGCTGTTGTGGGGCTGGTCCGCCGGCAGGGCACCGGCGGCCGGTCCGGGGGTGGGGTCGCTGAACTGGGAGGCCTCGCTCCAGGGGGCGAGCGGGGCGAGCAGTTCGGGGCGCAGGGATCCGAACAGGCCCAGGGCGGGGCTGACGACGACGTAGCCGAAGTCCACGAGCGGGGCGACGTCCAGGACCTCGACCTCGAGGATGTCGCCAGGCTTCGCGCCCTCCACCTCGATGGCGCCGGTGAGCGGATGGACCTTCCCCAGGTCGATGGTCAGGGTCGCCTCGGGGGTCATCGTCCGGGCCGCGGCCCCGATGTCCAGGGCGTCCCGGCACAGCAGTTGGACGACCTCGCCCGGCCGCACCGTGGTCACCGGGGGCAGGTCCCGGTTCCACCGGTTGTGCAGTACGCGGCCGAACCCGTCCACGACCTTGTCCCCGTCCGGTCCCGTCGTCACGTCCGGGCTGCCGGAGCCTGCGACGTCCATGCCGCCGACCGTCCCGCCCCCGGCGGCCAGTGCCGACAGCGCGGCCGCGGCCGGTCCTGCGGAGGCCCGCTGCACCAGGCTGCCGGCGCCTGCGGTTCCAGAATGCACGAAGCACATCACGGCCTCCCGTGACCCTGCGTCCCAGGTGCCCGAGGCGACCCGGCTGACGGGGGATGACCCGGGGTCCGCCGGGCGGCGCCCGAGGCGGCGGGTCACCGGGTGGCCCGCGGCGGCGAGGGCGCTCGGCTCCGGCATCCGATGCGAGGGCAGCCCCGCTCTTCACGATCCTCCGCCGGAAATGCGGCGGCAACCGGGGCGGTGGGGAGGGGATCCCGGCCCGCAGCGCCGCTCAGGAGGAGCGGACGGCGCTCGCGTGCACGACCAAAGCCCCGGTGGGACGGTGGCCGTCGTGCCGGTCGCCCGCGCAGGTGACGAGCCGCAGCGTCGGCACGCCGCCGTCCGTGCGCAGGTCCTGGGCGGGGAAGGAGTGCCGGGGGACGTGCTCGATCCGTGTGACCGTGAAGCGGGCGCGGCTGCCGTCACGGCGGGTGACGACGACGGTGTCGGCGCGGCGCACGGCGTGCAGGTCGTGGAAGACCGCGCGGCCGCGTCCGCCGTCGTCGTGGCCGACGATCACGGAGGTGCCGGTGTCGCCGGGGGCGGCGCTGCGGTCGTACCAGCCGGCGTAGCGGCCCTGCTCGGTCGCGGGGGTCTGCAGGGTGCCGTCGTCGGTGATCCCGAGGTCGACGACGCGGGCGTGCACGTCGGCGCTGGGGATGTCGATGCGCACCGGGGTGTGCCCGGCCGGGTCGGAGGCGCGGGCGGGCGTGCTGCCGTGGACCACGGCGGCGGCGCCCTGCCCCGCGCGGGTGACCGCCCAGGTGGTCGCGGCGGCGGCGAGGGCGAGGAGGACGAGGGCGAGGACGTTGATGCGACGGTGCGTCATCCTCATCGCCCCCTCACCTCGGGCGGACGGCGTAGCGGACGCCGCAGACGCCCGCTCCCAGCAGGAACGCACCGGTCAGCGCCGGTCCGGGGCCGCCCAGGATGCCGGGGACCCCGGCCGCCCTGGCCACGCACACCGCGAGGACCGCGCACACCGCGAGCACCGGCGCGAGCACCGCGCGGCAGGCGACCGCGGCGGTGATCCGGGCCGAGGCGCTCCGGACGGTCATGGCGGGGGCGGTCACGGCGGAGGCGGTCACGGCGGAGGCGGCACAGGCGGCGGACATCGGTGGTGGGGTCCTTCGGGTGACGGCGGGTACGGATGCCGTGACCGACCGCCGGGCGACGGACGGCCGGCCACGGGTCCCACCGTACGGAGCCCGGGGGTGCCGGGGCCTCCCCCGGCCGACCTGTTCCGCATCAGCCGAAAGTATGGTCCCGGGGGCGGGCCTTGCGTCCCGAGGAGGAGGCCGGGCAGGCTCGTCGGATGATCGCCACCTTGCAGTGCACCGTGATCGACTGCCCGGACCCGGCCGCGCTGGGCGCCTTCTACCAGGGGATCCTCGGCTGGGCCCTGGACACCGCGGACCCCTCGTGGGTGACCCTGACGGCCCCGGACGGCACCCGGATCGCCTTCCAGGAGGTGCCCTTCCACCGGCCGCCGCGCTGGCCCGACCCGGAGCACCCCCAGCAGTTCCACCTGGACTTCGACGTCCCCACCCGCGCCGACGTGGAGCGCGCCCACCAGGAGGTCGTCGCGCTGGGCGCCGCCTTCCTGCACGACAGCGGCGGCGAGCGCAGCGGCTTCCGGGTCTTCGCCGACCCGGCCGGGCACCCGTTCTGCCTCTGCTACGGGCAGGCGCCGGGGCCGGCCGTCACGGGATGAGCGGCGGCCCGGCGCCGGCGGCCGCTTGTACGGTGTTCCCGGGCCGCCGCCCGGTGCGGCGGCGGCACGTCCCGCCCGGCCGGGCCGGGGCGAAGGCACTCGGCCGAGGGGGAACGGCATGGACGGACGGCGGACGGCGTACGCATTGGCCGAGGAGGACCCGGACCCCGCGTCGGTGCGCCGGGTCACCTTCGTGCCGTTCCTGCCGGGCGGGCTGGCGGGCGCGGTGCGCGGCGCGGACGGGGTGGTGCGCCTGCCGTCCGGCGAGGTGCTGCCCGGCGAGGACTGGATGCTCGACACCGCCGCCCGGGTGCCGCTGGAGAGCGCCGGCTACTACCGGCAGCGGGTGCACCCCTTCGCCTGGGACGCGGGGCAACAGCGGCTCTACGCCTGGCTGGACGGCGACCGGTACCGGGGCCGGCGGCCGCACGCCGCCGACGCGGACCTGGTCGTGGCCGACGCCGGCACGATCGCGGGCCTGCTCCCCCACGGCCCCGAGCGGCGTGCCGTGCTGGACGCGGAGCGCTCCTTCCGGGAGCAGGACGAGGCCTCGTACTTCGCCGACAACCTGCGCCTGCTGGAGCCCGCCTACCTGCGGGCGACCACGCCCGAGGGCGGTTCGGGCTTCGGCCGGGAGCCGGAGCAGTGGCGGGCGCGGCGCTCGATGGTGGTCGAGGCGCTCCACAAGGACGGCACCTTCCTGGACGTCGGCTGCGCCAACGGGCTGCTGATGGAGTCGGTGCGGCGGTGGGCGGCGGAGCGGGGCCGGGTGGTCGAGCCCCACGGTGTGGACTTCGCCCCGCGCCTGGTGGCGCTGGCCCGGCGCCGGCTGCCGCAGTGGGCCGGGCGGATCGAGGTGGGCAACGCGCTGGACTGGCGGCCCGCCGACGGCGGCCGGTTCACCTTCGTGCACACCCTCGTCGACTGCGTGCCCGAGCGCCGGCTGGGCGACCTGGTCCGCAGGCTGCTCGCGGAACTCGTGGAGCCCGGCGGGCGGCTGCTGGTCAGCGTGTACCAGGCGGAGGGCGGCACCGCGCCGACCGCCGCCGAGCGGCTGGCCGCGCTGGGCGTGCCGGTGCGGGGTTCGGCGAGCGGCACGGGGCCGGAACGCACGGCGACAACGGCCTGGGTCGACGCGTAGGCTCGAAGCGTCGTACCCGCCCGGGGAGGCGCCGTGACCGAGCCGTCGTCCAGCCCGATCGAACACGGCTTCCCGCACCTGGAGAAGGTCCGGGCCGCCCTCACCGCGCTGTACCGGCGGCTGTCGTACGACACGGTGAGCCGCTTCCCCGCGAGCGTGCGCCCGGAAGCCGTGGCGTTCCCCGCGGAGGAGGACCTCCATCTGGGCGCCCAGCGGGTGGCCCGGGCCATCGTGCAGCACTTCCGGCTGCCGGAGGCCCGCATGGTGGTCAGCTTCCGGGACATGGTGCACGCGGGCAACGTGGAACTGGCCGCCGGGCCCGAGTACTTCGTGGAGCTGCACGCGCGCTTCCGGGACGACCGGCGCGACGTGGGGGCGGTGCTGGCGCACGAGGTCATGCACGTCTACCTGCACCGGCTCGGCCTGGAGTACCCCGGGGTGCGGGACAACGAGATCCTCACCGACACCGCCACGACCTACCTGGGCGCGGGCTGGCTGCTGCTGGACTCCTACCGGGAGGAGCCGGCGCTGCTCGGGGAGCGGCTGACCACGGCCGCGTCCAAGCTGGGCTACCTCACCCCGGAGGAGTTCGGCTACGTCCTGGCCAAGCGGGCGCAGGCCTTCGGCGACGACATCGAGCCGTGGCTCACCAGCCCGAGGGCCCAGGAGGCCTACCGGACCGGGCTGCGGCTCGCCGAGTCCGATCTGCGCCATCCGCCGATGGTCGGCTGCGGCTGGGCGGGCCGCCGCCGGTACGCCCACGACCGGCGCCGCGGCGGGGCGTACCCGGCGGCCGGCTACGCCTTCGAGGGCGCCGGCCCCCAGCGAGTCTCCTTCTCCTGCCCCACGTGCCACCAGCGGATCCGGGTGCCCGTGCGCGGCCGGGTGAAGGCACGGTGCGGGCTGTGCCGCACCGTTCTGGAGTGCGACACGTGATCAGCCGGTGGGCGGCGCGACCTCCCGCAGGAAGTCCAGCAGCACGGCGTTGACCTGCGCCGGGCGCTCCTGCTGTGTCCAGTGGCCGCAGCCGGGCAGCACCACCGGTTCGCGCAGCGTGGGGTGGAGCTCCCGCAGCACCGGGAGCAGCTCGGACATCCCCGGGAAGCCGTGGACGAGGTCGCGGTCGCCGGTGACGTAGAGGCCGGGGACCTGGAGGGCGGCACCGGCCCAGGGCGCGGTCAGCCGCCAGTTGCGGTCGAGGTTGCGGTACCAGTTGAGCCCGCCGGTGAAGCCGGCCTCGGCGTACTCGGCGGCGAAGGCGTCGAGGTCCTCTTCGGTGAGCCAGTCCGGGAGTTCCTCGGGCTCCTCGACGAGGTCGAGGAAGCCGCCGCCGGGCGGGACCAGGGGCTGGGCCGGGACCGGGTCGTTGGCGGGGTTGTCGCCGGACGCTCCGTACAGGAAACGACGGAAGGTCGTCCGCGGGTCGGCGGCGAACTCGGCGTCGGCGACACCGGGCCGCTCGAAGTAGTTCCAGTAGAACCGCCCGTCGTACAGCTCGCGCATGGACCGCAGCGGCGGCGTGTCGCCGCTGCGCAAGGTCGGCGGGACGCTGAGGCCCGCCACGGCGCGGACGAGATCGGGCCGCAGCAGCGCGGTGTGCCAGGCGACGGGGGCGCCCCAGTCGTGCCCGAACACGACGGCCCGGCTCTCGCCGAGGGCGTGCACGAGCCCGACGACGTCGCCGACGAGGTCGAGGACGGTGTACGCGTCGACGGCGCCGGGCCGCTCGCTGCGGCCGTAGCCGCGCTGGTCGGGGGCGACCACCCGGTAGCCGGCGGCGGCGAGCGGCGCGAACTGGTGGCGCCAGGAGTACCAGCACTCGGGGAAGCCGTGCAGCAGCAGGACGAGCGGGCCCTCGCCCTGCTCGGCGATGTGCAGCCGGATCCCGTTCGCCTCGACGGTGCGGTGGTGGACCACGGTGCCGGGCGCGCGCGGGGGGATCCTCACGGGGTGACGATCGGGAAGTCCTGGTCGGCGGCGTCCAGCAGTCCGACCAGGGTCGCGACCACCTTCAGGTCCCCCTCGTGGTCGACGCCCTCGAAGCGGCCGCCCGCGAGGAGCCGGTGCAGCTCGGGCCGGCTGAGGGTGAGCGTCAGGTCGGCGTGCCGGACGGCGGGGCGCCCGTCCTGGGTGGAGAAGTAGGTGAGGGCGCCGTTGGAGAGGGTCAGGTGCCAGGTGCGGTGCTCGTCGGTGAGGCGCCAGTCGATGGTCAGGTGGACGTCCCAGGCCTTGGGGCCGTTGACGCGGATGGCGAGGGAGTCGATGAGCTGGTCGACGGTCAGGGCGGCCATCAGCTCCGGGTTCGCGATCACGACGGGGGTCCGGGTCACCCCCTGCCGCAGTTCCTGGGCGCCCATCAGGTAGAAGTTGCGCCAGGGACCGTTCTCGCAGCCGTGCCCCAGCCGCTCGTAGAGCAGGGCCAGTTCCTCGGCCGCGGCGGCGTGCCCGGGGTCGGCGAAGACGGCGTGGCCCAGCAGGGTGACGGCGAAGCGCAGGTCGCCGGCCTCGGCGTACTCCCTGGCCTTGGCCACGGTGGCGTCGGTGCCGCCGAGGCAGTCCACGTAGCGACGTGCCTCCTCCGCCGGAGGGTGCTGCCACAGGTGGGCCGGGTTGCCGTCGAACCAGCCCATGTAGCGCTGGTAGACCGCCTTCACGTTGTGGCTGAGGGAGCCGTAGTAGCCGCGGTTGGAGTTGATCCGTTCCAGGGCCGGGGGCAGGGTCAGCTCCTCGGCGATCTCGCTGCCGGTGAGGCCCCGGTTGATCAGCCGCAGGGTCTGGTCGTGGAGGTAGGCGTAGAGGTCGCGCTGGTGCGACAGCAGCCGGTGGATGCCCTCGCGGCTCCAGGTCGGCCAGTGGTGGGAGGCGATGACGACGTCGGAGGCGTTGCCGAACAGGACGAGGGCCTCGTTGAGGTAGTGCGCCCACAGCCGGGCGTCGCGGACCTGCGCGCCGCGCAGGGTGAGGACGTTGTGCATGGTGTGGGTGGCGTTCTCCGCCATGCACAGCACCCGCTTGGCGGGGAAGTGGAAGTTCATCTCGGCGGGCGCCTCGGCCCCCGGGGTGAGCTGGAAGATGATCCGGACCCCGTCGATCGTCTCGTCCTGGCCGGTGCGGGTGACCAGGACGGTGGGCGGGATCAGGGTGACGGTTCCGGTGGAAGCGGTCTGGCCGAGGCCGCAGCCGATCTGCCCGGCCGGGCCCTTGGGCAGTTCGGAGCCGTACATGTAGACGGCGCGGCGGGTCATCGCGACCCCGGCGTCGACGCTCTCGCCGGCGGCGTGCTCCAGGAAGCCGGCCGGGGCCAGGACGGGCACCGGGTCGTGACCGTGCGGCAGGACACCGCGGGCGCCGCCGAAGTGGTCGACGTGCGAGTGGCTGTAGATGAGGGCGGTGACGGGCCGGTCCCCGCGGTGTTCGCGGTAGAGGGCGAGGGCGGCGGCGGCGCACTCGGCGGAGCGGAGGGGGTCGATGACGACGACCCCGCGGTCCCCCTCGACGAGGGTCATGTTCGACAGGTCCAGGCCGCGTACCTGGTAGATCCCCTCGACGACCTCGAACAGCCCCTGCCGGGAGGCGAGCCGGCTCTGCCGCCACAGGCCGGGGTGCGCCGTGTCGGGGCACGGGCCCTGCAGGAAGGAGTACGCGTCGCCGTCCCAGACCACCCGGCCGTCGCCGTCGGTGACGCGGCCGGGGGTCAGGGCACCGAGGAATCCCCGGTCGGCGTCGGCGAAGTCCGTCGTGTCCTCGGTTGCGCCGGGTGCGAGAGCCGTCATGACGACACAATGTCAGCGTTTCGCCTGAATTGTCACGCTCATGTGCGCCACCAGCGGCGCAGCACCTCCTCCGCGGGTTTGCCGCGCGGGCTGTACGCGAGCCGGGCCGGGGTCTCCCCGCTGTCCGGCCAGTCGTCCCACATCCACCAGCACACCCCGGCCCACCAGCGCTCCCCGTCCAGGGCGGCGAGCAACGCCTGGTACGCGGCCGCCTGCTCGGCCTCCGCCGGTTGCCGGCTGACGGTCCAGGAGTACGGGGCCGTGGTCGTCCCGCGCTGGCTGACGTAGCCGGCCTCGGTGAACAGCACGCGGCGGTGGTGCCGGGCGGAGTAGCCGGCCAGCTCCCGGATGACGGGCCGCCAGGCGGCGCGCAGCCGGCCGACGTCGGCGGTGGGGCGCTCGGCCAGCGGCCAGTAGGCGTCGACCCCGATCAGGTCGAGGGCGTCCCAGAAGGGGACGTGCTCGTACTCGTCGTAGTTGGCGGCGTAGACCAGCGGACCGTCGTAGGCGTCCCGGACGGCGCGGATCACCGCCCGCCAGCGCCCGCCGTCCCGCGAGGTGCCGGCCAGTTCGGTGCCCACGGAGAACTGCTCGACGCCGAGCCCGCCCGCCAGCTCCGCGTAGTGGGTGATGAAGCGCGCGTAGGCGGTGAACCAGGCATCGGGGTCGGTGGGCGTGATGCCGGCCCGGTCGCCGCCGCCGGTCAGGTCGACGTGCGGCTTGAGCAGCACCTTCAGGCCGGCGGCATGGGCCTCGCGGACGATCCGCCGCAGGCTCGCGTCGCTCGCGGTCTCCTCGGTGGTGCGCATCGAGGTCCCGTGGACGCCGGACTGGTACCAGGTGGGGGTGAAGGACACCCAGCGCGCGCCGGTGGCGGCGATGCCGCGCAGGTAGCGCCCGACGGCGGGGCTGTCGTAGTCGTCCGCGGCCCAGGAGGGCAGCGCGATGCCGCGGACACGGTCGCCCGCACCGGCCCCGGGGCGCTCGTACGGCCGGTCGTCCGGGCGGTCCGCGGGCCGGGCGCCGACGGTGGTGCAGCCGGCGGTGAGGGCGAGGACCGCCGCCGCGACGGTCGCGGCGGCGGTCCTCCGGAGCAGGGTCACGCGGCGGTCGCGGGGCTGACGAAGGTGTAGCCGAGGGCGCGGATGCCCTCGACCGTCTCCTTGAGCGGCTGGACCGGGTAGTAGGGGTGGTAGAAGAAGCTGGCGAAGCCGTCGCGGACGGCGAGGTTCGCCTTGGCCGAGGCGATCAGGTCGGCCGGCAGGCGCGCCGGGTGGTTGTTGTAGGCCTCGGGCTCGTAGTTGCCGATGTTCTCGGGGAGCACGGTGGTGCCGTACACGTCCTTCACGACGTACGGGAAGAACTGCCCGATGAAGCGGTTGGGGTCGGCCGTGCTGCCGCCGAGGGTGCCCGAGAAGTACAGCGAACGCTCCAGGCGCGCGGTGTAGTTCTGGGCGAAGACCTTGTAGTCGGTGGCGGAGGCCGCGTAGTGCGGGGTGGTCCACAGCTTGGGCACCGGCAGTCCCGCGAGGGCGAACTGGGCCAGGCCCAGGGTGACCCGGGTCTGCGCCCACAGGGCGGAGTCCCCGGCGACCGGGCCGTCGTAGACCACGTTGTCGGAGGCGTCGACGTGGGCCCGGTAGAACTCGAAGTCGTCGCCGGTGACGCCGTTGTAGGGGTTGGCGGTGTTCCCGTACTGGTGGGTGTAGCCGTGGTTCATCAGCACGGCACCATGCTGGAGCATGTACTTCAGGGTGGTGACCAGTTCGGGACGCTGCGCCAGGGTGACGGTCTGCGGCCGGCCGTTGTTGTAGGTGCCCTTGGGATCCGTGTAGACGGGGATGACGTTGATGCCGTAGGGGATCTGCTCCGCGGCGAGGTAGTCGGCGATGGCCCGCAGCTGCGCGGGGTCGGAGTTGGGGCTGATGTCCTCCAGCCGCATCATGGCCCGATGCCGCTCGGCGGTGGCGGGGGCGAGGGAGTCGAAGAGCAGGTCCTCGAAGGCGATGATCCGGTCGCTCTCGGAGACGTAGGCGAAGGGGATCTCACCGACGTACGTGAGGTTGCCCGATCGCACGGCCCACGGGAAGTCGGTGCCGGTGCCGGTGTCGCGCGCGGTGGCCAGCTGCGTCACCGCCGGGTAGCCGGGCCCCGACGAGATGGCGGGGCGCAGCACGCCGCCGTCCTGACCGGCCGGGATCTTCCGGGTGAGGTCCTGGTTCCTGTACGTCACCTGCGTGACGGTGCCGACGCTGCCGTTCGCCTCGAAGTACGACGCGGTGGGGTCCCAGCCGTACTTGGTCTGGAACTGCGCGACCCCGGTCGCGTTCGCCAGCGACCAGATGTTGTCCGCGAGCCAGGTCACCGGACGCGTGGTGGTGACCACGTCCTGGTAGAAGGCGGCGGGGACGGCGTCGGGGACGCTCCCGCCGTAGTAGGTGGAGCCGATGTAGAAGGTGGCCGTGTACTGGTTGACCATGCCCGCGGTGTACTGCGAGACGGGCTTGGCGGTCACGGTCCCGAAGTGGCCGGCGAGGTTGGCGGTGGCCATGGCGTAGAGCTCGCCGAGGTGCCCGTAGGGGCCGGCGGTGTCGTACAGCACGAGCGCGGTGGTGCCGGCGGCGGCCGCAGCCGCCCTCGCGGGTGCGGCGGCCAGCGGGGCGCGTGCGCCGGTCAGGTCGCGGCCGACCCGTGGCGGCCGGCCGCCGCCGCGGACCGGGCCCTTGGCGCGCCGCTCCCGGTCGGCGGCACGCTGGGCCGCGGCCCAGCCCGTGAAGTCGACCTTGCCGAGGCCGGCGCGGCCGCCCAGGAGCTCGCCGCGGTGGCGGTGGTCGCCCTTGCCGGCGGAGCCGTGCCCTGCGGCACCGCCCGCCGGGGCGGACAGGAATGCGACCCCCAGGAGGGCCGTGATGAGCATGACGATGACGGAGACCCGGGACTTCCCGGGCCTCCTGATGCGGGATTGCATGTTTCCCCCCATTGCACCGGTTCAGAACAGGTCGCCGATTGTTCAGAGCGGCAATGCCCGATGTCAACACGATCATCGGATTCGCCTCTCGTTCGATTTTCATTCCGGCATGGAAACCCAATGCCCCCGGAAGGGTGAATCCCCCTTTCGGTGCACACCCCGGAGCTGCGGCGATACCGCCGCACGCCCCGCGCGCAACCCCACGCACCACCTATCAGGCGATGATCATCAAAAAGTATCTGCTAACTTCCTGCCCTGGAGTTCCGGACCGCCTTTCGCGCCGGAACGCATTGGGGGGACTCACTCATGTACGGAAGGCCCGCACTGGGCACAATGCTGCCGCTGGCCGGTATGGCCACGGCTTCGAGGGCTGTTCCTGGCATTCCGTTCGCCAGGGGTTTACAAATAGCGGCAGGAATGGGCTTCCTGCTGTATTGCCTGATCGCATTCGGTCTGATGGCGGCGAGACTCTGGCTCCGCCGTCCCTCGGCCCGTGCGGCGGCCGGCCGGCCCGCCGGCGGCCGGTCATGACCGGCCAGTTCGCGTTGTGGGCCGCGACCGCGCTGATCGTGCTGGCCGGGACCTACAACACCACGCTGTTCCTGCTCTCCCGGCGCCACATCCGCCGGGTACGCCAGCCGGGACGGCAGCGCTTCTACGTCTTCCTGCTCGCCTGCCTCAACGAGGAGAAGGTCCTCGCCGAGAGCCTGGCCCGGATCACCTCACTGCCCGCCGACAGCTTCGTGGCACTGGTCATCGACGACGCCTCCGACGACCGTACGTCCGAGGTCGCCCGGGCCGCCGACAGCTCGCGGGTCTGGCTCTACCGGCGCCGGCTCCCCGACGCCCGGCGCGGCAAGGGCGCGGCGCTCAACGCGGGCGTGCGCCACCTGCGGGCCGCCGGGCTGCTCGGCCACCGCGCCCCCGAGGACGTCATCATCTGCGTCGTCGACGCCGACGGCCGGCTCGACCCGCACACCATCCAGGCCGTCGACCCGTACTTCGACGACCCGGCCACCGGCGCCGTCCAGATCGGCGTCCGCATGTACAACCGGCACCTGGGGCTGCTGGCCCGGCTGCAGGACATGGAGTTCGTCGTCTACGGCGACGTCTTCCAGAGCGCCCGGCGCTTCCTGGGCAGCGTCGGCATGGGCGGCAACGGGCAGTTCATGCGGCTGTCCGCGCTCGACACGCTCGGCGGCGACGGCCCCTGGAGCGACAGCCTGACCGAGGACCTCGACCTCGGGGTCCGGCTGATCGCGCGCGGCTGGCGCAACCAGTACTGCACCACCGCCGCCGTCTCCCAGCAGGCCGTGCTCGACGTACGACGGCTGGTGCGGCAGCGCTCGCGGTGGTTCCAGGGCCACCTGCAGTCCGCCGGCCTGGTGCCGCTGATCCTGCGCGAGGTCGCCACCCGCCCGGCCCTGGACCTGCTCTACCACCTGTCCAGCCCGGTGCTGATCCTGCTCACCTCGCTGCTGCCGCTGTCCTTCCTGGTCGCCGTCGGCGGCACCGTCACCGCCTCGTTCCAGGAGGGCCGGCCGCTGGTCTCGCCGATGTGGCTGCTCGGCCCGTACCTGCTCTCCTTCACCGCGGCCTACGTCTACGGCTTCGTCTACGCCAAGCGCGAGCGCACGCTCGGGCTGGTGCGCTCCGTCCTGGTGGCGCACGCCTTCATCCTCTACGGCTACATCTGGTTCGCCGCCGGCTGGTGGGGCCTGTGGCGGATGCTCACCGGCAAGCACACCTGGCTGAAGACCGCGCGCACCTGACGGCCCGTACTCCTTCTCGTCCCGATCACCTGCACCACCGTCCCAGGGGGGAACCATGTCCGCTCACCCATCCGAATCGCCCGGAACGACGCAAACGATCCGCGCGATGCTCGTCCTCGGCACCCGGCCGGAGGTGATCAAACTGGCCCCCGTGGCCCGGGCGATGGCGGCCTCGGAGCTGTTCGAGCCGATCGTGGTCACCACCGGACAGCACCGCGAGATGCTCCACCAGATGCTGGAGCTGCTGCAGGTGCCGGCCAGGGCCGGGCTCGACGTGATGCGCGAGCGCCAGCAGCTCTCGGAGCTGACGGCCCGTCTGGTGGAGGGACTGGGCGAGGTCATCAGGAAGGACCGTCCGGACCTGGTGATCGTCCAGGGCGACACCACGACCGCGCTGGCCGGGGCGCTGGCCGCCTTCTACGAACGCGTCCCCGTCGCCCACGTCGAGGCGGGTCTGCGCACCGGCGTCCTCGACAACCCGTTCCCCGAGGAGCTCAACCGCCGGCTGATCGGGCGGATCGCCCGCTGGCACTTCGCCCCCACCCCGCGGGCCGCCGCCCACCTGCTCGCCGAGGGCACCCCCGACACCCAGGTGTTCACCACCGGCAACACGGTCATCGACAACCTGCTGTGGGTGCTCGGCGAGGGCGTCGGCCGCAGCGCCTTCCCGGGCAGCGGCCGCCGCCGGGTGCTGCTCACCCTGCACCGCCGGGAGAACCAGGGGGAGCGGATGCGCGCCATGGGCCGCGCGCTGCGCCGGCTCGGCCAGCGCGGGGACGTGGAGATCCTGCTGCCGCTGCACAAGAGCCCGGCCGTGCGCGAGACCCTGCTGCCCGAACTGACCGGCCACCACGCCGTGCACGTCGTCGAACCGCTGGGCTACCCCGACTTCGCGGCGACCCTCGCCGACTGCGAGCTGGTCCTCACCGACTCCGGCGGCATCCAGGAGGAGGCGCCCAGCCTCGGCAAGCCCGCGCTGGTGCTCCGTACCACCACCGAGCGGCCGGAGGCCGTGGAGGCGGGCGCGGCCCGGCTGATCGGCACCGACCCCGAGGCGATCCTGACGGCCGCGGGCCGGCTGCTGGACGACCCGGCGGAGTACCACCGCATGGCGACCGCGGGCAATCCCTTCGGCGACGGACGGGCGGCAGAACGCGTGCTCGCCCAGCTCGCCGAGGACTTCGGCGAGGACGTGCCCACCACGCTCTCCTCCGCGGTCCCGCCGCCCCGTGCCCCGGAGCCCTCCCCCGCGGCATGACCACCGTCCTGAGGTCCTCCGTGCTCCGGCCCCTCCGCCCACCGCGGCGGAGGGGCCCGCGGTCCGCCGGGCTGGTGCTCGCCCTGCTGCTGGTGGTGGGCGGCGTGGTGTACGCGTGCCAGGGGCGCGGCGGCGCCGGGCCCGGCTGGACGGACGGCACGGTGCACGGGCCCTGGCTATCGGTGTACGACGGCTACGGCGACAACCGCGGGGACGCCACGTCGCTGCTGCTCTCGCCGGGCGTGGCCGACCGCCCGGACGTCACGCACGCGGGCCTGGTGGTCTCCACCGAGGAGTACGGGGACATGGCCTACGGGGCGCGGACGCGGACGCTCCGTCAGCTGCGCACCCCCCGGCCCAACCCGTGGGAAGTGCCGTGGCTGGTCTGGGCGTACCGCGACCCGGAGCACTTCTACTACCTCGCCCTCAAGCCGAACGGCTGGGAGCTGGGCAAGCGCGACCCGGCGTACCCGGGCGGCCAGCGCTTCCTGGCCACCGGACCGGCGCCGTTCCCCACCGGGCGCTGGTACCGGATCGAGGTGGAGCAGCGCGGCGCCACGCTCACGATCACGGTCGACGGGCGCTTCCTGACCTCGTTCGCGGACGCCGAACGCCCCTACACCGGGGGCCGCGTGGGCGCCTACACCGAGGACGCCCGGGTGGAGTTCCACGACATGGCAGTGCGACACCTGCCCCCGGTCGGGTGAGGGCAGGCGCCGCGTTCCGTTCCGTACGCCCTTGTACGGGACGTCTCAGGTGTGACGGAGGGTCAGACCGTCAGCGGGCGATCCGTGGGACGGATCGGGGCCGGCAGGATGCTCGCGCCGGTGAGGTAGTGGTCCACCGCGCGGGCCGCGGAACGGCCCTCGGCGATGGCCCACACGATCAACGACTGGCCGCGGCCCGCGTCACCGGCGACGAAGACACCGTCCACGTTGGTGGTGAAGTCCTTGTCGCGGGCGATGTTGCCGCGGGCGTCGAGCTCCAGGCCGAGCTGCTCGACCAGGCCGTTGCGCTGGTCGGTGCCGGTGAAGCCCATGGCGAGGGTGACCAGTTCGGCAGGGATCACCTTCTCGGTGCCGGGCTGCGGGACGAACTTCCCGTCCTGGAAATCGACCTCGACCAGGTGCAGCGCCTTGACGTTGCCGTCCTCGTCGCCCTCGAACCTCATGGTGTTGACGGCGTAGACCCGCTCGCCGCCCTCCTCGTGGGCGGAGGTGACCTTGTACGTCATCGGCATGGTCGGCCAGGGCTGGTGCGCCGGGCGGTCCTCCGACGGCCGGGGCATGATCTCCAGCTGGGTGACCGAGCGGGCGCCCTGGCGGTGCGCGGTGCCGACGCAGTCGGCGCCGGTGTCGCCACCGCCGATGACGACCACGTGCTTGCCCTCGGCGGTGATCGGCGGGGCGACGAAGTCGCCCTCCTGCACCTTGTTGGCCAGCGGCAGGTACTCCATCGCCTGGTAGATGCCGCCGAGTTCGCGTCCCTCGGCGGGCAGGTCGCGCCACTGGGTGGCGCCCGCGGCGATCACCACGGCGTCGTACCGCTTGCGCAGTGCGCTGCCCGGCATGTCGCGGCCGACCTCGACACCGGTGCGGAACTTGGTGCCCTCCGCGCGCATCTGTTCGATGCGGCGGTTGATGTGCCGCTTCTCCATCTTGAACTCGGGGATGCCGTACCGCAGCAGACCGCCGATGCGGTCGGCCCGCTCGTACACCGCGACGGTGTGGCCGGCCCGGGTCAGCTGCTGGGCGGCGGCCAGGCCCGCCGGGCCGGAGCCGATGACGGCGACGGTCTTGCCGGAGAGCCGGTCCGGGGGCTGCGGGGTGACGTCCCCGCTGTCCCAGGCCTTGTCGATGATGGTGACCTCGACGTTCTTGATGGTCACCGCCGGCTGGTTGATGCCGAGCACACAGGCGGACTCGCAGGGGGCCGGGCAGAGGCGACCGGTGAACTCCGGGAAGTTGTTGGTCGCGTGCAGGCGCTCGCTGGCGGCCTTCCAGTCCTCACGGTAGGCGTAGTCGTTCCACTCGGGGATCAGGTTCCCCAGCGGACAGCCGTTGTGGCAGAAGGGGATGCCGCAGTCCATGCAGCGTCCGGCCTGCTTGGTGATGATCGGCAGCAGGCCGCCGGGAACGTAGACCTCGTTCCAGTCCTGCTTGCGCTCCTCGACCGGACGGGTCGGAGCGGTCTCGCGGGGCGTGGTGAGGAAGCCCTTCGGGTCAGCCATTTGCCGCCTCCATCATCTTCGCGACGGTCTCGGACTCGGAGAGCCCGGCTTGCTCGGCGGCGTTCTTGGCGGCGAGCACTGCCTTGTAGTCCCGCGGCATGACCTTGCCGAAGCGGGTGAGGGTGTGGCCCCAGTCGGCGAAAAGCTTCTCGGCGACGGTGGAGCCCGTCTCCTCCTGGTGGCGGCGCACCACGTCGTGCAGCCACTTGATGTCGTCGGCGTCCAGCTCCTCGACGTTCACCATGCCGGTGTTGACGTTGTCCGGGTCGAGGTCGAGGACGTACGCGATGCCGCCCGACATGCCGGCCGCGAAGTTGCGGCCGGTCGGGCCGAGCACCAGTGCCCGGCCACCGGTCATGTACTCGCAGCCGTGGTCGCCCACGCCCTCGGACACGACGGTGGCGCCGGAGTTGCGGACGCAGAAGCGCTCGCCGGTGGTGCCGCGCAGGAAGAGCTCACCGCCGGTGGCGCCGTACGCGATGGTGTTGCCGGCGATGGTCGAGTACTCGGCCAGGTGGTCGGCACCCCGGTCGGGACGGACGATCACCCGGCCGCCGGACAGGCCCTTGCCGACGTAGTCGTTGGCGTCGCCCTCCAGGCGGAGCGTGATGCCCTTGGGGAGGAAGGCGCCGAAGGACTGGCCCGCTGAGCCGGTCAGGGTGATGTCGACGGTGTCGTCGGGCAGGCCGGCGCCGCCGTACTTCTTGGTCACCTCGTGGCCGAGCATGGTGCCGACCGTGCGGTTGACGTTGCGGATCGCGACCTGGGCGCGGACCGGGTCGCCGTTGTCGAGGGCGTCCTTGGCGAGCGCGATGAGCTCGTTGTCGAGCGCCTTGCCCAGGCCGTGGTCCTGGTCGATGGTGCGGTGCAGGGCCGCGCCCTCGGGCAGCTCGGGCACGTGGAAGAGCGGGGCGAGGTCCATGCCCTGCGCCTTCCAGTGGGTGACGGCCGCGGTGGTGTCGATCAGCTCGGCGTGGCCGACGGCCTCCTCGATCGAGCGGAAGCCCAGCTCGGCCAGGAGCTCGCGGACCTCCTGCGCGATGAACTCGAAGAAGTTCACCACGTACTCGGCCTTGCCGGTGAAGCGGTCGCGCAGCACCGGGTTCTGGGTGGCGATGCCAACCGGACAGGTGTCCAGGTGGCACACCCGCATCATCACACAGCCGGAGACCACCAGCGGGGCGGTCGCGAAGCCGAACTCCTCGGCGCCCAGCAGGGCGGCGATGACGACGTCGCGGCCGGTCTTCAGCTGGCCGTCGGTCTGGACGACGATGCGGTCGCGCAGGCCGTTGAGCAGCAGCGTCTGCTGCGTCTCGGCCAGGCCCAGCTCCCAGGGGCCGCCCGCGTGCTTCAGCGAGGTCAGCGGGGAGGCGCCGGTGCCGCCGTCGTGGCCGGAGATCAGCACCACGTCGGCGTGGGCCTTGGAGACGCCCGCCGCGACCGTGCCGACGCCGACCTCGGAGACCAGCTTCACGTGGATGCGGGCCTGCGGGTTGGCGTTCTTGAGGTCGTGGATCAGCTGCGCCAGGTCCTCGATGGAGTAGATGTCGTGGTGCGGCGGCGGCGAGATCAGGCCGACACCGGGGGTGCTGTGCCGGGTCCTGCCGATCCACGGGTAGACCTTGTGGCCGGGCAGCTGGCCGCCCTCACCGGGCTTGGCGCCCTGGGCCATCTTGATCTGGATGTCGTCCGCGTTGACCAGGTACTCCGAGGTGACGCCGAAGCGGCCGGAGGCGACCTGCTTGATCGCGGAACGGCGCGCCGGGTCGTACAGGCGGTCCGGGTCCTCGCCGCCCTCGCCGGTGTTGGACTTGCCGCCCAGCTGGTTCATGGCGATGGCCAGCGTCTCGTGCGCCTCGCGCGAGATGGAGCCGTACGACATGGCGCCGGTGGAGAAGCGCTTGACGATCTCGGAGACCGGCTCGACCTCGTCGACCGGGATCGGGGCGCGCTCGCCGTCCTTGAACGCGAACAGGCCGCGGAGCGTCATCAGGCGCTCGGACTGCTCGTTCACCCGGTCCGTGTACTGCTTGAAGATGTCGTAACGGCGCGAGCGGGTGGCGTGCTGCAGCCGGAAGACCGTCTCCGGGTCGAACAGGTGCGGCTCGCCCTCGCGGCGCCACTGGTACTCGCCGCCGATCTCCAGCCGGCGGTGCGCCGGGGCGATGCCGGAGGCGGGGTAGGCCTTGGCGTGCCGGGCGGCGACCTCCTTGGCGACCACGTCGATGCCGGCGCCGCCGAGCTTGGTCGTGGTGCCGTGGAAGTAGGTGTCGACGAAGTCGTTGTCCAGGCCGATGGCCTCGAAGACCTGCGCGCCGCGGTAGGAGGCGACGGTGGAGATGCCCATCTTGGACATCACCTTCAGCACGCCCTTGCCCAGCGCCTTGATCAGGTTCCTGATGGCCGCCTCGGGCTCCAGACCCTGGAGGAAGGTGCCCGCGCGCAGCAGGTCCTCGACCGACTCCATCGCCAGGTAGGGGTTGACCGCCGCGGCACCGTAGCCGATGAGCAGCGCGACGTGGTGCACCTCGCGGACGTCGCCGGCCTCGACCAGCAGGCCCACCTGGGTGCGCTGCTTGGTGCGGATGAGGTGGTGGTGCACGGCGGAGGTGAGCAGCAGCGACGGGATCGGCGCGTGCTCGGCGTCCGAGTGCCGGTCGGAGAGCACGATCAGCCGGGCGCCGTCCTCTATGGCGGCGTCGGCCTCGGCGCAGATCTCGGTGAGCCGCGCGGCCAGGGCCTCGCCGCCGCCGGAGACCCGGTACAGGCCCGACAGCGTCGCGGCCTTCAGGCCCGGCAGGTCGCCGTCGGCGTTGATGTGGATGAGCTTGGCCAGCTCGTCGTTGTCGATCACCGGGAAGGGCAGGGTGATGTTGCGACAGGACGCCGGCGACGGCTCCAGCAGGTTGCCGGACGGGCCGACGGCGCTGATCAGCGAGGTGACCAGCTCCTCCCGGATGGCGTCCAGCGGAGGGTTGGTGACCTGCGCGAACAGCTGGGTGAAGTAGTCGAAGAGCAGCCGGGGCCGCTCGGACAGCGCGGCGATCGGCGAGTCGGTGCCCATGGAGCCCAGCGGCTCACCGCCGGTCTTCGCCATCGGCGCCAGGATGATCCGCAGCTCCTCCTCGGTGTACCCGAAGGTCTGCTGGCGGCGGGTGACCGAGGCGTGGGTGTGCACGATGTGCTCGCGCTCGGGCAGGTCGTTGAGGTGGATCAGGCCGGCTTCCAGCCACTCCGCGTAGGGGTGCTCGGCGGCGAGCTGGGCCTTGATCTCGTCGTCCTCGATGATCCGGTGCCGGGCCGTGTCGACCAGGAACATCTTCCCGGGCTGCAGCCGGCCCTTGCGGACCACCTTGTCCGGGGAGATGTCGTCCAGCACGCCGGACTCGGAGGCGAGCACGACCAGGCCGTCGTCGGTGACCCAGTAGCGCCCCGGACGCAGGCCGTTGCGGTCCAGGACGGCGCCGACGACGGAACCGTCGGTGAAGGTGACGCAGGCCGGGCCGTCCCAGGGCTCGATCAGGGTGGAGTGGTACTGGTAGAAGGCGCGCCGGGCCGGGTCCATCGAGTCGTGGTTCTCCCACGCCTCGGGGATCATCATCAGCACGCTGTGGGGCAGCGAGCGGCCGCCGAGGTGGAGCAGCTCCAGCACCTCGTCGAAGGTCGCCGTGTCCGAGGCGTCCGGCGTGCACACCGGGAAGATCCGGTCCAGGTCGCCGCCGAAGTGGCCCGAGGCGAGCTGCGACTCGCGGGCGCGCATCCAGTTGCGGTTGCCCTTGACGGTGTTGATCTCACCGTTGTGGGCGACGAAGCGGTACGGGTGCGCCAGCGGCCAGCTGGGGAAGGTGTTGGTGGAGAAGCGGGAGTGCACCAGGGCGATGGCGGTGGCGGTGCGCTCGTCGGACAGGTCCGGGAAGAAGGGCTCCAGCTGGCCGGTGGTCAGCATGCCCTTGTAGACGAGCGTCCGGGCCGACAGTGACGGGAAGTAGACGTCCGCCTCGCGCTCGGCGCGCTTGCGCAGCACGAAGGCGGGGCGGTCGAGGTCGATCCCGGACCGCGCGTCCTCGGCGTCCGAGACGAAGAGCTGGGAGAAGTACGGCATCGTCGAGCGCGCCGTGGCGCCGAGGACGTCGGGGCCGATCGGCACCTCGCGCCAGCCGAGGACGGTCAGGCCCTCCTCGGCGGCCAGCCGCTCGATGGACTCGACGGCCTTGCGGCGGTCCTCGTCCTCGACGGGCAGGAACGCCGTGCCGACCGCGTACCGGCCGGCGGCGGGCAGCTCGAAGCCGGCGACCGCCCTCAGGAACGCGTCCGGGACCTGCATCAGGATGCCCGCGCCGTCGCCGGAGTCCGGCTCGGAGCCGGTGGCCCCGCGGTGCTCCAGGTTGCGCAGCACGGTCAGTGCCTGCTCCACGAGCGCGTGGTCCGCCTCGCCGGTGAGGGTGGCCACGAAGCCGACGCCGCAGGCGTCGTGCTCGTTGCGGGGGTCGTACATCCCCTGGGGGGCGGGACGCCCGTCCATGTGGGACCACCGGCCGGAACCGGAGCCGGCGGTCTGGGGGTGCGTGGACGCGGAACGCATCGGCTCTCCCGTCGTCGTCATCTGGCATATGACATGCGCACTAGGGACGACGTTGGCCCTCTGCGATTTCGTGCAGGTTACATGATGGCCGGATGGCCGAAAAGTGGATAGCCAGTTCCATCATGTGGACTAAGCAGCGCTACGAGCAGGCAGTATGGGCCAGCATCGCTCACGTGAGACGCAGGCGACACTGCCCACGGCGCCACAGACTGATGCCCTGTGTTGGTCGCGCTGAAACGAGCGGGTAACAAGTGGCTTGTGGCCGTCACCCGGCTCAGCCGACGGCGGTGCCGAACAGCGCGCCCAGAACGAAGGTAACCCCGGCGGCGGCTCCGCCCAAGACGAGCTGCCGAAGTCCGCTGAACCACCAGCTGCGCGCCGTCACACGGGCCACAGCCGCCCCGCAGAGGAAGAGACCGATCAGCGCGACGATCACCGCGGGCCAGACCACCGTTGCGCCGATCAGGTACGGGAGCACCGGCAGCAGGGCGCCGACGCCGAAGGACACGAACGAGGAACCGGCCGCCACCAGCGGCGACGGCAGGTCGGTCGGGTCGACGCCCAGCTCCTCGCGGGCGTGGATCTCCAGGGCCTGCTCCGGGTCCCTGGACATCTGCCGGGCCACCTCTTCGGCCAGCTCCGGCTCGACGCCCCGGGCGACGTACAGCGCGGCCAGTTCGCGCAGCTCGTCCGTGGGGTTGCGGCGCAGTTCCAGCCGTTCGACGTCCAGCTCCGCCTGGACCAGCTCCCGCTGGGAGGCGACGGAGGTGTACTCGCCCGCGGCCATCGAGAAGGCGCCCGCCGCGAGTCCGGCCAATCCGGTGATCACGATGGTCGAGGGGGCGACGTTGCCGCCGGCGACGCCGGTCATGAGCGCGAGGTTCGACACCAGGCCGTCCATCGCCCCGAACACGGCCGGACGAAGCCAGCCACCGCTGACGTCCCGGTGGGTGTGGTGCGCCACGTGGTACGGCGCGACCCGCTCGTCCTCCATGGCTGACGGCATGGTCGATCTGCTCCTTCCCCCGGGGCGGCGATCCCCGCGTCCCTCCCTCGAACGCCTCGACCGTACGCTCGAATTCCCTGCGTTTCCAGCAAGGAAAGCCTGCCTTACCTGCGAAAACGCGCCCGGAGACAAAACGCCGCGGCCGCCGTCACCAGGGTGGTGAACGGCGGCCGCGGGCTGCGCGACGTACGCGTCAGAGGTTCTTGGCGGGCTTGGCCTCGGCATCGACGGGGACGGCGCCGTCCTCCTCGTCCCGGTCCGGGCCGGGCTCCGCCCCGTCGGCTTCGGTCTTCCCGGCGTCCACGTCCGCTTCCGCGTCCGTCGCCTGCTCGCCCTCGGCGTCCCCGGCGTCCTTGGCCTTCGCGTCGGGGTCCGTCCCCTCCGCGGAGGCCTCGGCCGCGGCGACGGCCGCCGGCTCGACGACCTCCTCACGGCCCGGCCGCAGCCTCGCCGAGACCACGATGTAGACCACGGCGGCGACGAAGACCAGGATCGACGTCCAGTCGTTGAGACGCAGGCCGAGGACGTGGTGGGCGTCGTCGACGCGCAGGTACTCGATCCAGAAGCGCCCGACGGTGTACGCCGCGACGTAGAGCGCGAAGGCGCGGCCGTGGCCGAGCCGGAAGCGCCGGTCGGCCCAGATGACCAGCAGGGCCACGCCCACGCACCACAGCGACTCGTAGAGGAAGGTCGGGTGGTACGTCGCGACGTCCAGGCTGTCCGCCGGCCGGTGGGCGCTGTCGATCTTCAGCGCCCAGGGCACATCGGTGGCGCGCCCGTACAGCTCCTGGTTGAACCAGTTGCCCCAGCGGCCGATGGCCTGGGCGAAGGCGATGCCCGGCGCCACGGCGTCGGCGTACGCGGGCAGCGAGATGCCGCGGCGCCGGCAGCCGATCCAGGCGCCGAGGGCACCCAGGGCGATGGCGCCCCAGATGCCGAGGCCGCCCTCCCAGATCTTGAACGCGTTGACCCAGTCCTTGCCCTCACCGAAGTAGAGCTCGTAACTGGTGATCACGTGGTAGAGGCGGCCGCCGACCAGGCCGAAGGGCACCGCCCAGACGGCGATGTCGGCGACCGTGGTCTTCAGTCCGCCGCGGGCGACCCATCGCCTGCCGCCGAGCCACACGGCCACGAAGACACCGATGATGATGCAGAAGGCATAGCCGCGCAGAGGGATGGGGCCGAGGTGGATGACCCCGCGCGACGGACTGGGAATGAAGGCGATGAGTTCCATGGCACTGCCGACGCTACCGTGCCGGGCGGGTGCGGCGGGCACCCGCCCGGCAACGGCTGGATAACGGGCGTGAGCTCAGCCGCCCTGCGAGGCCGCGGGAGAGCCTCCCGCGGTCGCGGAGCCGCTCGCCGATCCCGTCGCACCCGGCGACCCGGAAGCGCTCGTCGGGGTGGCGCCCTGCGTCGCGGTGCCGGGCTTCTTGCCCTTGTTGGCCTCGGTGACCAGCTGCTTCAGCCGGTCCGCGGTCAGGTTGGGCTGCCCCTTGGCGAGCAGGTTCCCCCCGCCGTTGAGCAGGATGGTGGGCGTGGAGTTGAAGCCGGCGGCGCCGAAGGCCTCGTTGTTGGCGTTCACCCAGTCGTCGTACGTGCCGTCCTTCACGCAGGTGGTGAAGGCGTCGGTCTTCAGCCCCGGCACCTTGCCCGCAAGCTCCAGCAGGTAGGTCTTGTCGGCGAAGTGGTCGTCGTTCTCCTGCGGCTGGTTCCGGTAGAGGACGTCGTGGTACGCGCGGAACTTGCCCTCGTCCTGCGCGCAGGCCGCGGCGTTGGCGGCGTTGAGCGATCCGGTACCGCCCAGGTTCCCGTCGATGAGCCGGACGAGGTGGTACTCGACCTTGAGCTGGCCCTGGTCCTGGAGGGCGTGGATGGTGTCGCGGAGCTCGTTCTCGTAGGCCGCGCAGGCCGGGCACCGGAAGTCCTCGTACACGGTCAGGGTGGACGGGGCGTCGCTCGCGCCGTTGGGGAGGGCCAGCTTGTCCTTGCCGGTCGCGCCCACCGGGGTCACGGCCGGGGCGCCGGAACCACCGCCGCTGCCCGCCACCACGATCCCGATGACGGCGCCGACGGCCAGGACCCCCACCACGGAGCCCGCGACGATCAGCGTCCTCTTGCGCTTGTGCCGGCGCTCGTCCTCCGCGCGCTGCTCCTGCAGCCGGTCCCGGGCACTGCGCTTTCCTTCACGGTTCTTCTCGCTCACACCCAGGCACAACGAACCGGGGGCACGCTCGCGCGTACCCCCGGCCCATGTTTCGCCCGGAAGAGTGAGGCGCCGCTACCGGCGGACGCCCTGGGCGAGGTCCGCCGCCAGCTCGCGCACCCCGGCCAGGCCCTGCTCCAGGTCCGGCGCGTCGAGCAGCCGCTTGACGAACGCCGAGCCGACGATCACCCCGTCCGCGAAGCCCGCCACCTCGGCTGCCTGGGCGGCGTTGGAGACGCCCAGGCCCACGCAGACCGGCAGCTCGGTCTGGGCCCGGGTGCGCCGCACCAGGTCGGCCGCCTCGGCGCCGACGCTCTCACGGGTGCCGGTGACGCCCATCAGCGAGGCCGCGTAGACGAAGCCGGAGCCCGCCGCCGTGATCTTCGCCAGCCGCTCGTCCCGGCTGCTCGGGGCGACCACGAAGACGGTGGCCAGTCGGTGCTGCTCGGCGGCCTTCCGCCACACCTCGGACTCCTCCACCGGCAGGTCCGGCAGGATGCAGCCCGCGCCGCCCGCCTCTGCCAGCTCGGCCGCGAAGCGCTCGGTGCCGTAGCGGTCCACCGGGTTCCAGTACGTCATGACCAGGATCGGCTTGCCCGTCGCGGCGTGCGCCTCCCGCACCGTGCGCAGCACGTCCTTGATCCGCACACCGCCGCGCAGCGCGATGTCGTCCGCGGTCTGGATGACCGGGCCGTCCAGCACGGGGTCGCTGTGCGGCAGGCCGATCTCGACGACGTCGGCACCGCCCTCCAGGGCCGCCTTCGCCGCCTCGATGCCGCCCTCCACGGTCGGGAAACCGGCCGGGAGGTAGGCCACCAGGGCGGCGCGCCCCTCGGCCCTGGCACCGGCCAGGGTCCGGTCCAGCAGCTCGATCTGCCCGCTCACCGCTGTGCTCCTTCAGCCTCGTCGTACAGCCCGAAGTAGCGGGCGGCCGTGTCCATGTCCTTGTCACCGCGGCCGGAGAGGTTGACCAGGACCAGGCCCTCCTCGCCCAGCTCCCGGCCGACCCCCAGCACGCCGGCGAGGGCGTGGGCGCTCTCGATGGCCGGGATGATGCCCTCGGTGCGGGACAGCAGGCGCAGCGCCTGCATCGCCTCGTCGTCGGTGACCGGGCGGTACTCGGCGCGGCCGGTCTCCTTGAGGTAGGCGTGCTCGGGGCCGATGCCGGGGTAGTCCAGGCCGGCCGAGATCGAGTACGGCTCGGTGATCTGGCCCTCGTCGTCCTGCAGGACGTAGGAGCGGGAGCCGTGCAGGATGCCGGGCTCGCCGACGGTGAGCGTCGCCGCGTGCTCGCCGGAGTCCACACCGTGCCCTGCCGCCTCCAGGCCCACCAGACGCACGGACCCGTCCGGGATGAAGGCGTGGAACAGGCCGATCGCGTTGGACCCGCCGCCCACGCA
This sequence comes from Streptomyces sp. NPDC001902, assembly GCF_042891295.1. Lineage (NCBI taxonomy): Bacteria > Bacillati > Actinomycetota > Actinomycetes > Kitasatosporales > Streptomycetaceae > Streptomyces > Streptomyces sp. NPDC001902. The sequence goes on along the minus strand of NZ_JBIATA010000005.1, from coordinate 127,868 downwards.
GGCGGCGACCACGTCCGGCAGCCGTCCCGCGCGCTCCAGGATCTGGCGGCGGGCCTCGACGCCGATGACGCGGTGGAAGTCGCGCACCATCGCCGGGAAGGGGTGCGGGCCCGCGACCGTGCCGAAGAGGTAGTGGGTGCGGTCCACGTTGGCGACCCAGTCGCGGAACGCCTCGTTGATCGCGTCCTTCAGCGTGCGGCTGCCGGACTTCACGGGGATGACCTCGGCGCCGAGGATGCGCATGCGGGCGACGTTGAGCGCCTGGCGCTCGGTGTCGACCTCGCCCATGTAGATGGTGCACTCCAGGCCGAACAGGGCGCAGGCGGTGGCCGTCGCCACGCCGTGCTGGCCGGCGCCGGTCTCGGCGATGACCCGGGTCTTGCCCATGCGCTTGGTGAGCAGCGCCTGGCCCAGCACGTTGTTGATCTTGTGCGAGCCGGTGTGGTTGAGGTCCTCCCGCTTGAGGAAGACCCGTGCCCCGCCGGCGTGCTCCGCGAACCGCGGCACCTCGGTGAGCGGGCTCGGCCGGCCGGTGTAGTGCACCAGCAGGTCGTTCAGTTCCGCGGCGAAGGCCGGATCGGACTTCGCCTTGTCGTACTCCACGGCGACCTCGTCCACGGCGGCGACCAGCGCCTCCGGGATGAACTTGCCGCCGAACCGGCCGAAGTAGCCCTCGGCACTGGGCACCCGGCCCTCGGGGTCGGGGATGAAGAAGTCTTCGGACATGACGTTCTCGGCTCCTTCGGGGGCGCGCGTCGGCAGCCCCCAGGGTTTCGCGTACCAATGGTCACGTTACGGCGCGTCCGGCGCCGCCGGCGGCATGCGCACGCCCGCGGCCGGGGAGCACGGCGGGACGCTCACCGGCGGGGTCGCCGGTGGGCACGCCCGTGCCCCGGTCATCAGGAGGACGGCGCTGCCGTCAGCGCCATCGGCGCCCGTTGATCTGACCCGGCTCGCAGCCGATGTGGTAGCGCACGCGGCGGCCGAGGACGCGCCGCGCGGGCGCGCGGCAGCCACGGGGACGGCAGCCCCGGGCCAGTCGCGCGTAGGTCGTCATGGTGCCGGTCAGCCCCGTCCGTGGCGCAGCGCGGGGTGCGCGCCCGCGGCCACGAGGTCGGCCACGGCGGCCTTGGGGTCGCGGCCGGTCACCAGCGATTCGCCGACGAGGACGGCGTCGGCGCCGTCGTTGGCGTAGGCGATGAGGTCGTGCGGGCCGCGGACGCCGGACTCGGCCACCTTGACGATGTGGTCCGGGATCTCCGGGGCGACGCGGGCGAAGGTGCCGCGGTCGACCTCGAGGGTCTTGAGGTTGCGCGCGTTCACGCCGATGATGCGGGCGCCCGCGTCGACGGCGCGCTCGACCTCCTCCTCGTCGTGCACCTCGACCAGCGGGGTGAGCCCGATGGACCCGGCCCGCTCGATCAGGGAGACCAGCGCGTCCTGCTCCAGCGCCGCGACGATCAGCAGCGCCAGGTCGGCACCGTAGGCGCGGGCCTCCCAGAGCTGGTAGGCGGTGACGATGAAGTCCTTGCGGAGCACGGGGATGTCGACCTTGGCCCGGACGGCCTCGAGGTCGGCCAGCGAGCCGCCGAAGCGGCGCTGCTCGGTGAGGACCGAGATGACGGCGGCGCCGCCCGCCTCGTAGTCCGCGGCCAGGCCCGCGGGGTCGGCGATGGCGGCCAGAGCGCCCTTGGAGGGGCTGGACCGCTTGACCTCGCAGATGACCTTGACGCTGTCGCCGCGCAGGGCCGCCACGCCGTCCTTGGCGTCGCGCGCCTTCGCCGCCCGCTCCTTGAGCTCGTCGAGGGAGACCCGGGCCTGCCGCTCGGCGAGGTCCTCGCGGACTCCGTCGATGATCTCGTCGAGCACACTCACGCGCGAGGACCCCTTCCGAAAGCGAAACGATCAAGCCAGTGAGATGTTCCACCAGCACTGCGATGGTAACCGCCGGTGGGCGGAGGACCCGCATCCGGCGGGGCGGGGGCCCACCGGACGGACGGTCCGGGCGTCCCTTCGTCGCTGGTCAGGGCGCCAGCGCGGTCCCGAACGGAAGGTTCCGGACGACGGTGAAGAGCAGCACGGCACCCGTGATCGCCCACCAGTGGACGGCCCGCAGCGCGAGCGGGAAGGGGCGGCCGCGCAGCGTCCGGATGAGCCAGACCGTCCACACCACGGCGAAGAGCAGGTAGCCCGCCACGGCCAGCGCGTTGAGGCCGATCGCCGTGCCGAAGTCGCCGTGCACGACCGCGTACGCGCTGCGCAGCCCGCCGCAGCCGGGGCAGTACAGGCCCGTGTAGTGCAGCAGGGGGCAGACCGGGTAGTGCCCGGCCTCGTTCGGGTCGAAGGTGCCGACGTACGCGAAGGCGGCGGCGACACCGCCGAGCACGCCCAGCGGGGCGGCGAGGGCAATCGGCTTCGGCCTGGAGGCGGTCTCGGTCACGCGGTGATTGTCCCGCGCCGCGCCCGGCAGGGACACCCGGGGTGGCCGGAAAGGACGCAGCCGCCGCCGGCGGATGCGCCGGCGGCGGCTGCGGGGTCCGTGCCCGGGTCAGCCGTGCTGCTTCTCCGGCACCGGCTTGCCGAGGCCCGCGGCGCGCATGCCGAGACCGACCAGACCGCCCAGGGCGGCGACCGCCAGGCCGGCGAACATACCGATCGGCTCCGCCAGGACGACAAAGGCAGCCGCGACGCAGAAGCCGATGAAGGCGATGGTCACGCCGGTCCAGGCGGCAGGGGTGTGTCCGTGGCTGTTGCCCGCCATGAGTGCTCCCAAGTCGTTCTACAAAAGGGTCGTCAGTTGCTCCGCCCGCGCGATGGCGCGCGTCATGCGCCATTGTCCCCCGTTCCGCTCACGCTCCGCGCGCGGGGGGTGGCCCGGCGCGTCAGGGCGCCTCGGTGGGGTCCTCGCCGCGGTCCAGCGCCTTCCACAGGTCCTCGGGGCGCTCCTCGCCGGCGGCGGGTGCGGCGGTACGGGCGGGCTGCGACGCCTTCGGGGTGTCGCGGTCGTACCGGTTCGACATCCCGGGCCAGGTCCGGGCGCGGAGGAGGGCGACGGCGCCTGCGGACAGCAGCAGCGCCCCACCGGCCGCGGAGACCCCCGGCCAGGCGCTGGTGGCGGCCCCGGTGACGGTCGTACGGCTGAGGCCGCTGGCGGTCGCCGCGGCGGCGTCCAGGGCCGCGGTGTCGCCGAGCGCGAGCAGCGCCGCCGCGAGGGCCCCGGCCCCGCACAGCGCGAGCAGCCCGCCGACGAGCAGCCGGGCCGCTCCCCGTACGGCGAAGACCGCCACGAGGGCGGCGAGTCCCACCAGCGCGAGCGCGCCCGGCACCCCGGTGACCTGGTGGCCGGAGACACTGACCGGCATCCCGCCGCCGGCGAACGGGGCGCTGCCCTTCTGCCAGGTCTTGCCCGAGGCCAGGAGCACGACCGCGGCGCCGGCCACGCCGCTCGCCAGGGCGAGGACGAGGCTGCCGCGGCCGGCCGCCCGGCGGGGTGCGGGCCCGGCGGACGGTTCTGCGACGGTGCCGGGCTGGGGTACGGAACTGCTCACCGGACCACTATCCCCCGTCGCTCCCGCGCCCCGGCACGCGGGTCCCGCCGGTGGCGGTCACGCCCCGCCGCGCATCCGGCCCGCCGTGTCGACGGCGCGGAGCACCGCGGCGGCCTTGTTCCGGCACTCGGTGTCCTCGCTGACCGGGTCGGAGTCGGCGACGATGCCGGCGCCGGCCTGGACGTAGGCGGTCCCGCCGCGCAGCACCGCGGTACGGATGGCGATGGCGGTGTCGGAGTCCCCGGCGAAGTCGAGGTAGCCCACGGCGCCGCCGTACAGCCCGCGCCGGGTGGGCTCCAGCTCGTCGATGATCTGCATCGCGCGCGGCTTGGGCGCCCCCGACAGGGTGCCCGCGGGGAAGCAGGCGGTGAGGACGTCGAAGGCCGTGCGGCCGGCGCCGAGGCTGCCGGTGACGGTGGAGACGATGTGCATGACGTGGCTGTACCGCTCGATCGACATGAAGTCGACGACCTCGACGCTGCCGGGCTCGCAGACCCGCCCGAGGTCGTTGCGGCCCAGGTCGACCAGCATCAGGTGCTCGGCGCGCTCCTTGGGGTCGGCGAGCAGTTCGTCGGCGAGCGCCTGGTCCTCCTGGGGCGTCGCGCCGCGCGGGCGGGTGCCCGCGATGGGGTGCACCATGGCCCGGCCGTCCTCGACCTTGACCAGCGCCTCGGGGCTGGAGCCGACGACGTCGAAGCCGTCGAAGCGCAGCAGGTACATGTAGGGGGAGGGGTTGGTCGCCCGCAGCACGCGGTAGACGTCGAGCGCGCTCGCCGGGCAGGGGGTCTCGAACCGCTGCGAGGGCACGACCTGGAAGGCGTCGCCGGCCCGGATGTACTCCTTGGCCGTCTCCACCGCGGCCTGGTACGCGGCGCCGCCGAAGCGCGAGGTGACCTCCTCCGGCAGCCGGGACGGCGGCAGCTCGGCGGGCGCGGAGTCCACGGGACGGGCCAGGTCTTCGGTCATGGCGTCGAGCCGCCGCACGGCCTCGGCGTACGCCTCGTCGACGCCGGTGTCGAGGTCGTTGTGGTTGATCGCGTTGGCGATCAGCAGCACCGAGCCGTCCCAGTGGTCGAGCACCGCCAGGTCGGAGGTGAGCAGCATCGTGAGCTCGGGCAGGCCCAGGTCGTCGCGGGCGTGGTCGCCGATGCGCTCCAGGCGGCGCACGACGTCGTAGCCGAGGTAGCCGACCATGCCCCCGGTGAACGGCGGCAGGCCCGCGTCGTCGTGCAGGTCGCGCGGGGTGTGCAGGGCCTCGATCGTGGCCCGCAGCGCCTCCAGCGGGTCGCCGCCGGCCGGCACGCCGACCGGCGGCGTGCCGAGCCAGTGGGCCCGGCCGTCGCGCTCGGTCAAGGTGGCGGCGCTGCGGACGCCGACGAACGAGTAGCGGGACCACGAGCGGCCGTTCTCCGCGGACTCCAGCAGGAAGGTGCCGGGGCGCTCGGCGGCGAGCTTCCGGTACAGGCCGACCGGGGTGTCCCCGTCGGCCAGCAGCTTCCTGCTGACCGGGATGACACGGCGGTCCTGCGCCAGCTTGCGGAAGGTGTCGAGGTCGGGGGTGACGGTGCCCGTGGTCATGGTCCGCAGCCTAGTGCCCGGGCGCGGCCGCTTCAGGCCAGCGGCAGTTCGCCCGCGTCGAAGCAGGTGCGGTCGCCGGTGTGGCAGGCCGCGCCGACCTGGTCGACCTTGACGAGGATCGTGTCGCCGTCGCAGTCCAGGGCCACGGACTTCACGTGCTGGACGTGCCCGGAGGTGTCGCCCTTGACCCAGTACTCCTGGCGGCTGCGGCTCCAGTAGGTGCAGCGGCCGGTGGTGAGGGTGCGGTGCAGCGCCTCGTCGTCCATCCATCCGAGCATGAGGACTTCGCCGGTGTCGTACTGCTGCGCGACGGCGGGGACGAGGCCGTCGGCGGTGCGCTTGAGACGGGCGGCGACGGCTGGGTCGAGCGGGGATTCCATACCCCCATTCTGCCCGCCGCGGGCGGCGTGACTTCGGCTCCTGCCCTCACCCCGCTCACCCGTATGGGGCATGCTTCGTCCATGAGTTTTCCTCCGCCGTCGCCGCCCGACGACCCGCGCCCCGGACAGGGCGGCGGTTTCGGGCCGCCCCCGGGGGGTTTCGGCCCGCCGCAGTACCAGCCCCAGCAGCAGTACCAGCCGCAGCCGCAGCCGCCGTACCAGAACCAGCCGCAGTTCCCCGGGCCTGCGCAGCAGGGCGGCGGTTACGGCTACCCGCCCCCGCCGCAGCCGCCGCGCAGCGGTGGCGGCGCGAAGGTGGCCGCGATCGTCATCGGCGCGGTCGTCCTGATAGCCGTCGTCGTCGGCGGCCTGGCGATCGCGCTGAGCGGCGGCGAGGACGACGACAAGGGCGCCGCCGGGTCCACGAGCAGCAGCCCCACGGCCTCGGCCCCCGCCACGCAGGACACGGCGACCGCGTCCACGGAGCCGGACCCCTCGGAGACCTTCCGCAAGTACGTCGTGCTCAGCCCCGGCCAGTGCTTCGACGATCCGGGCCTGGACAGCGGCGTCACCGAGGTCACGACGGTCTCCTGCAACGGCCCGCACGACGCCGAGGTCATCGCCAACGAGACCATCACGGGCACCTTCGCCACCGAGGCCGCGCTCAAGGCCAAGGTCCTGAAGCTGTGCGAGGCGGACGCCGCCAAGCGCCTGAAGGACGTCAAGGACAACCCCGGGTACTACTACTACGCGCTGTACCCGAAGCTCTCGGGCTACCAGGTGCAGGGCAAGGACACCATCTCCTGCTCCCTGACCCTCAGCAACAAGCTGGACGGCAAGAAGCTGACGAAACCGCTGCCGTAGCTGCTGCCCACCGGCGGGGCCGGACGTAGGCTGACGGCATGTCGACTCATGCCCAGCGTGAACGTCTGCTCCTCGCCGACCTGCTGGAGAGTGCCGGACCCGAGGCGCCAACCCTCTGCGAGGGCTGGACCACCCGCGACCTCGCCGCCCACATCGTGGTGCGGGAGCGCCGCGGTGACGCCTCGGCCGGCCTGGTCATCCCCTTCCTCGCGGACCGGTCGGAGCGTGTGCGCAAGGAGTTCGCGGAACGGCCCTTCCAGGAATTGATCCGGCTGATCCGCACCGGGCCGCCGCGGCTGTCGCCGTTCGCCCTCAAGCAGATCGACGAGGCGGCCAACACCGTCGAGTTCTTCGTCCACGCCGAGGACGTGCGCCGGGCCCAGCCGGACTGGTCGCCGCGCGAACTGGACCCCGTCTTCGCCGAACTGCTCTGGTCCCGGCTGGAGCGCTCCGCCCGGCTGCTGGGCCGCAAGGCCCCGGTCGGTGTGGTGCTGCGCCGTCCGGACGGGCAGACCGCGGTGGCGCACCGCGGCGCCCCGGTCGTCACGGTCACCGGGGAGCCCGGCGAGCTGCTGCTGTTCGCCTTCGGCCGGCAGGACTCCGCCCGGGTGGAGACCGAGGGCGACAAGGACGCGGTGACCCGGCTGTACGACGCCAGGCTCGGGATCACGGCCTGAGTCCTGCTACCCGGGGCGGCGGGCGAGTTCCGCCCGCCGCAGCGCCGGCGCGGCGAGTCCCGCAACGGCCCCCGCGGCCGCGACCGCCGCACTGACGACGAACACCGGCTGCGGACCCCAGGCGCCGATGGCGGCCCCGGTGAGCGGGTAGCTCATCGGGGCGACGCCGAGCGAGAACAGCGCGGCCACCGAGCTGACCCGGCCGAGGTAGGCGGGTTCGGTGAGGGTCTGCAGCAGGGCTCCGCACAGTGCCCCGCTCAGTCCTGCCACGAGGCCGATCACGACGGCCACGGCGACCGCCCCCGGCAGCGCGGGGACGAAGGCGAAGGCGGCCACCGCGACCGCCCCCAGCCCCAGGCAGCAGGCCTGGGCCAGCCCGGCGCGCGGCAGCCGGCCGCGCACCGTCAGCAGCAGTGAAGCGGCGCCCGCGCCGGCGCCGAAGCCGCTGACGATCCAGCCGAGCCCGGCAGCGCCCCAGCCCCGGTCGGCGGCGACCAGCACGAGGCCGATGTTGAACGGCCCGGTGAATCCGAGCTCGCCGACCGCGATGACGACCATGAGCGCGGTGAGCGCGCGCCGTCCCCGGATGTGGCGCAGGCCGTCCACCAGCTCCCGCCACGGGGTGCCGTCCGCCTGTGCGGCACCGTCGTCGGGCGGCAGCGGGGCCACGCGGACGGCGAGCAGCAGCACGAGCGAGACCGCGAACAGCACGCCCGCGACGGCGAACGCGGTGGGGGCGCCCCCGGTCGCGACGGCCGTGCCGCCGAGCGACGCGCCGGCCACGTTGCCGACCCGCATCGCGATGCCCTTCATCCCGTGCAGGCGGCCCAGTTGGTCCGGGCCGGTGATGCGCGGCGGCAGGGCGCCGACGGCGGGCAGGAACACCGCGTCCACGGCGCCGAAGAGCACCGCGACGACGGCCAGCGCCCACAGCCCGGGGGTGGTGAGGGCGAGCAGCGCGGCCGCCGCGAACATCACCGCGCACCGGGTCAGATCACTGCCGATGACGATGCGTCGCGGCCCGAACCGGTCGGCCAGCACTCCCCCGCCGAGCATCAGCACCGCGCGCGGCACGGCGCCGGCCGCGAGGACCAGGCCGGCCCGCCCGGGGTCGCCGGCGCGGGTGGCGGCCCAGGACAGGGCGAGGAACCACACGGCATCGCCGACGAGAGAGGCGGTGAAGGCGGCGAGCCAGCGCAGGACGTTGGCGTCCCGGTGGGCGGGGGCACGGGAAAGGGACAGGGACGGTGCGGCGGTGGCGGGCGCCGTCATGCGGTCGCCTCCTTCGGGGTTCACGGCCGGTGGGGGAATCCGTACAGGTGCACCGCGACGTGCTCACGGCCCTCGGTGTCGCCCGCCTCCTCGGCGGCGCGCCCGCGGTCGACCCAGCGCATGACCAGCTCGCCCAGCTCATCGCCGAACCGGCGCATCTCCTGCGCGGTGAGCCGGGGCATGTACTCGGAGCTGAAGGACGCGTCGGTCCACTCCTTGTCCCAGGCGAACTGCTGGTCGAGGTAGGCGGCGTAGCGCGCGTAGCGGGTGGCGAGGAGCTGCCGGGTCACCTCGCCCATGACGGCGGCGCCCTCGGGGCGGTCGGCGAAGTCCGAGGTGCGGAAGGTGAATCCGCGCTCGGAGCTGACCTTCCACCACCGTTCGCGGCCGTCCGAGCTCTGCCCGGGGGCCTCGGTGATGAAGCCGTGCGCGGCGAGCTTGCGCAGGTGGTAACTGACCAGCGACACCGCCTCGTCGACCTGGTCGGCCAGCTGGGAGGCGGTCGCGGTGCGGGCGGTGAACAGGGCGCGGTAGAGCTCGATGCGCAGCGGGTGCGTGAAGACCTTGAGCGCGTCGAGGTCGGTGATCCTGCGGGGGTCTGCGGAGTTCTCCCCCGCCTCTTCCTCGGGCATACCCGGGAGGCTAGATAGGAAAGGAAATTTGTGCAACAGAAATTGCGCAACTGATCCTGCGCATCGGGCTACGCTCTGCGGCCATGGACGCGAACCAGGGTGGGACGGGCACGGACGTAGGGTCGGCGGGGCCCGGGATACCGGTGCCGCGCCCGGGCGAGACCTGGGCCGTCGGGGCGGTGGTCCTCGACACGGACGGCAGGGCCTTCGCCCAGCGCCGCTCCCCCGGCCGCAGGCTCTTCCCGGACTGCTGGGACATCGTCGGCGGCCATGTGGAGCCCGGCGAGACCCTCCTGGCGGCCCTCGCCCGCGAGGTGGAGGAAGAGACCGGCTGGCGGCTGCGCGCCGTGCGGCGGCTGATCGGGGTGTCCACCTGGGAGGGCGACGACGGCCAAGGCCTGCGCCATGAGGCGGACTTCGTGGTCGACGTCGACGGGGACCTCGCGCGTCCGCGCCTGGAGCCGGGCAAGCACACGGAGTACGGCTGGTTCGGCCCGGAGGACCTCGAACGGCTGAAGGAGAACCGGGCGTCCGGTGAGACCCTGGTGCACGACGTGATCGCCGCAGCGCTCGACCTCCGTGGGTGACGTGTGCCGTACCTGAAGCTGCTCCGCCGGCCCCATGTGGGCCGGTTGCTGTCCGGTTCGCTCGTCGGACGGCTGCCGACCGCCATGGCGGCCCTGGCCATCGCGCTGGCGCTGCGCGCGGCCGGCGCCGACTACCGGCTGGTCGGCGCCGCCGGGGGCGTCTACGCGGTGTCCGGAGCGATCGGCGGGCCGCTGCTCGGACGGTGGGCGGACCGGCTGGGCCAGCCGCGCGTGCTGATCGTCTCGGCGCTGGTCTCGGCCGGCGGCTTCGCCGCGCTGGCCGCCGCACCGGGCAGCACGGCGGTGGCCGTGCTCGGCCCGGCCGTCGCCGGAGCCGCCTCGCCGCCGCTGGAGCCGTGCCTGCGCGCGCTCTGGCCGGACCTCGTCGAGCCGGACGAACTGGAGTCGGCGTACGCGGTGGACGCCGGCGCGCAGGAGCTGGTCTTCATCGCCGGCCCGCTCCTGGTCGGCGGGCTGGCGGTGCTCGGCCCGGCCCGGCTGGCGCTGCTGGCCGCGGCCGTCCTCGGGGTGGTGGGCGCGCTCTCCGTCGCGACCTCAGCGCCCTCCCGCGCCTGGGCCTCCGCCGCCCGTTCCGTCGACTGGCTGGGTCCGCTGCGCAACCGGGCCCTGGTGGTGCTGCTGTGCGCGCTGGCCGGATGCGGCTGGGCCCTGGGCACGTTCAACGTCTTCGCCGTCGCCTACGCCGAGCGCCACCCGCTGCCCGGCGGCGCGGGCACCCTGCTGGCGCTGAACTCCACCGGCGCCCTGATCGGCGCCCTGCTGACCGCCGTCCTGCCCTGGCGGGCGGACCCGGCCACCAAGGCGGCCGTCACCGCCGCCGGGATGGCCGTCACTTTCTGGCCCTTCGCCCTGGTCCCCGGCCCGCTGCCGATGGTGGTCGCCGCCCTGCTGAGCGGGGTGTTCTTCGCGCCGCTGCTCACCGTGGTCTTCGGGCTCACCGGCGAACTCGCCCCGGCGGGCACCGTCACCGAGGCCTTCGCCTGGCTGGTCACCCTGGTCACCACCGGCATCGCGGGCGGCTCAGCCGTCAGCGGACTGATCCTCGCCGACGGCTCCCTCCCCGCGGCCGCCGTCAGCGCCGCGAGCGGCGTCACCCTCACCGCCCTCACCCTCGCCGCCGCGCGGCCCCTCCTGGCCCGCGACCGCGTCGCCGTCCGGGCCGCGGGCCGGAACGGGCCGGCCTAGCGCACCGGGTGCCCGGCGTCCCGCAGGGTCCGCTTGACCTCGCCGATGCGCAGGTCGCCGAAGTGGAAGACGGAGGCGGCCAGGACGGCGTCGGCGCCGGCGGCGACGGCCGGGGGGAAGTCGGTGAGGCGGCCCGCGCCGCCGGAGGCGATGACGGGGACGGTGACGTGCTTGCGGACGGCGGCGATCATCTCCGTGTCGTAGCCGTCCTTGGTGCCGTCGGCGTCCATCGAGTTGAGCAGGATCTCGCCGGCGCCCAGCTCGGCCGCGCGGTGCGCCCACTCCACGGCGTCGATGCCGGTGCCCTGGCGGCCGCCGTGCGTGGTCACCTCGTAGCCGGACGGCGTCCCGGCGTCGGTGCGGCGGGCGTCCACGGACAGCACCAGCACCTGGCGGCCGAACCGCTCGGCGATCTCGCGCAGCAGCTCGGGCCGGGCGATCGCGGCGGTGTTGACGCCGACCTTGTCGGCCCCGGCACGCAGCAGCTTGTCGACGTCCTCGGCGGACCGCACGCCGCCGCCGACGGTGAGCGGGATGAAGACCTGCTCGGCGGTGCGCCGCACCACGTCGTAGGTCGTCTCGCGGTTGCCGGAGGAGGCCGTGATGTCGAGGAAGGTCAGCTCGTCGGCGCCCTCGGCGTCGTACAGCTTGGCCATCTCGACGGGGTCGCCGGCGTCCCGCAGGTTCCGGAAGTTGACGCCCTTGACGACCCGGCCGTTGTCCACGTCCAGGCAGGGGATGACTCGGACCGCCAGGGTCATGGTGCTCAAGCTCCTCGGAATGCTTCCAGTTCGACTTCGACCAGGACCCGGGAGTCCACGAAACCGGAGACGACGACCACCGTCGCGGTGGGTCGCACGGCGTCGAAGAACTCCTTGTGGGCCCGGCCCACCGCGTCCACGTCGCGGGTGTGGGTGAGGTACATGCGGGTGCGGACGACCGATTCGGCGCCGAGGCCGAACTCCTCCAGCACGCCGAGCGCGTTGGTGAACGCCGTCTTGGCCTGCTCGTACGGGTCGCCCTCGCCGTACAGCATGGTGCCGACGAACGGCATCGTGCCGCCGACGAGGACCCGGTCCCCCGCCGCGACGCCACGTGCGAAACCGAACTGCTCCTCCCAGGGGCTGTCGCTCTGCACACGCCGTACGGCAGGGGTTTGGGTCATCGCGACACAGCCTCCAGAGCCTCTTCCAAGGTGAACGCCTTGGCGTACAGGGCCTTACCCACGATGGCGCCTTCGACGCCCTCCGGGACCAGAGTCGCCAGGACGCGCAGGTCGTCGAGAGAGGAGACACCGCCGGAGGCGACCACCGGCCGGTCGGTCGCGGCGCACACGTTCCTGAGCAGTTCGACGTTGGGGCCCTGGAGGGTGCCGTCCTTGTTGATGTCGGTGACGACGTAGCGGGCGCAGCCCTCGGAGTCCAGGCGGGCCAGCGTCTCGTAGAGGTCGCCGCCGTCGCGGGTCCAGCCGCGGCCGCGCAGGGTGGTGCCGCGGACGTCCAGGCCGACCGCGATCCGGTCGCCGTGCTCGGCGATGACCTTGGCGACCCACTCCGGGGTCTCCAGGGCAGCGGTGCCGAGGTTGACCCGGGTGCAGCCGGTGGCGAGCGCCGCGGCCAGCGTCCCGTCGTCGCGGATGCCGCCGGACAGCTCGACCTTGATGTCCATGGAGCGGGCCACCTCGGCGATCTGCTCCCGGTTGTCCCCGGTGCCGAAGGCGGCGTCCAGGTCGACCAGGTGCAGCCATTCGGCACCGGCCTGCTGCCAGGCCAGGGCGGCGGCCATCGGGTCGCCGTAGGACGTCTCGGAGCCGGACTCGCCGTGGACGAGGCGGACGGCCTGGCCGTCGCGGACGTCGACGGCGGGAAGGAGTTCGAGGCGGTGCGTCGTGCTCATGGCGGCGTACGTCCTAGTCCTTGAAGGTGTCGAGCCAGTTGGTCAGCAGCTGGGCGCCGGCGTCGCCGGACTTCTCCGGATGGAACTGGGTGGCCCACAGCGGACCGTTCTCCACCGCCGCGACGAAAGGCTCGCCGTGCGTGGCCCAGGTGACCTTCGGGACCCGGATACCGGGGTTGGCGGTCTCCAGCTCCCAGCTGCGCACCGCGTAGGAGTGCACGAAGTAGAAGCGGGCGTCGGCGTCCAGGCCGGCGAACAGCCGGGAGTCCTCGGGCGCCTTGACGGTGTTCCAGCCCATGTGCGGCACGACCGGTGCGCGCAGCGGCTCCACGGTGCCGGGCCACTCCTCGCAGCCCTCCGTGGTGACGCCGTGCTCGACGCCCCTCTCGAAGAGGATCTGCATGCCGACGCAGATGCCCATCACGGGCCTGCCGCCCGACAGCCGGCGGCCGATGATCCACTCACCGCGCACCGCCTTCAGCCCGGCCATGCAGGCGGCGAAGGCGCCGACGCCGGGGACGAGCAGCCCGTCGGCGTTCATGGCCCTGTCGAAGTCGGCGGTGATCTCCACGTCCGCGCCCACCCGGGCGAGCGCGCGCTCGGCGGAACGGACGTTGCCGAAGCCGTAGTCGAGGACCACGACCTTCTTGGCGGCCTTGCTCATCTGCCGGAACCCCCTACAGCCGCAGCAGGCCGGCCGCCAGCGACATGGCCGAGCCGACACCGAGCAGCACGACGATGCTCTTGGGCATCTTCTGCTTCCAGAAGGAGTACACCCCACCGGCCAGGAAGAGGCCGAGCAGGATGAAGAGAACGGCCGGCTTGCTCATCAGAGGGCGCCCTTCGTCGACGGGAGGATGCCCGCGGCGCGCGGGTCGCGCTCGGAGGCGTAGCGCAGGGCCCGGGCCAGCGCCTTGAACTGGCACTCCACGATGTGGTGGGCGTTGCGCCCGTACGGGACGTGGACGTGCAGCGCGATCTGCGCCTGGGCGACGAAGGACTCCAGGATGTGCCGGGTCATCGTCGTGTCGTAGGAGCCGATCATCGGCGCCATGTTCTCGGGTTCGGTGTGCACCAGGTACGGGCGGCCCGACAGGTCGACGGTGACCTGGGCGAGGGACTCGTCCAGCGGCACGGTGCAGTTGCCGAAGCGGTAGATGCCCACCTTGTCGCCGAGCGCCTGCTTGAAGGCGGCGCCCAGCGCGAGGGCGGTGTCCTCGATGGTGTGGTGGGTGTCGATGTGCAGGTCGCCCTCGGTCTTGACCGTGAGGTCGAAGAGGCCGTGGCGGCCGAGCTGGTCGAGCATGTGGTCGTAGAAGCCGACTCCGGTGGAGATCTCGGTCCTGCCGGTGCCGTCGAGGTCGAGCTCGACGACGACGGACGTCTCCTTGGTCGTGCGCTCCACGCGGCCGACGCGGGTCATGTGGTTACTGCTCCTTCTTCAGCTCGCGTACCGCTTCGAGGAACGCGTCGTTCTCGGCCGGGGTGCCCGCGGTGACCCGCAGCCAGCCCGGTACGCCGTTGTCGCGGACGAGCACGCCGCGGTCGAGGATCGCCTGCCAGGCGCGGTGGCTGTCCTCGAAGCGGCCGAACTGGACGAAGTTGGCGTCGGAGTCGGTGACCTCGCAGCCGATCGCCCGCAGCTCGCCGACCAGGCGGTCCCGCTCGGCCTTCAGCTGCTCGACGTACCCCAGCAGCGTATCGGTGTGCTCCAGGGCGGCCAGCGCGGTGGCCTGGGTGACGGCGGACAGGTGGTACGGCAGCCGCACCAGCTGGACGGCGTCCACCACCGCCGGGTCGGCGGCGAGGTAGCCCAGCCGCAGGCCGGCGGCGCCGAAGGCCTTGGACATGGTGCGGCTGACCACCATGTTGGGGCGGCCCTCGATCAGCGGCAGCAGGGACGGACCGTGGCTGAACTCGCCGTACGCCTCGTCGACCACCACCAGCGCGGGCCGGGCCGCCTGGGCCGCCTCGTACAGCGCCACCACGGTGTCGGCGGCGACGGCGGTGCCGGTCGGGTTGTTGGGCGAGGTGATGAAGACCACGTTCGGCCGCTGCTCGGCGATGACCCGCGCGGCGGCGGCCACGTCGATGGTGAAGTCCTCGCGGCGCGGGCCGGAGATCCAGCCGGTGCCGGTGCCGCGGGAGATGAGCCCGTGCATGGAGTACGAGGGCTCGAAGCCGATCGCGGTGCGCCCGGGGCCGCCGAAGGTCTGCAGCAGTTGCTGGATGACCTCGTTGGAGCCGTTGGCGGCCCACACGTTGGCGAGTCCCACCTCGTGGCCCGCGGTGCGGGTCAGGTACCCGGCCAGTTCGGTGCGGAGCTCGACCGCGTCCCGGTCGGGGTAGCGGTTGAGGTCGCGGGCGGCCTCGCGGACCCGCTCGGCGATCCGCTCGACCAGCGCCTCGGGCAGCGGGTACGGGTTCTCGTTGGTGTTCAGGCGTACGGGGACGTCGAGTTGCGGGGCGCCGTAGGGGGACTTGCCGCGCAGCTCGTCCCGGATGGGCAGGTCGTCGATGCCGGTCACGGACCCGGTACCGTCCAATCGAATCGGGCGCGGACCGCGGCGCCGTGCGCGGGCAGGTCCTCGGCGTCGGCCAGGGTCACCACGTGCGCGGCGATCCCGGCGAGCGCCTCGCGGGTGTAGTCCACGACGTGGATGCCGCGCAGGAAGGACTGCACGGACAGGCCCGAGGAGTGGCAGGCGCAGCCGCCGGTGGGCAGGACGTGGTTGGAGCCGGCCGCGTAGTCGCCGAGCGAGACGGGCGCGTACGCGCCGACGAAGACCGCGCCCGCGTTGCGCACCCGGGCGGCGACGGCGGCGGCGTCCGCGGTCTGGATCTCCAGGTGCTCGGCCGCGTAGGCGTCCACCACCTGCAGGCCCTGCTCGATCCCGTCGACCAGGACGATGCCGGACTGGCGGCCGGACAGCGCGGGGGCGATCCGGTCCTCGACGTGCTTGGTCGCCGCGACCTGGGTCTCCAGCTCCTTCTCCACCGCCTCGGCGAGGTCCACGGAGTCGGTGACCAGGACGGCGGCGGCCAGCGGGTCGTGCTCGGCCTGGCTGATCAGGTCTGCGGCGACGTGCACCGGGTCGGCGGTGGCGTCGGCGAGGATGGCGATCTCGGTCGGGCCGGCCTCCGCGTCGATGCCGATGCGGCCCTTGAGCAGGCGCTTGGCGGCGGCGACCCAGATGTTGCCGGGGCCGGTGACCATGTTCACCGGACGGCACTCCTCGGTGCCGTAAGCGAACATCGCGACGGCCTGGGCGCCGCCCGCGGCGTACACCTCGTCCACGCCGAGCAGCGCGCACGCGGCGAGGATCGTCGGGTGCGGGAGCCCGCCGAACTCCTTCTGCGGGGGCGAGGCGACGGCCATCGAGCCGACCTCCGCCTCCTGCGCGGGCACCACGTTCATCACCACGGAGGACGGGTAGACCGAGCGGCCGCCGGGCACGTACAGGCCCACGCGCTCCACCGGCACCCAGCGCTCGGTGACCGTGCCGCCCGGCACGACCTGCGTGGTGTGGTCGGTGCGGCGCTGCTCGCCGTGGACGAGCCGGGCACGGCGGACCGACTCCTCCAGCGCGGCCCGCACCTTCGGGTCCAGCTCCGCCAGGGCCCGGGTCAGCGCCTCGGCCGGAACGCGCACCTGGTCGATGGTGACGCCGTCGAACTTCTCCGCGTAGTCGATCAGTGCCGCGGTGCCACGATGCTTCACGTCCTCGCAGATCGGGCGCACCTTCTCCAGTGCGGCCTCGACGTCGAGCTCGGCACGGGGCAGCAGGTCGCGGTCGACGCCGTCCGCCGGGAAGGCGTCGCCGCGCAGATCGATTCGGGAGATCACCCTCCCAAGTGTAGAGAACCGCCCTCACGGCCTTCGTCGAGTATCAGTCCGTGATACGCGTACGGGCCCCGTCCCATGATCTCCCCGGCTAGCGTTTCCGTCGTCGTCGCCAGCCACGGGAGGGAAACCGGTGACCGAGCCGTCGGACGTCGCGCCGCCGCACGACTGGAGCGCTGTGGAGCAGGGCCTGTGGGAGGCCTTCCGCCGGGGAGAGCTGTACGACCTGCGCACCGGCATCCCGGAGCGGGACGACCCGGCCGCCGACCGCTTCTGGGGACCGGACCGCACGGTGCGGGCCGAGGTGATCGCCAAGCTGCTGCTCGACGGGCCGCAGGCCGCCTCGGGGCGCGTGTCGTGCGTGAAGCTGTCCGGGGCCCAGATCAGCGGTCAGCTCAACCTCTCGGGCGGCACGGTGGTGCCGTACGTGGAGCTGCACGACTGCCGCTTCGAGCAACAGGTGCTGCTCGCGGAGTGCAGCTTCACGACCCTGCGCATGGTGCGCTGCGCCATACCGCGGCTGGAGGCGGCCCGTCTGCACACTTCGGGGGACCTGCACCTGCCGCAGTGCACGATCGAGGGCGGGATACGGCTCACCGACGCCCACATCGGCACGGACCTGCTGCTCAACCAGATCACCCTGCGCAAGGACCGGCACGGCCGGGCGCTGGCGGCCGACGGGCTCAGCGTCGCCCAGGACGTCGAGGCCGAGCTGATCGAGGCGACCGGCGAGATCAGCCTGCGCAGCGCCCGCATCGGCGGCCGGCTGAGCCTGCGCGGCAGCCGGCTGCACAACCCGTACGGGCGCTACGCGCTCAACGCGGCCCGGGTCACCGTCGAGCACACCCTCTACCTGAGCGCGGGCTACGTCGGCACCGGCGGATCCGGCGGCGGCACCCCGCCGCTGGGCGTGCGCACCCGGCGCTTCAGCTCGGACGGCGGGGTGCGGCTGGACGACGGCCGGTTCGGCAACGCGGTGATCATCCACCAGGCGCGGTTCCGGCTCACCGGCGGCCAGCAGCTGTCACTGCGCCGGATCCAGACGCCCGAGCTGCGGCTCACCCTCGACCAGCCGCCGACCGGGACGATCTCGCTGGCCGGCGCGCGGGTGGGCAACCTCACGGACAGCCGTACCTGCTGGCCCGACGCCGGCGGTCTCGACCTGACCGGCTTCGCCTACGGCTCCCTCAGCCCCGAGGGCGCCTTCCCGCTGCGCGCCCGGATCGCCTGGCTGGCCGCGGCCACCCCTGAGTACAGCCCCGAGCCGTACGAGCACCTGTCGGCCGCCCTGCGCGCGAGCGGCGAGGACGCCGACGCCCGCGAGGTGCTGCTGGCCAAGCAACGCCGGCGCCGCGAGACCCTCCCCCTGGCGGGCAAGCTCTGGGGCTACCTGCAGGACGTGACCGTCGGCTACGGCTACCGCCCGGGCCGCGCCGCCATATGGATGGCGCTGCTCTGGGCCTTCGGCGCGGTCTTCTTCACCGCGCACGGCAGGCCCGATCCCGTCGACGGCGGCGCCTTCCCCCACTGGAACCCCTCCCTGTTCGCCCTCGACCTGCTCCTGCCGGTCATCAACCTCGGGCAGGACAACGCCTGGCGCCTGACCGGCAACGCCCAATGGGCCGCCGCGGTCCTCAGCATGCTCGGCTGGATCCTCGCCACCACGGTCGCCGCCGGCGCCTCCCGCCTGCTGCGCCGCGGCTGACGCCGCCGCGGGCCTGCGGGCCCGGCGAGCCGGTGCGCCCGGTGAGCGGCGATGGCCGCATACGGGTCTTCCGGGGCGAAAACGGGTGGTGCGGGATGAGGACGACGATGGGGGTGAACGCCGCAGGCCCTAGGATTGCTGACCGTGACCGCTCGCCTTCCGCTCTTCCCGCTCGGCTCCGTCCTCTTCCCGGGGCTCGTGCTGCCGCTGAACGTCTTCGAGGAGCGCTACCGCGCGCTCTTCCGCGACCTGCTGGCCCTGCCGGAGGACGCGCCGCGCACCTTCGGCGTCGTGGCGATCCGGGACGGCCACGAGGTCGCCCCCGCCGGGGCGGAGGAGGCCGCCGCCGGGTACGCGCCGGACCTGTCCGGGGCGCTGTACGCGCTGGGCTGCACCGCGGACGCGGCGACGATCGGGGAGCGCGAGGACGGCGGCTTCGACGTCGTGGCGACCGGTACCACGCGCTTCCGGTTGCTGTCGGTGGACGCCTCAGGGCCGTACCTGGTCGGAGAGGTCGAGGCGGTCCCGGAGGAGCCCGGCACCGGGTCGGGGGCGCTGGCGGCCGACGTGGCGCGGGCCTTCCGCACCTACCAGAAGCGGCTGGCCGGGGCGCGGGAGCGGAGCCTGGCGGGGAGCCAGGAGCTGCCGGACGACCCGACCGTGCTGTCGTACCTGGTGGCGGCCGCGACCGTCGCCGAGACCCCGGAGAAGCAGGCCCTGCTGGAGGCCCCGGACACCGCGGCCCGGCTGGAGCGGGAACTGCGGCTGCTGCGCCGCGAGGCGGCCGTCATCAACAAGCTCGGTACCCTGCCCGCCGTGGACCTGACCCGGCAGGTCCCGAGCCCGAACTGACGTATCCTCACAGCGCCATGGCCAAGAAGAAGCAGTCATCCTCCGGCGGCACGCCCGCCACCGTCGCCCTGGAGAAGGCGGGTGCCGCCTTCACCGTGCACGCGTACGCCCATGACCCCGCCTCGGAGCTCGGCTACGGGGAGGAGGCCGCGCAGGCGCTGGGCACCTCCCCCGACCGGGTGTTCAAGACCCTCGTCGCCGACGTGGACGGGGCGCTGACCGTCGCCGTCGTCCCCGTCGCGGGCTCACTGGACCTCAAGGCGCTGGCCTCCGCGGCCGGCGGGAAGCGCGCCGGTATGGCCGATCCGGCCGCCGCCGAGCGGACCACCGGATACGTCAGGGGCGGCATCTCCCCGCTGGGGCAGCGCAAGCGGCTGCGCACCGTCGTGGACGCCTCCGCGCTGGAGCACCCCACGGTCTTCGTCTCGGCGGGCAAGCGCGGCCTGGAGGTCGAGCTGGCGCCGCAGGACCTGGTGCGGCTCACGGACGCGGTCGTCGCGCCGATCGGTCGCGCCTGACCCCTGGACGGCGAGCCCGTACGGGCGCACTCTGCCGGGAAGCACACCCGGTCCAGGGGAGGCCCGATGTCCAAGCGCACCCGCAAGCGCAAGTGGCGGATCAAGAAGCGCAACGCCAACCACGGCAGGCGCCCGGCGTGACCTGCGGGCCGCGGGTCACGCGCCCGGGGGCGGCGGCGTCCACTGCACGGTGGGGGGCTGCTCGTCGCGCGGGCCGAAACCCGTGGTGAGCAGCAGATGGGTGAGGACGGCCCCTACGGGCCAGGCCAGGAGCGCGCCCTTGGCCTGCAGTGCGAGGGGGCCGTCGAACACCTTCTTCGCGCCGACCGCCCTGGCGTGCGCGATCAGGTCGCTGGTGGGGCCGAGCCAGGTGCCCAGCCGCCAGGCCAGCAGGGAGCCCAGTACCGCGCCCACCGCCATGCCGAGGACGACGCCGACGCCTCCGCGCCGGTTGCGCCAGAAGACGACGGCCCCGGTCAGCACCCCGATGCCGAGCCCGAGCAGCACGAAGACGCCGTCGGCGCCGATCGCCTGCTCCCCCTCGGTGTCCTTGAGGTAGACCGCCTTGCCGTCGGAGACCAGCGGGATCCGCGGCGCGAGCCACAACCACAGCAGGCCGAGGACCACGCCCGCCACGGCCACGAGCACCGCGGTCAGCGCGCCGCTCTTGAGCTCCCGGACGGGATCCATGCGGCTCTCCTGCTGCGGGAACGGCGGCAGCGGCGCGGGCGGCCATTGATCATGGGGGGTCAGGGGTGCGGTCACCCTGCCATCGTGCCAGGTCCTTCCGTGGCACGCGGCACCGGCACCTCACCGGCACCACACCCACGGGTCACCGGCAGGCCGCCCGGCGGTAGGCCCAGGTGGCCACGGCCAGCGACACCAGGCCCACGGCCGCGCACACCGACAGGTCGGTGGTGATCGCCAGCCAGTCGGGGTGGGCGTCGAAGCTGCGGATGAAGGCCTCCACGCCGTAGGTGGAGGGCAGCAGGTCCCGTACGTAGCCGATGGGCCGGGGGAGGTTGCCGGCCGGCAGCACTCCCAGCAGCAGCGCCGCGGACATGCCGAGCTGACCGGCGAGGGTGGCCAGTTCCTGGCGCGGCGCGAACAGCCCGAGCGCCGCGCCCAGCCCGGACAGCGCGGCCCCCGCCAGCGGGATGACCGCGGCGAGGATCCACAGGTGGGCGAACGGCAGCTGGAACAGCGCACAGCCGATGCCCGCCGTCACGAGCGTCCCGGGCACGGTGAAGGACGCGTACGCGCCCGCCACGCCCAGCACCACGGCGGCCGGTGGCACCGGAAGGGTGGCGTAGTGGTCGAGCCCGCCGGAGGCGCGCAGCTGCCCGAAGTACTGGGCCAGCAGGTTCAGCGCCACGAAGGCGACGACCAGCACGCTCGACCCGGCGACCACCGCACGCGCGGCCGGGCCGCCGTCGACGACGCCACGCATCATGATCATGATGCCGACCGACTGGAAGGTCGCCACGAACAGCAGCGGGATCCGGGCGACCTTCGCCCGGGACAGCTGCGCCCGGTACACCGCCGCCATCGCCGGCAGCAGCCGGGCGCGCGGGGCGAGCGTCGCGGCCGCCTCGCCGAGGGGGGCGGCGGGCGCCGCCGGTGCCGCCGTCCGGGTGTCCGCTCCCGCGGAGATGATCGTCACTCCACGCCGCCCCGCTGCGCGGTGCCGCGCACGTCCAGGTCCACGTTCCGGTCCACGTCCAGGGTCACGTCTTCGCCGTTGCCGCCGTTCACGCCTTGACCAGTCCCTTCCGGCGGCCGCCGAGCGCCAGGTAGACATCCTCCAGGCTCGGCGCCGTCAGGGTGAAATCGTCGAGCGCGCCGAAGGCCGGGCCGCCGGTCAGCTCGGCGACCACGGAACGGGCCCGCTGCTGCGGCAGCCGCAGCGTCCAGCGGCGCCCGGTGACGTGGGCGGCGTCGCGCAGGGCCGCCACGGCGGGCACCGACAGCGGGGGCGCGTCCCGCCACACCAGGTCCAGCCGTACCTCGTCGGCGACGAGTGCCTTCAGCCCGGCCGGGGTGTCGCAGGCGATGACCCGGCCGTCGTCGATGACCGCGACCCGGTCCAGTACGGTCTCCGCCTCGATCACGTTGTGGGTGACCAGCAGCACGGTGGTGCCGCGTTCGGCGCGCCGCCGGTCGACCGCCGCCCACACCGCGCGCCGGGCGACCGGGTCCATGGCGGTGGTCGGCTCGTCCAGCACGAGCACCGGCCGCTCGCCCACCAGGGCGGCGGCGAAGCAGGCGAGCCGCCGCTCCCCGCCCGACAGCCTCTTCACCGGCCGTGAGGCCAGGGCCGTCAGGTCCAGCTCCTCCAGGACGGCGTCCCGCTCGGCGCGCGCGGCCCTGGCGTCCAGACCGCGCAGCCGTCCGGTGGTCTCGGCGGCCAGGGCGACGGTCAGCTCGTCCAGCGCGCTCGACTCCTGGCCGAGGTAGCCGACCAGCCGCGCCGCTCGCTCCGGGTGCCGGACGAGGTCGTGCCCGAGGAGCTGGACGGTGCCCGCGTCGGGGCGCAGCAGCCCCGTCAACTGGCGTACCAGGGTGCTCTTCCCGGCACCGTTGGGGCCGAGCAGCCCGAAGATCTCACCGCCCCGGATGTCCAGGTCGATGCCGTCGTTGGCGCGCACCGGGGGGCTCGCGGCGCCGCGCCGCCCCCGCCCGGCCGGATAGCTCTTCACCAGCCCGCGCACGGTCACCACCATCGCCGTCCGCGTGGTGGCGCCCTGTCCCGTGCCCGTACTCACGAGCATCGAGCCTACGCTGCATCCCGGCCGGGACGTGCCGCAGGGTCGGGTCCGGGCGCGCTCACTCCCCCGGAGAGGCCCTCGCGACGACCGCGCGGGCGTCGATCTCGCGCCAGAAGCCCGCCCGGATGGCGTAGCGGTCGTGTTCGTCGATCTGGTCGTCCTTGTGGGCCAGCAGCCCGAACCGGGCGGCGTAGCGCAGCAGCTCGCCGTCGATGCGGTGCGGGACGCGCGGGTACTCGGCGGAGAGCACCTGGAGGTGGGACGTGTCGGTGAGCCGGCCGATCCAGCGGCGGGCGAAGACCTGGCCGACCTCGTACGGGTCGCCGCTGACGGCGGTGATGTCCTCCTCGCGGTCCGCCCAGCGCTGTTCAGGGCTGGTGAGCTGGGCCAGCG
Source organism: Streptomyces sp. NPDC001902 (assembly GCF_042891295.1). NCBI lineage: Bacteria > Bacillati > Actinomycetota > Actinomycetes > Kitasatosporales > Streptomycetaceae > Streptomyces > Streptomyces sp. NPDC001902. The sequence goes on along the minus strand of NZ_JBIATA010000005.1, from coordinate 105,148 downwards.
TGGGCAGGCCCGCGTCGGCGGCCTCGGCGCCGCCGACCAGCCCGCGGTCGGAGGACCAGCGCAGGGTGGCCCCGGTGGCGGACGGGGAGGCGGGGTGCGGGGAGGAGTGCCCGCGGTGGACGATGCCGGCGACGTCCTTGGGGGTGGGCACCATGCCCTTGCCGGTCGCGGCGCCGGGCGATTGCGGGTTCGGGCGGGTGCCGTTGCGCTCGACGGTGACGACCTGGGGCGCGACGGCGGCCGGCTCCGCGGGCTGGTCCGGCGCGGGCTGCGGCTCGGCGCTGCGGGTGGTCTCGGGCAGCGGCGCGGACAGGATCGCGGCGATCTCGGGCCGCGGGGTGAGGGGCGCGCAGACCCCGGCGGGTTCGCGCACGTGGATGGCCCGGGTGATCCACTCCCGGTCCAGGACGCGCCGCTCGTCGGCCTCGGCGACCAGGTCCTCGGACTGGTTGAAGTCGCCGTCCGCGGCCTGCACGGCCCACAGGTGGACGGCGACGCCGTGCTCCTTCGCCGACATCATGCCGGGCAGGAGGTCGCCGTCGCCGGTGACCAGGACGACGTCGGAGCAGGCGCGGTTGCGGGCCAGCTCCGACAGCTCGGCGTGCATGGCCGCGTCGACGCCCTTCTGCGCCCAGCGGCCGTCGGTCCGGGTCAGCGCGCCCAGGCGGACCGTCACCCGGGGCATCACGCGCAGTCTGCGGTGCTCCGGCTGGGGGACGCGGTCGGGGGCGCCGTCGAACCAGTAGATCCGCAGCAGCGGCTGGCCCGTCTCCTTCTCGGCGCGCTCCCGCAGGCCCGCGACGACCTCGGCGTGGTCGACCGTGATCCTGGACCGTGAGGGCTCTCCGGCGAGGAGGCTCGCGGCAGCCCCGAGCAGGTAGCCGGCATCCACGAGGACGACGCAGCGGTCCATCGGTCTCACCCTCTTCTCCGAAAGTCCTGCCGTCCGTCCCCCCGGTAACACTGTTGCCCCGAGTCTGCCCGAACACCGGGGCGTTGTGACCGGTTACGCGATCACCGGCGCGCCACACTCTGCAACTGCCCGAAATGCGACCTTCGTACTCCCGTGCAAGCCTGAGTGCGGCCCATCATCCGAGATTTCCCCCAAGGAGGAATCGTGGGCAAGAACAAGAACCGGGGCGAACGTACCGGCCAGCACCACGACCGCAGCGCCGCGACCACCGAAGAGCACGCGAAGAGCGCAGGCGGACGCGAGCAGATGGCGATGACGGTCCCGGGCGCCGAACCGCACGTGTCGCAGAAGCGGCAGAAGAAGTTCGGCCACAACTAGCGCGCGAGCGCCGGACACTCACGACCGAGGGTGGCACCCCGTCCGGAAGGGGTGCCACCCTCGGCACGTCCGCCCGCTCGCGCGGGAGGTGATCAGCCCGCCTGCTGCTGGGCGGTGGCGAGACAGGAGGGGCCCAGGAGGGCCTTGAGGTCGCCGAAGAGTGCCGGGTCGGGAGTGACGCGGTGGCGGTCGAGCCGCAGCACCGTCGTCTTGCGGGCGCCCTGCAGCCGCACCCGGACCTCGGTGCTCCCCTTGTGGCTGGCGAGCACCTCGCCGAGGCGGGCGATCAGCGGCGGGGTCACCTTCACCGTCGGGATGGAGATCGTCACCGGCGCGTTGGTCCCGGCGTCGGTGAGGTCGGGGACCATCAGTTCCATGGCCACCAGGCGCGGCACGTCCTCGCGCTTGTCGAGCCGGCCCTTGACGAAGACGACGGCGTCCTCGACGAGCTGGGTCGAGATCAACTGGTACGTGGCCGGGAAGAACATGCAGTCGATGGAGCCGCCGAGGTCCTCGACGGTGGCGATGGCCCAGGCGTTGCCCTGCTTGGTCATCTTGCGCTGCAGACCGGAGATGATGCCGCCGATGGTGACGATCGCGCCGTCGGCGTAGTCGCCGGCCAGGGCCGAGACGGAGGCGTCCGCCTTGTCGTTGAGGACGTGCTCGATGCCGAAGAGCGGGTGGTCGGAGACGTACAGGCCGAGCATCTCGCGCTCCTGCGCGAGGAGGTACGTCTTGTCCCACTCCACGTCGGAGAAGGTGACGTCGAGCCCGAAGCCCGGTTCGTCGCCCCCGGCGTCGTCACCCATGCCGCCGAAGAGGTCGAACTGGCCCTCGGCCTCCTTGCGCTTGACCGCGACCACGTTGTCGATCATCGGCTCGTAGTGCTCGGTGAGGCCCTTGCGGGTGTGGCCCATCTCGTCGTACGCGCCGGCCTTGATCAGGGACTCCACGGTGCGCTTGTTGCAGACCACGGCCTCGACCTTGTCGAGGAAGTCGGGGAAGGAGGTGTACTTCCCCTTGGACTTGCGGCAGCGGATGATCGAGTCCACCACGTTCTGGCCGACGTTGCGGACGGCGGTGAGGCCGAACAGGATGACGTCGTCGCCCTGCGCGGTGAAGTTCGCGTCCGACTCGTTCACGTTCGGCGGGAGCACCTTGATGCCCATGCGGCGGCACTCGTTGAGGTAGATCGCCGACTTGTCCTTGTCGTCGCGCACGGAGGTGAGCAGCGCGGCCATGTACTCGGCCGGGTAGTTGGCCTTGAGGTAGGCCGTCCAGTACGAGACCAGGCCGTAGGCGGCGGAGTGCGCCTTGTTGAAGGCGTAGCCGGCGAACGGCACCAGGACGTCCCACAGCGCCTGGATCGACTGGTCGCTGTAGCCGTTCTTCCGGGCGCCCTCCTGGAAGATGGTGAAGTTCTTCGCCAGCTCCTCGGGCTTCTTCTTGCCCATGACGCGGCGGAGGATGTCGGCCTCGCCCAGGGAGTACCCGGCGATGATCTGGGCGGCCTTCTGCACCTGCTCCTGGTACACGATCAGGCCGTAGGTGACGTCGAGGACCTCCTTGAGGGGGGCCTCGAGCTCCGGGTGGATCGGGGTGATCTCCTGCTGCTTGTTCTTCCGCAGGGCGTAGTTGATGTGCGAGTTCATGCCCATCGGGCCCGGCCGGTAGAGGGCCGAGACGGCGGAGATGTCCTCGAAGTTGTCGGGCTTCATCATGCGCAGCAGGGAGCGCATGGGGCCGCCGTCGAACTGGAAGACACCGAGGGTGTCGCCGCGGGCGAGCAGGTCGAAGGTCTTGGGGTCGTCGAAGGGCAGGGCCAGCAATTCGATGTCGACGCCCTTGTTGGTCTTCACGAGCTTGACGGCGTCGTCCATGATCGTGAGGTTGCGCAGGCCGAGGAAGTCCATCTTCAGCAGGCCGAGCGATTCGCAGCTCGGGTAGTCCCACTGCGTGATGGTGACGCCGTCGGAGTGCCGCACCCAGACCGGGGCGTGGTCCACGATCGGCTCGCTGGACATGATCACACCGGCGGCGTGCACGCCCATCTGCCGGACCAGGCCCTCGACGCCGCGGGCGAGGTCGATGACCTTCTTGGCGTCGGGCTCGTTCTCGTACATCGAGCGGATCTCGCCGGCCTCGCTGTAGCGCGGGTGCGAGGAGTCGGTGATGCCGGAGAGCGGGATGCCCTTGCCGAGGACGTCGGCGGGCATCGCCTTGGTGAGGCGGTCGCCGACGGCGTACGGGTAGCCCAGGACGCGGGCCGAGTCCTTGATCGCGTTCTTGGCCTTGATCGTGCCGTAGGTGCCGATCATGGCGACCTTGTCGGCGCCGTACTTCTCGGTGACGTACCGGATCACCTCGGCGCGCCGGCGCTCGTCGAAGTCGATGTCGACATCGGGCATGGAGACGCGCTCGGGGTTGAGGAAGCGCTCGAAGATCAGGCCGTGGTCGATCGGGTCGAGGTCGGTGATGCCCATCGCGTACGCGACGATCGAGCCGGCCGCCGAACCGCGGCCGGGGCCCACGGCGATGCCGTTGTTCTTGGCCCACATGATGAAGTCGGCGACGACGAGGAAGTAGCCGGGGAACCCCATCTGGATGATGGTGTCCATCTCGTACTCGACCTGCTTGATCCGGTCGTCCGGGATGCCTCCGGGGTAGCGGCGCTGCATGCCGCGCATGGTCTCCTCGCGGAACCAGGTCACCTCGGTGTACCCCTCGGGGACGTCGAAGCGGGGCATCAGGTTCCGCGCCTCGAACATGCCCTCGGTCTCGACCTGCTGCGCGACCAGCAGCGTGGTATTGCGGCAGCCCTCCTGCCAGGCGTCGGAGGAGTCGATGGCGAACATCTCGTCCGTCGTCTTCAGGTAGTAGCCCGTGCCGTCGAAGCGGAAGCGGTCCGGGTCGGAGACGTTCTTGCCGGTCTGGATGCACAGCAGCGCGTCGTGGGCGTCGGCCTCGCTCGCGTAGGTGTAGTGCGAGTCGTTGGTGACGACCGGCGGGATGCCGAGCTTCTTGCCGATCTCCAGCAGCCCGTCGCGGACCCGGCGCTCGATCTCGATGCCGTGGTCCATCAGCTCCAGGAAGTACCGCTCCTTGCCGAAGATGTCCTGGTACTCGGCGGCGGCCTTCACCGCCTCGTCGAACTGGCCGAGGCGGAGCCTGGTCTGCACCTCGCCCGAGGGGCAGCCGGTGGAGGCCATCAGGCCCTCCGACCACTGGGCGATGGTCTCCTTGTCCATGCGCGGGTACTTGGTGAGCCAGCCCTCGGCGTAGGCGTCGGAGGAGAGCCGGAAGAGGTTGTGCAGACCCGTCGCGTTCGCCGCCCAGATCGTCTTGTGCAGGTACGAACCGGAGGCCGAGACGTCGTCCCGCTTCTGGTGCGGCTGGCCCCAGGTGACCTTGCGCTTGTTCCGCCGCGACTCGGGGGCGACGTACGCCTCGATCCCGATGATCGGCGTGATCCCGGCGCCCTTGGCCTGGTGGAAGAAGTCGTACGCCCCGTGCAGGTTGCCGTGGTCGGTCATGGCGATGTGCGTCATGCCCATCTCACCGCACGCCTTGAACATGTCCTTGAGCCGCGCCGCTCCGTCCAGCAGGGAGTACTGGGTGTGGACGTGAAGGTGGGTGAACGGCGTGGTCACGGGAAGCGACACCTCCGGCATCGGTCGTCATCTGGCGGCGTTGGAATCCTACGCCGGGGGTCCGACAGCCGATGCCATTCCCGCCCTCCCCGCCCTCGCCGCCGCGGCCGGCCGGCCCCGTGACCGGCCGGACGCGGACGGTGGCGTCAGCCCGCCCGGTAGGCGGCCCACGAGCTCTTCATGCGGCTCACCTGGCCTGCGGTGAACTGGTACATGCAGGAGTCGTAGGTGTAGTCCATGAAGTTGTGGATGGGGTCCACCCCGCCGGCCGTGCAGGTGTCACGGCCGGTCGGGCAGGCGCTGGCGGCGGTCTTCTCGGCGGGCGTGTCGGAGACGTAGTCGCCGTTGGCGCCGCAGCCGCCCTGGAAGGTGTGGTACAGGCCCATCCAGTGGCCGACCTCGTGGGTGGCGGTGTCGCCCTGGTTGTAGTTGGTGGCGGAGCCGCCGGGGACGGACGCGTCGAGGATGACCACGCCGTCGTCCTCGGGGTCGCCGGCGTACCAGCTCGGGAAGGTGGCCCAGCCGAGCAGGTCGTCCTGGAGGTTGGCCGAGTAGATGTTGAGCGCGCTCGCGCCGCCCTTGCGGAGGCTGGTCTTCATCGAGGTCTCGGCCGAGGAGCCCTCGGTCAGGTTGTACCAGGCGGCCTTGTCGGTGTAGTCCGTCGCGACCAGCGAGAACCGGTAGCCGGAGTCGACGTTGCCGGTGCCCTGGCCGGCGTAGGCCGCGTTGAGCACCGCTATCTGGCCGGCGACGGCGGCGGCGCTGAGCTTGCCGGTGCTGCCGCTGTGGATGACGTGCCAGTAGACCGGGATGGTCGTCGTCGCGGCGGCGGCGACCCGGGAGCCCTTGCCCTCGGCCTTGATGTTCGCGACGCGCTTCCTCAGGTCCGCGTCCATCGCCTTGGCGGTGGCGTCACTGATGGCGTTGGGCTCGTGGGCGGTGGAGCCCTTCATCTTGCGGGCCGCGGCGTCGCCGCCGTCCGCGCACTGCTCCGCGGGGGTCCTCGCGTGCGCGGAGGCGCTGCTCACGGTGGCCGTCGCGCCGGTGAGGGGGAGCAGGGCCAGGGTTCCGGCCACGGCGGCGAGACCGACGAGACGGCGGGAACGGGGGGTGCGTGACATGTGGGGGCACTCCTCGTGGGACGTACGGGAGGAATTTCCTCCTCGCCGCCCGGAGGTTATGTGTCCATGCCAGAAGCGGTGCAGCCCCCTTCCGGCCCATTGGCGGACAGAGGGTAATCCCTAGACAACGAAGGACCCTTGAGGGTCCGTGCCGGCCGGCGTAACACCCACGGAACGCGGGGCGGGCGGTGTGTCCGGATTCGGACCCGGGGGCTCCCCGCCGCCCGCCCCGCGCCGGCCGGTCCCCGCACGGCACGGGGGGTTGGCCGGAAATCGACATTCGGGAGGCTCAGCGTACCGGCGAGTAGACCCGCTCGACCTTCTGCGTGCCCGACAGGGTGCGGTACGAACGCTCCCAGGTCGACGAGGCGTTCGGGTCGGTGCGGTCGGAGAGCGCGTAGTAGTCCATCTGCGCCCGCTCGCCGGTGATGTCCAGCACGCCGTAGCCGTGGGAGTCCATGTCCAGCCACTTCACATGCCGGTTGGCGGCCTTCACGGCGGCCTCGGCGACCGTGGAGACGGTGTCCGGGGCGACCTTGAGGATGTCGTCCAGGTTGTCGGAGGTGACCGAGGTGACCACGAACTCGGTCGCGGCCGAGGCCGACAGCGGGTAGGTCGCCGCCTTCACCGGGACGTCGTTCGCCCACGCCATGTGGATGTCGCCGGTCAGGAACACCGTGTTGCGGATGCCGTTGTCCCGCAGGTGGGCCAGGATCTCGCGGCGGTCGTCGGTGTAGCCGTCCCACTGGTCGACGTTGACCGCCAGGCCTTCTGCGGGCAGGCCGAGCAGCTTCGCCAGCGGCGCCAGCAGGTGGTCCGGCAGCGCGCCGAAGGCGACCGGCGAGATCATCACCGAGTTGCCGATCAGCCGCCAGGTGGTGTCCGAGGCCTTCAGACCGGCCTTCAGCCAGTCCAACTGGGCCCGGCCGGTGATCGTCCGGTCCGGGTCGTCCACCGAGCCGCTGCCGATCGAGGCCTGCTGGGAGCGGAAGGAGCGCAGGTCGAGCAGGGACAGGTCGGCGAGCTTGCCGAAGCGCAGCCGCCGGTAGGTGGTGCCGGCCACCGAGGGACGCACCGGCATCCACTCGAAGTAGGCCTGCTTGGCGGCGGCCACCCGGGCCGTCCAGGCGCCCTCCGCGCCCTCGGTGTGGTTCTCGGCGCCGCCGGACCAGGCGTCGTTGGCGAACTCGTGGTCGTCCCAGATCGCCACGACCGGGGCCACGGCGTGCAGCGCCTGCAGGTCGGTGTCGGTCTTGTAGCGCCCGTGCCGGGTGCGGTAGTCGGCCAGCGTGACGATCTCGTGGGCGGGCGCGTGCGGGCGGACGACGGTGCCGCGGGCGGCGTAGCCCCCGGTGCCGTACTCGTAGATGTAGTCGCCCAGGTGCAGCCAGGCGTCCAGGTCCCCGCGGGCGGCCAGGTGCCGGTAGGAGGAGAAGTACCCGGCCTCCCAGTTGGCGCAGGAGACCACCCCGAAGCGCAGCCGGTCGGCGGCGGCGTTCTCGGCGGGCGCGGTACGGGTGCGGCCGGCCGGCGAGGTCACACCGCCGGCCGTGAAGCGGTACCAGTAGTCCGTGGCGGGCTGCAGTCCGCGCACGTCTGCCTTGACGGTGTGGTCGGAGGTGGCGGTGGTGGTCGCCGTGCCCGTAGCCACGACGGAGGCGAACGCCTTGTCCGTGGCGACGGTCCAGCTCACCTCGGTCGCGGGGCCGAGCCCGGAGCCCGGGACCGCCTCGGGCAGGGGAGTCACGCGCGTCCACAGCAGCACGCCGTCGGGCAGCGGGTCCCCGGAGGCCACGCCGTGCAGGAAGGCGGGGGCCGGGGCGGCGGAGGCGGGGGCGGCGTAGGCCGCCAGCGGTATCAGCGCGGCGCCGGTCACGACGGCGCCGGCCTTGACGACCGAACGACGGCTCGGTGTTCTCGATGAGGTCTGTGAGGGTGCAGAGGTATCGGTCACGGGGCGTCAGATTACGCGCCGGTAACCCCTTTCCGGGACCGAATGCACAAGAGTTCGGGAGGACTTCGCCCTCCGGTCCCCGGCGTGACGCCGGGGACCGGAGGGCGGAACCGGCCACGGGCCGGTGCTACCCCTTGCCGATGATCTGGTCGACCGCGGCCGTGTACTGGTCGGCGGTCATCGCCTGCACGCTGTCGATGGTCTTGTCGTCGAGCTTCACGGTCGGCGTGCCCGTGATGCCGTCGTCGGTGAACTGCTGGTCCATGGTCAGCGCCCACTTGTCGTAGGTGCCGTTGCGGACCGCGTTCTCGAAGGTCTTGTTGCCCTTGAGCGCGTCGACCTTCTGCGCCAGTTCGATCAGCTTGTCGTCGCTGCCGAAGTCGTCCTTGGTCTCCTCGGGGTGGACGTCCTTGGAGTACAGCAGCGTGTGGTACTGGACGAACGCGTCCTTGCTGACGTTCAGGGCGGCGCCCAGCGCGCTCAGCGCGTTCTTCGAACCCTGGCCCTGGGCGAGGCGGTCGTCGAGGAAGGCACCCATGGTGTACGAGATCTTGTACTTGCCGTCCTTGGCGTCCTTCTGGACGGTCTCGCCCGAGGTCTGCTCGAACTGCGCGCACACCGGGCAGCGCAGGTCCTCGTACACCTTCAGCGTGTGCTTGGCGTTCTCGTCGCCGATGACGATCGACGTGCCGTTCTTGCCCGAGGAGTTGGCCGGCTTCACCAGCGGCTTGTCCGCGGCCTTCTCCCAGTAGGTGGGCGCGTTCATCTTGACGACGGCCACGGCTATGCCGGCGCCGAGCGCCAGCACGCCCAGGACGCTGCCGCCGACGACGAGCTGCCGCCGCAGCTTGTCCCGCTTCGCCTGCCGCTCGCGCTCGACGCGCAGCCGCTCACGGGCGGCGTTCTTGGCGGCCTGGCTGTTTCGCTTGCTCATGGTGGTGTGATCTCCGACTCGTGCGTACGCGGGTGAGGGGTGGGGCGCCGTGCTCAGCGGAAGCCGAGACGGGCGGGTGGCCCTCGCCGTACGACGGAGTGCAGGAGCAGGGGCAGGGCCGGGGCGGCGGCCACGGGCCCGGCCGCGCCGGCGCGCGCGGTACCGCGCGGTCCGGCCGTCCGGAAGACGGCCACCGCGACGAGCAGCGGCCGGAAGGCGGCACGCAGCAGGCGGTGTAGGGCGTCCTCACCGCACCGCAGCCACCCGGCGGCGACCAGGCCGACGCAGACGTGCGCCAGGAGCAGCAGCCATGGCGAGGTGCCTGCGCCGGACATCCCCTGCCCCGTGGCGAGCGAGCCGCCGACGTCGCCGCCGTGGCAGGCCAGCGCCTCGTTGATCGAGCGCCACGAGCCGGTGACGGGACCGCCCCCGGGGCCGTAACAGGTGTGCTGGCCCGCGGTGAACAGCGTGTCGAGGGCCAGTTCCAGCGGGACGAGCAGCCCGGCGATCGGCCAGTAGCCGCGCTCCCGGCGGCCGAGCGCGTACGCGACCGCGAAGACGCCCGCGAAGGCCCCCGCCGTGGTCGTCATCGGCAGGGGCTCCCGCGAGAGCATGATGTGGGCGGTCGCGGACAGCGTCACGCACAGCGCGGCGAAGCATCCCGCGCGCAGTGCCCTCAGCCGGGGTCCGGTCCCTTCCATGGCGCAGAGTGTGCCATGCCGGTGTGTAAGCAATGCCTAAACCCCCGAACAAGGCGCCCGGGATCAGAGCCCCGGGATGCGCCCGTTGCGGAACAGGTCCACGAAGATCTGGTGGTCCGCGCGGGCCCGGGCGCCGTAGGAGTGGGCGAACTCCACCAGGGACTCCGTGAAGCCGTCCTCGTCCCGGGCGATGGCCGCGTCGATGGCGTCCTCCGTGGAGAACGGCACCAGCGAGTGCCCGCTCTCGTCGTCGGCGGCCGCGTGCATGCCGGCGGTGGCCCGGCCGAGGTCAGCGACGACGGCCTCGATCTGCTCCGGGTCGTCGATGTCCGACCAGTCCAGGTCCACCGCGTACGGCGACACCTCGGCGACCAGCTGGCCGACGCCGTCCAGCTCGGTCCAGCCCAGGTACGGGTCGGCGTGCGCCTGCAGCGCGCGCTGCGAGATCACGGTGCGGTGGCCCTCGTGGCGGAAGTAGTCACGCACCGCCGGGTCGGTGATGTGCCGGGAGACCGCCGGGGTCTGCCCCTGCTTCATGTAGATCACGACGTCGTTCTCCAGGGCGTCGGTGTGGCCCTCGAGGAGGATGTTGTACGAGGGCAGGCCCGCACTGCCGATTCCCACGCCGCGGCGGCCCACGACGTCCTTGACGCGGTGGCTCTCCGGGTTGATCCGGCTGGTCTCCGGCAGCGTGTCCAGGTACGCCTCGAACGCCCGCAGCACCTTCTCGCGGGTGCCGCCGTCCAGTTCCACGGCGCCGCCCCCCGCGCCGAAGCGGCGGTCCCAGGCGCGGATCTCGGTCATCGAGTCCAGCAGCCCGAACCGGGTCTGCGAGCGGGCGTGGCGCAGCGCGTCCAGCAGCGGGCCCTGCGCCGAGTCCAGCGTCAGCGCGGGGACGGCCTCGCCGTGGGCGAGGGCGCGCACGCGCTCGCGGTAGGCGGTGGCGTAGCTGCGCACCAGGCCGGAGATCACGTCGTCGGCCAGGGCCTTGCTGTAGCCGATCAGCGCTATGGAGGCGGCGAACCGCTGGAGGTCCCAGGTGAAGGGGCCGACGTAGGCCTCGTCGAAGTCGTTGACGTTGAAGATCAGGCGGCCGTTGGCGTCCAGGTAGGTGCCGAAGTTCTCGGCGTGCAGGTCGCCGTGGATCCACACCCGGGACGTGCGCTCGTCCAGGAACGGGCTGCCGTCCTTGGTGTCGGCCAGGTCCGCATAGTAGAGGCACGCGGTGCCCCGGTAGAAGGCGAACGCCGACGCCGCCATCTTGCGGAACTTGACCCGGAACGCGGCCGGATCGGCGGCCAGCAGCTCCCCGAACGCGGTGCCGAAGACCTCGAGGATCCGCTCGCCGCGCTCTTCGTCCGTCGTCATGCCTGTGGCCATCGGTGCTGTGCCTCCTGGGCTGGTCCGTGTCTGCCGCGTCCAACGCAGGAGCGTACGCTCGCGTGCCCGGGGACGACCCCCGGCGGGGCGTTATTCGCGTCACCGTCGCACCGCGTTCAACCGGGCACTTCCGGCCACGGTCGCGCGTTCTGGCTTGCGATGAACACCACCAGGGGGCGGGACACCGCGCGCCGCGGCCGGCGGCGCACCATATTCGGGCTGCTGCTGATCGGCGGCCTCGTACTGGCCGCCGTGGCGTGGCCCACACTCTCCGCACAGGTCCGCGCGGCCAACTGGCCGAAGGAGCAACCCCGCGGGCCGCAGCACATCACCGCCCGCATGGAGGCCGTCCGCGAGGCCGTCGTCAAGGAGTTCGGCCCCCGCGGCCTCGAGGGCGCCCCCGGCTGCTACCGCGAGGAAGGCGGCATCGCCGGCGGCGGCGAACACCCCCTCGGCCGCGCCTGCGACTTCATGCTCATGCCCGCCGGCAAGAAGGCCACCGGCAAGTCCGACGCCCTGGGCGAGGCCATCGTGGCCTGGGTGCGGGAGCATGCGGACGAATACGGCATCTGGTACGTCATCTACGAGCAGCACATCTGGTCGAGCCGACTCCCGCAACAGGGGTGGAAGTTGATGGAGGACCGCGGGTCCATCACGCAGAACCACTTCGACCACGTGCACATATCGGTCTACTGAGCAGAGGTGACGCCGCCGCTGGTTGTCAACGTTGGTCAGCGCTGGTCCACCTTCCACGGCCCAGGGACGGCCCCGGGCTTTCGTGCCCCGCTGCTCACATCCTCAGCGCGTAGTGCCGCAGGACTCGCGAACCTGCGATCGCGCCACCAGAACGAAGGATGAAAAAAGGGACGGCCTCCTCCAGGGGGCGCGTCGCCCTGCTGGCTGAGGGTCCGCAATAGGGGCATCCGGCGGTGGCCTCCGGCGGATCACGACCCCAGGAGAGAGGGAAAGCCGTGCGATACCGACCGGGCACCGGGGAGTACCTGAACGAACTCGCCCAGGACCTGCGCCCGCTCGACGAGGGGATCACGTGGTTCGCGTCTCTCTCCGAGGACGAGCAGACTGGGACGCTGTGCCTGCTGGCGGGGTTCTGCTTTCAGGCCCATCCCACCGCCGAGGAAGCCCTGGAGAGCATCCGGCGTTCCGGTCTCCGGCCGACCCACACTCCTGCGGTCATGCTCGTTCGAGGACGAATCGAGGACCAGGTGGGGAGGATCGCCGGGCTGGCCCCGCAGCACGAGCGAATGAAGGCCTTCCGTCTGCTGATCGCCCTGCTGGCCGTCGCGGACGGCAGACGCAGGGCACGATGCCGTGTCCACAGCTGCAGCCACCACTGGCATCATCTGACCGTCAGCCGGGCGACGGCCCTGTGACGGAGCTCGCTCACCTGCGACACCCGCTTTAGTAGTTCGATCGGGGTCCCGGTACACCTGCAGAAACCGCCCGGTCCATGGTGGAGTTGGGTTCCCAGCAGCCGACCTGATCCGGGACCGTTCATGGCCGTTGATGTCATCGTTGGATGTCAGCAGCACGGCTGCAGAACCGCGGGTTGCGGGCTACGTGGTGCGGCGGCCTTCGCGCCATTGGCGTCTCTTATCCGCTGCGGCGCCTCCCTCAGCGGCACTCCTCCGCCACGCGGCCCGCTTCGCCGACTCGCGCCCGCAAAGGAATCCCCACAGCACAAGACCCGACGCCTCGAGGAAACGGCTGATGGCGTCGTCCTCCGACATCACAAACAGTAGCTGCGGCACCATGATCACCAGGTACCAGGCCGGATGGTTCTGCCATTTCGGTTTTTCCGCCACTCCTACCCCCTGACAGGGCGCACACTAGCCCACGCCTAGTGGCGACTGCGCTGGAGCTCGTCCACCGAGTCAAGGGCACCTGGAGCCCGGCTGCGCCCAAATCTTCGCAGGGCTCCAGCTTGGAAGACTGAGGCTGCGGACCCTGCCCCACCGGGTTTCGCCGGTGGCCTGCCTGGGCTGGGGCCGTGCATGATCAGGGAGCCGTAAGATGCCGCGCGGAAGAGGGCCGAAAGGGCGCGGGCTGGCGGCGCATCCGCGTCGAAGAACTGCGTGGCCAGCGTGGTTGGTACCGCCCAGCCGTGCATCCGGACCTCGTGGCACCCGAAACAGAATGCCGCCTCGAATATCACAACGTCGAGGGAGTCCTCGTACGCCCGCACACTCCAGCCTGGCGAGAAGCCGCAGCGGTGCTGTTCACTGCCGGGCAGGTCCTCGATCAAGGTCAGGGCCTTGGCAACCTCGCTCCCGGCCCAGTGCGCGACCGCTCTGCCCGGGTACGGAGCACCGCGTTTGACTGGGAGGGCGGAGATCTTCACGACCTCAATCAGCACGGTGGACGCAACGGCTTCGGCAGGTGGCTGCATTTGCACAGTCTGCCCGCCGGGCCAGTGGTCGGATCCGGTACGCCGGCCCGCCGTCCACACGACGTCCACCGAGTTCGGCGCCGCGGTCGACGTCGTGCCGTCGTTCCCAGCACGCGCAGGGTCGCCTGGAACGCTCGGAGCTGGCTGACAAGCCAGAAATCTCGTCACACCTCTCAGCGCGACGGAGGACAATTCCGGGCGTGGGGACGGACATACACGGGTTCATAGAGTGCCGCTGGGATCGCTGCCCGCCGCCGCCGTGGCGGCGGAACATGGGGTGATCGTAGCGGCCGCGTCGGACCGACCCCCGCCAACGTCGCGCCGGAGGTCGCAAGAGACCTGGGCTCGTACACCGGCCGCTGATCGGGCCAGCTCCTGTGCTCACGCCGCCTCGCACTGGGCACTCCAATGGCAGGATCCACGCATGCCTGACGACCTGACGGCTCGTGCTCATGCCCTGTGGCGGGAACTGGCCGGCGTACCTGCCGAATTCGGACGCTCCGCGGCCCAGATGGTCGTCTCACCGGGGTCGGGGTTGTGTCCCCCTTCGTGGTGTGGGGTCGTGGTGCTGGGCGGAGCAGGGATCGTCACGGTTCCGACAGCCGAGGTCGCCGGCCTGCTGTGCAAAGCCACCGCTGGGATTCCTCCGGACGCCCTCGTCCGGACGGACGCGCTCCGGACGGTACTGCCCGTCGCCGAGATACTCGGTCCGGCCACCCTCGCTTACGTGTCCGACGTGGAGTTCCGTCCTGCGCCCACGGACCGGGCTGTGGTGCGCCTGCCCGCGGAACACCCTGACCTGCTGGCCTTGCTCGGGGCAGTGGGGCACGAAGACGCCGGCGAAAGCGGCCTGGATGAGATCTCTTCGCCTGCGTTCGTCGTCCTCGACGGCGGCGAGGTCGTGGCCGCAGCGGGATATCGGCTGTGGCCCGGGAGTACTGCTCATGTGTCGGTACTCACAGCACCGCAGCGCCGCGGTCGTGGGTTGGCGAAGACCGTGGCCTCCGCAGCAGTGGCTCATGCTCTCGATGCGGGTCTCCTACCTCAGTGGAGAGCTCGGCCCGAGCCGTCCCGAAGGGTTGCGGGCGCGCTCGGTTTCCGGGAGGTGGGGGCCCAGTTGAGCTTTCGTCTCGAGGCCGGCGCCGGCGTATCCGGAAGCTGACCGGTTGACCAGCCCGCCGCATATGCTGCGCTGATGTGGAAAGAAACCGCTGCCGAGGTCCTGCCCGACGTCGCATTTCGACCACCGGTTGACCGGGCGGCCCTCGCCGACGCCGAGCAGCGTCTGGGGCGGGCCCTGCCCGCGCAGTTGGCCGCCCTGCTGCTGGAGGCCGACGGGATGGTCGGCCCCTACGGCAAGGACGTCGTCTGGTCCCTGCATCGGATCGTGGAACAGAATCTGCTGTTCTGGTCCCCCGATGCGTTCCCTGGCCTGTACATGCCCTTCGACGCCCTGCTGTTCTTCGGTGACAACGGCGGGGGTGACCAGTTCGCCTTCGTGCAGACGCCCAAGCGTCCGGACATCTTCGTGTGGGACCACGAGGACGACAGTCGGCTGTGGGCTGCGCGGGAGCTGGACGATTATCTGCGGCGGGCCCTCGCCGATGGCGGCGACTGGTACCGGTAGCCGGTCAGGCGAAGGGGCCTTGTGGCCGACCGGCGAGTGCGGGCGGCTGTGCGATGGCCGCGCGCAGACGGCGCCGGCGCCGGACGGCGACCACGATCCAGGTTCCGGCGAACCCCACCGTGACCCAGACGAGCGCCCCTTTGAGGGCCACGTCCGATTCGCGGAGCATCCCTGTCCGGACGAACACCGCCGGTGCGACGGCGAACAGGAGCGTGATCGCCACGTGCGCCCCGACAACGAAGCTGCCGAAGGCCGTACGCCACACCTCGCGCCCGTACCACCAGCGCAACACGGCCAGCCAGCCGAGAATCACCAGCGTGGCGACGGCGGCGACGAGCGTCACCCGTCCGCTCGAAGGGTGTACGTGGACGCTCTCGTCATCCCACGTGCCGGTCGCGATCAACCCGAGCATCGTCAGCGGCGCGACCCTGTGCAGGACGTGGAGGCGGGCCTCCCCCGGATCCGCGCGGAGCTTGCCGCGGATGCGGCCCCGGTTGTGGCGCCACTCGCCCGTGACGAGGGCACCGATGCCCACGATCGCGGCAGGCACCGCCTTGAGCGCCACAAGAACGTTCCCGGCGATACGGGCACCCCAGAGGCACCAGAGTGCCGAACTCCCGAGGACGAGGAGGGTCAGGCCCAGCAGCAACTTCACCCTGCGCCGTGTCGCCGCCGCCGGTGACACGGGGCCACGGAGTTCGGCGGCGCGGCGCAGCGCTCGCCTGGCCTCCCCGCCGGTCCCGAGCGGCAGAAGCGAGAAGCCGCGTTGCCCGCATGCGTACAGGGCGTGGCCCAGGGCATCGTGGGCCTCGGCCTCGAGCGGGGCGAGCAGCACGGCGTGACGCGCGGCGTGCACGCTCTCGGCGAAGTCACCGAGCCGGCGCCGCGCCCGTGACACCAGGACCTGGGCGCGCCAGCTCTCGGGCGCCGCGGCGACGGCGCGTTCAGCCGCGGCCAGCGCCAAGCGTTCCGGCCCGATCGCCAGGTACAGCGCGCCCGCGCCGCACCACAATTCCACGTCGTCCGGCGCCGCCTGGGCGACGGCGGCGTCCAGTGCCTTCCGCGCGTCCTCGTACTTGCCGTCGCGTCTGAGGGCCTCCGCCGACGCGAGCGGCCCCTGGACTTCCCCCACCGTCCCCACCCGTCTCCCCCGTTCCGGACGGAGGTTACTGCGTTACTGCGACGGGGAAAGCGCGATCAGCCAGCTCGTCCTCAGCCGTCACCGCCGCTCCCCTTCCCCCGGCTGGGCCTGGCCCGGACGTGCATGCGCTCGCCCTGGCGGCCGAAGAGGCTGAGGATCTCGACGGGTTGGTCACCGGCGCTGCCGAACCAGTGCGGCATCCGGGTGTCGAACTCGGCGGCCTCTCCGACGCCGAGGACGACCTCGCGGTCGCCCAGCAGGAGGCGGAGGCGTCCGGAGAGCACGTACAGCCACTCGTAGCCCTCGTGGACACGGAGGTCGGGCTCGCACTGGCCCGCCGGGACGACGACCTTCCATGCCTGCGGGGAACCCGGCTGCCGGGTCAGCGGCAGGACGGTACGGCCGTTCACGCGGCGGGGCTTGAGGCGTACCCGGGGGTCGCCGGACTCGGGGTCGCCGACCAGTTCGTCCAGCGGTACGCGGTGCGCCCGGGCGATCGGGAGGAGGAGTTCGAGGCTGGGGCGGCGCCCGCCGGTCTCCAGGCGGGACAGGGTGCTCGTGGAGATGCCCGTGGACTCGGACAGCGCGGCCAGCGTGACGCCCCGCTGCGTGCGCAGGCGTTTGAGGCGGGGGCCGACCTCCGCCAGGGCGGCGGCGATCGAGGACAGGTCTTCCATCCGCCCATTCCACCCCGGCCGTCCCCGGAACGGCAACGAACGTTGCCGTCGCGCGGAACGAGCACGCGTAGGCCGTCGTGGCGATCGGCGGTGGCGGCGGCAGGCCCAGGCGCCGTGCCGACCGTCATCCACGACGTGACGCCCCCGCGACGCTCCCTCCGGCCCCCTTGGATACGGTCGGGATCGAACCGGGAGGTGGGGGCCGTGAGCGTGATGGGCGTCTGGGTGGTCGGGGCCGTCCCCGACGACGAGGCACGGGCGTTGGCCCGGCACGCGGCCCGGCGGGGCACCGGAGACGAGGACCTGCCACCGGTGCACGCGCAGGCGCTCGCCTGGTGGTCGGGCGGCGGTGACGCGGAGCGCTTCTTCGATGGCACCGCGGACGGCTCGGGTGGCGCGTCCCCCACCCCGGCCGCGCTGCGGTTCGCCGAACTCGTGCACTGCAACACCGCCCCCGACGACGAGCCCGCGCTGACCCTTCAGGACGAGCTCATGGAGCTCATGCCGACGACCGGGGGCGACGGCCCGTTCGCCGCCGTCGCCCGTAAGGCGAGCCCGGTCGCGGCGCTGCTGCACGGTCTCGGCGCGGAGGCTTCGGCCCTGCTGCCCGGCAGGTTCGGCGAGTTCCTGCTGAGCCATGACGAGGTGGTGGCGGCACTCCCCCGGGTCGTGCGGGCCCTGGACGTCTCCGGCGCCCGGCGGGACGAGGTCCTTTCCCGCGTGGCCGGCTGGATGCGCGGCATGGGCGACGCCCCGGAGTTCGACGGGGCCGAGCTGCTCGACGCCCCCGTGCG
Source organism: Streptomyces sp. NPDC001902 (assembly GCF_042891295.1). Classification (NCBI taxonomy): domain Bacteria; kingdom Bacillati; phylum Actinomycetota; class Actinomycetes; order Kitasatosporales; family Streptomycetaceae; genus Streptomyces; species Streptomyces sp. NPDC001902. Next base: position 87,471 of record NZ_JBIATA010000005.1, on the reverse strand, counting down.
TGTGCTGCGTCACGCCGCCCGGTCCGGCCTCGGTGCCGCCGCGTTCAGCCGCTGGTACTGAGCCGGGCCTCGATCCGCTAGGTTGAACGCGTTCAAAGTGCTGTTCGCCAGGGGGAAGGGGCGGCCATGAGGGCTGAGGTGGGGCGGCCGGAAGCGCGGGCGGGGATCGGGCGGCGGCAGTGGGTGCTCGCGGTGGGGGCGTTGGCCGCGGCCGTGCCCGGGCTGCTCTTCGGGCTGGACAGCTACTACGGAGGCTTCTTCGTGCTGACCGTGGTGCCGCTGGCGCTGCCACCGCTCCTGGGGCGGTTCCCCAGGGTGTTCGCCCAGGCCTGCGTCGTCATCGCGCTGGCGCTGGTCACCTGGTCCGTCATCGGCGCGGTGCCGGCGATGTACGTGTTCCTGCCCTCGGCCGCGCTCCTGCTGCTCGCCGCGGCCGCCGGGCCGCGCGGGGCCGCCTTCGCTCAGGGGCGGATCCAGCAGTAGAGGCGCCGTCCGCCCGCCGCCGCGCGGCCGGCCAGCCCGGCGAGTTCCTTGAGGAACAGCCCGAGGACGTCCGGGCCGTGGACGCCGTGGAGCCCCCCGGAGGTGCGGGACCACCCCATGGCGACGTCGTCCAGCAGGTCCGCGTCGAAGGCGGCGAGGGCGTCGCGGAAACTGTCGGTGAGGGAGACGGCGACCACCCTGCCCTCGCCGGCCACGCCCACCAGGGCGCCGCGGCGCGGGTCGGAGCGCACGTCCTCGGGGGCGCGGCCGGTGATGAGCACCTCCGCGGGGAGCAACTCCACGACCGGGTCTATGCCCTGGGTCACGTGCTCGTCGCGACCGTCGCCGTCGGCCTCGCGGAGCTCGCGAGGCCCCCGGAACTCGCACAGCTCACGGAACTCCCGGACCACGGCGCGTGCGGCGTCCTTGTCGTCGGCGGCGGAGTAGTACCCGTAGAGAACACCCATGTCCCCGATGATCTCAGCGGGCACTGACAACGGCCCCCGTCCGCAACGGCGTTACGCCTCCCCCGCCGTCCCGGTCTCCCCCGGCTCCCCCGCCGTCCCGGCCTCCGCCGCGAGGTCGGCGAGGAAGTCCAGGGCGACCGCCCAGGTCTGCTCGGCCGCCTCCGCGTCGTAGTCGTCGAGGTCCGGGTCGGTGAAGAGGTGTCCGGCGCCCCGGTAGCGGTGGATCTCCACGTCGGCGCCCGCCTTGCGCATGCGCAGGTACCAGGCGTTCAGCCAGTCGTCGGGCTCGAAGGGGTCGGGCTCGGCGACGTGCAGCTGGACGGGGAGGTCGGTGGCCGCGTCGTCGGCGATGTCGGAGGTGCCGTGCAGCAGCAGGAGGCCGCGGGCCCTGTCGTCGGCGAGGGCGAGGTTCTGCGCGATGGAACCGCCCAGCGAGAACCCGGCGTAGACCAGGCCGCGGCCGGAGAGCGGGCCGGAGACGGTGACGGCGCGCATCAGCAGTTCGTCGCGGCCGATCTCGTCCTTGATGGCCATGCCCTCCTCGACGGTGTCCGCGGTGCGGCCCTCGTAGAGGTCGGGCACGTGCACCTCGTGGCCGGCCGCGCGCAGCCGGTCGGCAGCGGCGTGCACGGCGGGACGGAGTCCGTAGGCCGAGTGGAACAGCACGATGGTCATGCCCGAGCTCACAATTTCACTTCCCATGATCGGCGCACGGTCGGGTACGGGCTCCATCATGCCCGTTACCGTCGAAGACATGGATTCCGTCATACGACCGCTCGGCGTGGTGGGCGGCTCCCTCGTCGTCACGCTCGCCGTGGGCTGGGCCGTGGACCATGCGCTGCGCCGGGCGGACGCCCGGCACCCGGAGACCCCGCTGTGGAACCTGCTGCGCCGCGCCCGGCTGGCGCTCCAGCTGGTGATCTGCAGTTCGCTGCTGCGCGGCTCGTACGAACAGGCGCACCTGGCCCGCGGCCACACCCGCGGGATCGGGCAGGTGCTGACGCTGGTGCTGATCGGGGCCTGTGCCTGGCTGGTCGTCAGGGGCGCGGCGGCCGTCGTGGAGGCCTCCTACTCGCGCTACGCCTCCGCCGCCCAGGACGCGGCGCGGGTGCGGCGGGTGCGGACGCAGGTGAGCCTGATCCAGCGGGTGGTCACCGCGGTCGTCGGCGTGGTGGCGATCGCGGCCATGCTGCTGACCTTCCCCGCGATGCGCGGCTTCGGCGCCTCGATGCTGGCCTCCGCGGGGCTGATCGGCATCGTCGCCGGCATAGCCGCCCAGTCGACGCTGGGCAACCTCTTCGCGGGGCTGCAGATCGCCTTCGGCGACATGGTCCGGATCGGCGACGCGGTGGTTGTGGAGGGCGAGTGGGGGACGGTGGAGGAGATCACCCTCACCTACCTGGTGGTCCGCACCTGGGACGAGCGGCGGATCACCATGCCGGTCTCGTACTTCACCAGCAAGCCCTTCGAGAACTGGTCCCGCGGCAACGCCCGGATGACCGGCACCGTCTACTTCCACCTGGACCACGCCACGCCCGTCGACCTGATGCGCGGACGCCTCCACGACGTCCTCAAGGAGTGCGAGCAGTGGGACGGCCGGGCCTGGGGCCTGGTGGTGACGGACACCACCCCGTCCACGATCGAGGTGCGGGCGCTGGCCACGGCGAAGGACGCGGACGACATCTGGACGGTGCGCTGCGTGGTGCGGGAGCAGATGATCGACTGGCTGCGCCGCGAGCACCCGTACGCGCTGCCGCGCATCAACACCGCCACCGCCCCCGGCCTGGCCGAGGCCCCGGACCGGGAGCAGGCCACACCCGGGGCCGAGGACATCGGTCCCGGCCCCGGATCCCGCTAGGCAACGCGCCGGGCCGGTTACCGGGACACGCGCAGGCTGCGCACGTCGAGCTGGCGCAGCACCCGGTCGACGATCTCGGGGTCGTAGCCGGGCTCGCTGCGGGCCGCGAGGACCTCGTGCCGGGCGGCGGAGAGCATGTCGCGCTGGACGCGCTCGACGGTCCTGATGCGGCGCACGCGGGCGGTGTGCCGCTCGCGCTTCTCGTCGTCGACGATGTCGGGGCAGATCCGGGCCCCGACGTCGAAGGCGCGGCGGTGCAGGAGTTCGGAGACCTCCTCGGAGAAGTCCTCGGTCGCCTCGACCTCCTTCAGCCGCTGCTTGGCGGCGGCCATGGCGCGCAGCGCGAGCAGCATCTCCATGTCGTGCTCCACCTGGGTGTCGCTGCTGACCCCGAGCCGTTTGACGACCTGCGGAAGGGTGAGGCCCTGCAGCACGAGGGTGGTGAGGACGACGGAGAAGGCGATGAAGAGGATCTCGTCACGCGCCGGGAAGGCCTCGCCGGCCTCCGTGGTGTGCGGGATGGCCAGCGCCAGGGCGACGGACGCCACACCGCGCATGCCGGCCCACCACATGACGACGGTCTCCCGCCAGGACATCGGGATGTCCTCGTCGAGGTCGCGCCGCTTGTGCAGCCGTCTGGTCACCGCTGCCGCCGGCATCAGGTAGGCCAGCCGTACGAGGACGACGGCGCCGACGACGATCGCCGCGTGGCTCAGCATCGTGCCCCAGCGGCCGGCGCCGACGCCGAAGACGTTGTGCAGCTCCAGGCCGATCAGGCCGAAGGCGACGCCGGTGACGAGCGTGTCGACGACCTCCCAGAAGGTGGCGCCGACCAGTCGCCCGGTCACGTCGTCGGCGTCGCGGGCGTGTTCGGCGAGGAACAGCGCGGTGGTGAGCACCGCGAGGACGCCGGAGCCGTGCGCCTCGTCGGCGATCGCGTACGAGGCGAACGGGACGAGCAGCGAGAGCCCGATCTGCAGGGTCGGGTCCCCCACGACGCCCATCAGCTTGGAGGCGGTCCAGCCGAGCACGACGCCGACGCCGACCGCGACCACCGCCGACAGCAGCAGTTCGCCGAGCGCCTCGGGCCAGGAGAAGGAGCCGGTCACGGCCGCGGCGACGGCGACGTTGTAGACGACGATCGCGGTGACGTCGTTGAACAGCCCCTCGCCCTCCAGGGTCGACACCATGCGGCGCGGCAGGCCGAGGCGCCCGGCGACGGCGGTCGCGGCCACCGGGTCCGGTGGGGCGACCAGCGCGCCGAGCGCGAGGGCGGCGGCCAGCGAGATGCCGGGGACGACGGCGTTGGCGATGGCGCCCACCGCCGCGGTGGTGATCAGCACCAGTGCGACGGCCAGCAGGAAGATGGCCTTCTTGTTGACGGCGAACTGCCGCCAGGACGTGCGCTGTACGGAGGCGTAGAGCAGCGGCGGCAGCACGAGCGGCAGGATGAGCTCGGGGTTGATCTCGACGTTCGGCACGAACGGCAGGAGGGCCAGCACGACCCCGAGCAGTGTCATCAGCACGGGCGACGGCAGCCCCATCCGGTCGCCCAGCGGCACCATGACGATGGCCGCGAGCATCAGGGCGAAGAACAGCGCGAGTTGATCCACACCCCTAGCGTGGCATGTCGGCCGCCTCCGCCCCGGTCAGAGCACGCGCCTCATCGACAGGTGCGGGATGCCCGCCTCCTCGTACTCCTCGCCGAAGGACGTGTAGCCCAGGCGCTCGTAGAAGCCGACGGCGTGGGACTGGGCGTGCAGCTCGACGGCGGACAGGCCGTGCCGCCGGGCCTCGTCCTCGATGGCGCGCACCAGGGCCACGCCGATGCCCAGCCCGCGGGACGCGCCGGACACGGCGAGCCGGCCGAGGATGCCGGTGCCGTCCTCGCCGAGGAGCAGCCGGCCCGCGCCGAGGCCGCCCCCGGGGCCGGTGGCCAGGACGTGCACGGCGTCGGCGTCGTGGGCGTCGTACTCCAGCTCGGCGGGGACCTTCTGCTCGACGACGAAGACCTCGTGCCGCACCGCGTAGTACGCCTTCAGGTCGTCCGGGTCGGTGGCGACCCGGACCTCGTAGGTCTCAGGCACTGTCGGCTCGTACGGCGTCGAGGGCGTACTGCAGGTCGTCGGGGTAGGAGCTCTCGAACTCCACCCAGCGGCCGTCCTCGGGGTGGGAGAAGCCCAGGCGGACGGCGTGCAGCCACTGGCGGGTGATCTTCAGCCGTTTGGCGAGGGTGGGGTCGGCCCCGTAGGTCAGGTCGCCGACGCAGGGGTGGCGGTGGGCGGCCATGTGGACCCGGATCTGGTGGGTGCGGCCGGTCTCCAGCTTGATGTCGAGCAGGGAGGCCGCGCGGAACGCCTCGACGAGGTCGTAGTGCGTGACGCTGGGCTTGCCGTCGGCGGTCACGGCCCACTTGTAGTCGTGGTTGGGGTGGCGGCCGATCGGCGCGTCGATGGTGCCGCTGAGCGGGTCCGGATGGCCCTGGACCAGCGCGTGGTAGCGCTTGTCGACCGTGCGCTCCCGGAACTGCTGCTTGAGGTCGCTGTACGCGATCTCCGACTTGGCGACGGCCATCAGCCCCGAGGTGCCGACGTCGAGCCGGTGGACGATGCCCTGGCGCTCGGCGGCGCCGGAGGTGGAGATCCGGTAGCCGGCGGCGGCCAGGCCGCCGATGACCGTGGTGCCGGTCCAGCCGGGGCTGGGGTGCGCGGCCACGCCCACGGGCTTGTCGATCACGACCACGTGCTCGTCGTCGTGGACGATCCGCATGCCGGGCACCGGCTCGGCGACGACCTCCACCGGGCGCGGCGGCGCGGGCATCTCGACCTCGAGCCAGGCACCGCCCGACACCCGGTCGGACTTGGCGGCCTCGCTGCCGTCGATCGTCACCTTCCCGGCGGCGGCCAGCTCGGCCGCCTTGGTCCGCGAGAAACCGAACATGCGGGCGATGGCGGCGTCGACGCGCTCGCCCTCGAGGCCATCGGGGACGGGAAGGGATCGAACTTCGGCAGGCATACTCACCTGATCGAGTATGCCGGATCCGCGGGGCGTCCTCCGCCGCCCCGATCCCGGCTCAGTCCTTGTGGACGGTTCCGTCCGGGTCGAGACCGCGGAAGGACAGCAGGACGATCAGGATGCCGCCGCAGACGATCGCCGAGTCGGCCAGGTTGAAGACCGCGAAGTGGGTCGGCGCGATGAAGTCGACCACGTGCCCCTGCAGGAAGCCCGGCGCGCGGAACACCCGGTCCGTGAGGTTGCCGAAGGCACCCCCGAGCAGCAGTCCCAGCGCGATCGCCCACGGCACGCTGTGCAGTTTGCGGGCGATCCTGGCGATCACCACGATCACCGTGACCGCGATCACCGTGAAGACGATGGTCATGCCCTGGCCGAAGCCGAAGGCCGCGCCGGCGTTGCGCACCGCCTCCAGGCGCAGGTAGCTGCCGAACACGTCGATGGGCTCGTGCCCCTCCAGGCTGGTCACCACCCAGATCTTGGAGAGGAGGTCGAGGACGTACGCGAGCGCCGCGACGCCGAGCAGCACGGCGATCCGCCGCGGCCCCTTGCCGGTGACCTCGTCCGTACCGCCGGTCGGCTCCTCGGCCGTGTCCGCCGCGGTCTCCTGTGCCTTCGCCATGTGAGTCCTTCAGCCCTGATCTGCGCCAGTCCGGATCCTGACGCAGACGAGGTTACGGCACATACGTCCGAACAGCGGGGCTGCGGGGGTTCGGGCCCCGCGATTCCCCGTGTCCGCGGTCAGTGGCGTTCCTGGCGCTGCTTGCAGTCCACGCAGAGCGTCGCACGGGGGAAGGCCTGCATCCGCGCCTTGCCGATCGGCTTGCCGCAGGACTCGCAGAGCCCGTACGTGCCGGAGTCCAGCCGCTCCAGCGCGTGCTCGGTCTGCGCGAGCATCTCGCGGGCGTTGGCGGTCAGCGCCATCTCGTGCTCGCGCGTGATGTTCTTGGTTCCGGTGTCGGCCTGGTCGTCGCCGGCACCGTCGCCCGAGTCGCGCAGCAGCCCGGTGATGGCGTCCTCCGAGGTGGAGATCTCGGACCGCAGCCGGTCCATCTCGGCCAGCAGTTCGGCGCGCGCCGCGTCCACCTCCTCCTCGGACCACGGCTCCTCGTCGGGCCGTACGGCCAGGTCGCCCGCGGCGACGACGCCCGCCGCCTCGGCGATGCGGGCCGTGGGGACCGCGGAGGCGGACGCCCCTGCCGCGGCCGTACCGGCCGCCGTCTTCTTCGCTGCCACCGTCTTGGCTCCCGTCTTCGTGGCCTTCGTGGCCCTCGTGGTCCTCGCCGCCGCTCGGGCGGGGGTCGTGCCGGTCTTGGCGGTCCTCGCGGGTGCGGCCGTCGCGGCCGTACCGGCGGTCTTGGCGGTCTTGGCGGTCTTGGACGTCTTCGCGGCCTTCCCCGCGGGCGCGGCCTTCTTCGCCGGTGCGGCCTTCTTCGCCGCGGCCGGCGCCTTCGCGGGCTTCTCCGCCGCCGTGACCGCCTTCTTGGCGGGAGGCGCGGTCTTCCTCGCGGTGCGTGCCGCGGTCTTCCGTGTGGACGCCGCCTTGGTCGTCGTCTCCTCCGCCACGGCCGCCTTCTTTCCTGCGGCCTCGGCCGCGGTCTTCCCCGCGGCGGGCGCCGCGGCCTTCTTCGCGGCGGGTGCCGCCTTGCGTACGACAGCCTTCTTCGCGGGCGCCTTCTTCCCGGCCGCGGCCTTCTTCGCGGTCGTCCTGGTGGCCGGCGCCGCCTTCTCCGGCGGCGCGGACGTACGGGGGACCGCCCGCTTCGCGGGGGTCCGCTTCCCCTCGGCCGCTCCTTCGCCGGCCGTGGCGGTGGCACTGCGAGCGGGGGACGCAGCCCTGGTGGGGCGCTTGGCCGCCGCCTTCCGCGCGGTGGGCGCGGCACTCCTGCGGGCCGCGGAGGCGGCCGCCGGTGCCGTCTTCTTCGCCGTCGTCTTCTTCGTGACGGTGGTCTTCTTCCCCACCATGGCCGAGGCCCCTTCACATATTGTGATCTTGCTCGCGAATCGTGCCGGAACGATAAATCGACTCCGGACCCGCGGCAACGGGGCACGCCGCCTGATCCGCCTGCCGCACCGGGTCGGGAGGCAGGTCTGCATCGGTTGTGCCCAGCTCTCCACGAGGTATTCCGGTACCAACGGGTAACAGGGTGCGGACCGGGCCATTCGGGTCACACCGGCTCCCCGCGGAAACCCGGCCGACACGGCACCCCGCAGCCCCTTACACTGGGCGGAGCGAAAGGCGTGGAAGGGGACGAGTAGCGCCGTACGCAGCCCATAGCGACCCGGGGACGGTGGAAGCCCGGGGGTGTGCGCGACGTGAAGATCACCCCGGAGCCGCCGGAAGAAAGCCCGCGAGGGCGAGTAGACCCGGTAGCGCGACCCCAATGAGGGGGTTGCGGAGCGAGCCCGCGAGGGCCCGTCCGCAGCCAAGGAGGGTGGTACCGCGGGAGCAGTCACAGCACGTGCTCTCGTCCCTCCGACGGAATACGCACGCGACGTGTCCGCCGGAGGCAGAATCCGATGACGCAGTACCGCCAGGTCCCCGCCCAGGTCGACCTGCCCGCGCTCGAGCACGAGGTGCTCGCGTTCTGGCAGGAGAACAAGGTCTTCGCCCGCTCCCTCGAGCAGACCGAGGGCAAGCCCGAATGGGTCTTCTACGAGGGCCCGCCCACCGCCAACGGCATGCCCGGCGCGCATCACATCGAGGCCCGCGTCTTCAAGGACGTCTTCCCGCGCTTCAAGACGATGCAGGGCCACCACGTGACCCGCAAGGCCGGCTGGGACTGCCACGGCCTGCCGGTCGAGCTCGCCGTCGAGAAGGAGCTGGGCTTCTCCGGCAAGAAGGACATCGAGGCGTACGGCATCGCCGAGTTCAACGCCAAGTGCCGCGAGTCCGTGACCCGGCACACCGACGCCTTCGCCGAGCTGACCACCCGCATGGGGTACTGGGTGGACCTCGACGACGCCTACCGGACGATGGACCCGGGGTACATCGAGTCCGTCTGGTGGTCGCTGAAGCAGATCTTCGACAAGGGCCTGCTGGTCCAGGACCACCGCGTCGCGCCCTGGTGCCCGCGCTGCGGCACCGGCCTGTCCGACCACGAGCTGGCGCAGGGCTACGAGACCGTGGTCGACCCCTCGGTCTACGTGCGCTTCCCGCTCACCTCCGGCCCGCTCGCGGGCGAGGCCGCGCTCCTGGTGTGGACGACCACCCCCTGGACGCTGGTCTCCAACACCGCGGTCGCTGCCCACCCCGACGTCACCTACGTCGTCGCCACCGACGGCCGGGAGAAGCTGGTCGTCGCCGAGCCGCTGCTCGGCAAGGCGCTCGGCGAGGGCTGGGAGGCCACCGGGCAGCGCTTCACCGGCCGCGAGATGGAGCGCTGGACGTACGACCGGCCCTTCGACCTGGTGGAGATGGAGGGCGCGCACTTCGTCGTCAACGCCGAGTACGTGACGACCGAGGACGGCACCGGCCTGGTCCACCAGGCGCCCGCCTTCGGCGAGGACGACCTCAAGACCTGCCGCGCCTACGGCCTGCCCGTGGTCAACCCGGTGCGCCCCGACGGCACCTTCGAGGAGGACCTGGAGCTCGTCGGCGGCCAGTTCTTCAAGAAGGCCGACGAGGCCCTCGTCGACGACCTGCAGGCGCGCGGGCTCCTCTTCCGGCACCTGCCGTACGAGCACAGCTACCCGCACTGCTGGCGCTGCCACACCGCGCTGCTCTACTACGCGCAGCCGTCCTGGTACATCCGCACGACCGCGGTCAAGGACGCCCTGCTCCGCGAGAACGAGCGCACCAACTGGTACCCGGAGGCGGTCAAGCACGGCCGCTTCGGCGACTGGCTCAACAACAACATCGACTGGGCGCTGTCCCGCAACCGCTACTGGGGCACGCCGCTGCCCATCTGGCGGTGCGAGGAGGGCCACCTCACCTGCGTCGGCTCGCTGTCCGAGCTGTCGGAGCTGACCGGCACCGACCAGACCGGCCTCGACCCGCACCGGCCCTTCATCGACGACGTCACCTTCGCGTGCCCGCAGTGCTCCGCCGAGGCCGTGCGCGTGCCAGAGGTCATCGACGCCTGGTACGACTCGGGCTCCATGCCGTTCGCGCAGTGGGGCTACCCGTACCGGAACAAGGAGCTCTTCGAGGGCACCTATCCGGCGCAGTTCATCTCCGAGGCGATCGACCAGACCCGCGGCTGGTTCTACACGCTGATGGCGGTCGGCACCCTGGTCTTCGACCGGAACGCCTACGAGAACGTGGTCTGCCTGGGCCACATCCTCGCCGAGGACGGCCGGAAGATGTCCAAGCACCTGGGCAACATCCTGCAGCCCATCCCGCTCATGGACCAGCACGGCGCCGACGCCGTGCGCTGGTTCATGGCGGCCGGCGGCTCGCCCTGGGCGGCCCGCCGGGTCGGCCACGGCACGATCCAGGAGGTCGTCCGCAAGACCCTCCTGACGTACTGGAACACGGTCGCCTTCCAGGCCCTGTACGCCCGCACCTCCGGCTGGGCCCCGGGCGAGGCCGACCCGGCCCCGGCCGACCGCCCGCTGCTGGACCGCTGGCTGCTGGGCGAGCTGGGCGCGCTCGTGCGGGACGTCACCGACGCCCTGGAGTCGTACGACACCCAGCGCGCGGGCAAGCTGCTCTCGTCCTTCGTCGACGACCTGTCCAACTGGTACGTGCGCCGCTCCCGGCGCCGCTTCTGGCAGGGCGACAAGGCGGCGCTGCGCACCCTGCACGACGTCGTCGAGACGGTGACCCGGCTGATGGCGCCGCTGGTGCCGTTCATCACCGAGCGCGTCTGGCAGGACCTGGTCGTCCCGGTCACCCCGGGCGCCCCCGGGTCCGTGCACCTGGCCGGCTGGCCCACGGTGGACGAGGCGCTGGTCGACCCCGTCCTGTCCGACCAGATGGCCCTCGTACGCCGCCTGGTGGAGCTGGGCCGCGCCACGCGTGCCGAGTCCGGGGTCAAGACCCGCCAGCCCCTCTCGCGGGCCCTGGTGGCCGCCTCGGGCTTCGAGGCACTGGGTGACGAACTGCGGGCGCAGATCGCCGAGGAGCTCAACGTCGCCTCCCTGGCGTCCCTGAGCGAGGTCGGCGGCTCCCTGGTCGACACCACGGCCAAGGCCAACTTCCGCGCTCTCGGCAAGCGCTTCGGCAAGGGCGTCCAGGCCGTCGCCAAGGCCGTCGCCGAGTGCGACGCGGCGGCGCTGTCGCTGGCGCTGCGCGAGGGCAACGCGTCGGTCCTCGTGGACGGCGAGCCGGTCGCCCTGTCGGCGGAGGAAGTGATCATCACGGAGACCCCGCGGGAGGGCTGGTCCGTGGCGTCCGACTCCGGCGCGACCGTGGCGCTCGACCTCGAGATCACCCCGGAGCTGCGCCGCGCGGGCCTGGCCCGTGACGTCATCCGGCTCGTCCAGGAGGCCCGCAAGAACAGCGGCCTGGACGTCGCGGACCGCATCGCGCTGCGCTGGGCCGCGGCGGACGCGGAACTGGCGGAGGCCCTCGCGGAGCACGCGCGGCTCGTCGCGGACGAGGTCCTCGCGACGGACTTCGCCTCCGGCGCCCCGGAGGAGGGCTACGGCCCCGCCTTCACCGACGAGGCCCTCGGCCTCACCTTCCACCTCCGCAAGCGGTAACCCCCCGCGGGGCCGCACCCCACGCGCCGCCCTCCGCCCACGTTCCCTGTGGGCGGAGGGCGTCGTCGTCTGCGGGTCGTTTGTGGTTGCTCTTGGGGCTTCTCGCCCGCCCGCCCTCCCCCAGCCTTCGGCCGGGGGTGCCCCCCAACTCCCCCGCCCCCTCCCTATCGTGCGGCGGCCAACGGCCGGTGGGGGTTCGGAGCGCGGTCCGGGGTCGCCGCAGATGCCTTACTCACCCCCACCGGCCGTCATGCGCCCCAACACACGGGAGGGGGTGTGGCGGGGTGCGCCCATGGGGTCCCCCCGGCCGAAGGCTGGGGGAGGGCGGGAGGGCGGGTGGACGCCCGCCGCAGGCGCAAACAACCCGCACACAAACAACCGGGCCGCAAGAGGCACGCCAAAGGGCCGGGCCCCGAGGGAAGCGATTCCCTGGGGGCCCGGCCCTGTGTGGTGCTGCGGTCGCGCCGGCGACTAGTTGTCGTCCTCGTCGATCAGGAACCCACGCATCGGCGTCGGCGCCTGCTGCAGCGGCGCCGGCCCCTGCGGCCGCACCGGTGCCATCGGCTGCGTCATGGCGGGAGACATCTGCTGCTGGCCGCCGTACGTCGGGTTCTGCCCGCCGACGCCGCCCATGCCCTGCCCGCCGTAGCCCTGGTTGCCGCCCATGGTGCCGGCGCCGGCCGTGGCCATGCCGCCCATGGTGCCGCCGCCCATCGTGCCGCCCATCCCGCCGGAACCGGAGGACAGGGACGCGGCCGCGGGGGTGCGCGGCGGGGCGAGCGAGTCGTCGGCCTGGTTCTCCAGCTGACGCAGCTGGCTCTCCAGGTACGACTTCAGGCGCGTGCGGTACTCGCGCTCGAAGCCGCGCAGGTCCTCGACCTTCCGCTCCAGCGTGGCGCGGGCGGACTCCAGGGAGCCCATGGCCACGCGGTGCTTCTCCTGCGCGTCCCGCTCAAGGGCGTCGGCCTTGGCGCGGGCGTCACGCTCGAGGCCCTCGGCACGGCTGCGGGCCTCGCCGACGATCTTGTTCGCTTCGGCGCGCGCCTCGGCGATCGCCTGGTCGGCCGTCTGCTGGGCGAGCGAGAGCACACGGGCGGCGCTGTCGCCACCGGGGCCCTGCTGCTGCATCGGGTGACCGGGACCACCCATGGGGTGCTGGCCGTGCTGCTGGCCCATCGGGCCGGGACCCATGGGACCGCCCTGCATCGGGCCCTGGCCCATCGGGCCCTGACCCATGGGGCCTTGGCCCATGTGGCCCTGACCCATGGGGCCTTGGCCCATCGGGCCGGGACCCATGGGACCGCCCTGCATCGGACCCTGGCCCATCGGACCGGGGCCCTGCTGTGCACTGGGCCCGGCGGGCAGGGCGAGGCCACTGCCGGGTCCCTGGGGACCGGGGCCGCCCATCTGCTGGGGCGGCACCGGCTGCGGTCCCGATATGGCGGCGGGCACGGGGGCCCCGGGACCGCGGCCGTCCTGCGGCTCGGGCTTGCGCATGCCCTGCTGCTGGTTCTGGGCGGCGGCACGGGTCGCCGCGGCCAGCTTGGCGCGCAGGTCCTCGTTCTCGCGGAGCAGTCGGGTCAGTTCCGCCTCGACCTCGTCGAGGAAGGCGTCCACCTCGTCCTCGTCATAGCCTTCTCGGAGGCGGACGGTCGTGAACTGCTTGTTCCGCACATCCTCGGGGGTCAGTGGCATCTCTTCACCTCAACGTGATCGTCGACATATCGGGAGCCCGCATCGGTCATCCTCGCAAGCCCCCTACGACGGTGAGCAGGATGTACACGATGATCATCAATACGAAGAAGGACAGGTCGAGCGCCACGCCCCCGAGACGCAGCGGCGGGATGAACCGCCGCAGAAGCTTGAGTGGCGGATCGGTGACAGTGTAGGTGGCCTCCAGGACGACCACCATGGGCTTCCCGGGCTGCCACGATCGAGCGAACTGGAAAACATAGTCCATCACCAACCGGAAGATCAGGACGAGCAGGAAACACATCAGCGCGATCCACAGCACCTGGAGTGCGATGTCCATCGCGCTTCCCTCTCCCTTGCTCGTCCATGGCCCTCACGGCCGGTTTCGTACGGTTGCGTATCTCAGCTCTGATTGAAGAACCCGCCCTCGGCGATGCGGGCCTTGTCCTCCGCCGTGACATCGACGTTAGCAGGCGACAGCAGAAACACCTTCTGCGTCACCCGCTCGATGCTGCCGTGCAGCCCGAAGACCAGCCCGGCGGCAAAGTCGACAAGTCGCTTCGCGTCCGTGTCGTCCATCTCCGTCAGATTCATGATCACCGGCGTGCCCTCGCGGAAGTGTTCCCCGATCGTACGGGCTTCGTTGTACGTCCGGGGGTGGAGTGTCGTGATCCGGTACGGCTCTCGTTCCGACACGACCTTAGGCATGATCACCGGCGCGTTCTTCTCCAGGCTATGGCGTTCTTGTGTGATGGATGCCACTGCGGCGATCCGTGGTTCCCGGGGGGCCGGGGCGTGCACGATGCGTGCCGGTTCCTCCGGTTGTGTCTGATGTGGTGGCTGGTGGGACTGGTGCGGTCGGCGGGAGCGCTCCGGCTCGGGTTCCGGTTCGAACTCGTCGTCGGGGTCGAAGCCCGGGCCGTCGTACCCGTCGTCCTCCACGAGGCCGAGGTAGACCGCCATCTTGCGCATCGCGCCGGCCATGCTCTGCGTCCTCTCAGCGGGGAAAGACCATATTTTTTGTGTGGTCCGACTTGTTTGGTGACGTTACCCGAGCCCGGTCCGGACTCCGAGTACCGCGCTACCGATGCGTACGTGTGTCGCACCGGCGGCGACGGCCTCTTCGAGGTCCGCGCTCATCCCTGCCGAGACCATGTTTGCAGCCGGATGCGACGCGCGCAGGCAGGATGCGATTTCCGCCAGCCGATCGAAGGCGGCGCGGGGTTGACCCGCGTACGGCCCCGCCAGCGGTGCGACCGTCATCAGTCCGTCAAGGCGCAGCCCGGGGGCGGCCGCGACGGTTTCGGCGATCCCTTCGACGGCATCGGGTGCGATTCCGCCGCGGGCGCCCTGCGCCCCGGCCTCGGCGTCGAGCGCGACCTGGACCAGGCAGCCGAGCTCGCGGTCGGCCCGCTCGGACTTCATGACGGCCGCGGAGAGCGCGTCGACCAGCCGGAGGCGGTCGACCGAGTGCACGAGGTCCGCGTAGCGGACCACCGAGCGCACCTTGTTCGTCTGCAGCTGGCCCACGAAGTGCCAGGTCAGCGGTAGGTCCGCACAGGCCTCCGCCTTGGGGGCGGCGTCCTGGTCGCGGTTCTCCGCGACCTGGCGGACGCCGAGCTCCGACAGGATCCGCACGTCGCTCGCCGGGTAGGTCTTGGTGACCACGATCAAGGTCACCTCGTCCCGCGCCCGGCCGGCCGCCGCGCAGGCCGCCGCGATGCGCTCCTCGACCGCGGCCAGGTTCCCGGCCAGCTCGGCCCTTCGCTCTTGCGTACGGTCAGTCACTCGGGCCGTCCAGCCAGACATATCCCGCGAGTCGTCCGGTGGTCCGCTCACGGCGGTAGGAGAAGTGGTCTCCGGACTCCATCGTACAAATATGGGATTTCTCACCCATCGGGACACCCAGTCGGGCAAGTTGGGCGTGCACTCCGGTGGCGATGTCCAGGGAGGGGGTGCCCCAGCTGGTGGTGGCACGGGCCTCGGGGACGGCGGCGGCGACCTCGTCGCGCATCGCCTCGGGCACCTCGTAGCAGGCGCCGCAGACCGAGGGGCCGGTCATCGCGGTGATCCGTTCCGCGCGGGCGCCGAGGCCGACCATGGCCTCGACCGCCGCCGGGACGACCCCGGCCAGCAGACCCGGGCGGCCGGCGTGGGCCGCGGCCACCACCCCGGCGTGCGCGTCGGCCATCAGGACCGGGACGCAGTCGGCGGTCAGGACCGCGAGGGCGAGTCCGGGCCGGGTGGTGACGACGGCGTCCACCTCCGGGACCCGGCCGTCGGCCCAGGGGGCGGCGACCACGGCGACGTCGTTGCCGTGCACCTGGTTCATCCACACCACCCGGGCGGGGTCGAGGCCCAGCCCGCGTGCGGCGAGGTCACGGTTGGAAAGGACGGCGGCCGGGTCGTCACCGACCGCGCCGCCGAGGTTGAGGCTGTCGTACGGAGCGGCGCTCACCCCTCCCCACCTGTCGGTGAAGGCGAAGTGGGCGCCGCCCGGACGTGCGTGGTTGAGCGTTATCACGTGTGACTGTGCTTACTTCAGGAAGTCGGGTACGTCGAGTTCCTCGGCGGCGGTGTCCTGGTACGGACGCGCCGGGGGAACCTGCGGGGCGATCGGCTGGGCCGGCACCTCGGCGACCGGCTCGGGCTTCGGCCCCTCCTCACGCTGGGTGACACTGCCCAGGCCGCTGAAGGCCGGGCGGGCCGGCTCGGTGGCCGGGGCGGCCGGACGGGCCGGCGACGAGGAGGAGTTCTCCTCGCGGGAGGAGTACGAGCCGAGCACCTTGTCGCGGTTGCGGGTCGGCGGCTGCCCGCCGTCGAAGCCGGCCGCGATGACGGTGACCCGGACCTCGTCGCCCAGGGCGTCGTCGATGACCGCACCGAAGATGATGTTGGCCTCGGGATGGGCGGCCTCGCTGACCAGCTGGGCCGACTCGTTGATCTCGAACAGGCCGAGGTCCGAGCCACCGGAGATGGAGAGCAGTACGCCCCGGGCGCCGTCGATGGACGCCTCCAGCAGCGGCGAGGAGATGGCCATCTCCGCCGCGGCGACCGCGCGGTCGTCCCCGCGGGCCGAGCCGATGCCCATGAGGGCTGAACCCGCCTCGGACATCACGGACTTCACGTCGGCGAAGTCGAGGTTGATCAGACCGGGGGTGGTGATCAGGTCGGTGATGCCCTGTACACCGGAGAGCAACACCTGGTCCGCGGAGCGGAAGGCGTCCAGCACGCTCACCTGGCGGTCCGAGATGGACAGCAGCCGGTCGTTCGGGATCACGATGAGGGTGTCGACCTCGTCGCGCAGCCCGGCGATGCCGTCCTCGGCCTGGTTGGCCCGGCGGCGTCCCTCGAAGGTGAACGGCCGGGTGACCACACCGATGGTGAGGGCGCCCAGCGTGCGGGCGATGTTGGCCACGACGGGCGCGCCGCCGGTACCGGTGCCGCCGCCCTCGCCCGCGGTGACGAAGACCATGTCGGCGCCCTTGAGCACCTCTTCGATCTCCTCGCGGTGGTCCTCGGCGGCCTTCCGGCCGACGTCCGGGTTGGCCCCGGCGCCGAGTCCACGCGTGAGTTCACGGCCGACGTCCAGCTTGACGTCGGCGTCGCTCATCAGCAGGGCCTGTGCATCGGTGTTGATCGCGATGAACTCGACGCCCTTGAGACCGACCTCGATCATCCTGTTGATGGCGTTCACGCCACCGCCGCCGATGCCGACGACCTTGATGACTGCGAGGTAGTTCTGCGGTGCTGCCACGTCGAAGGCCTCTCGCCTCGAGTTACGTATACCTGTGGGGACCGTCGGGAAGGCCGGCCGATCCGAACCCTAACCCTGAGGTTTAGGGTTACCAGTATGTCTGTCCCGCACTGTCTTTGGGACAGGACACTAAATCGACAAGCGGTTCGCGTTCAACGAACACGCCGAACCTCCCGTTTTTCTTTTGACCCTATGTGATCACGCCAGAGCCGGACCAACCAGGGTGTCGAACAGAAGGCTGGGACGTCAACTGTCCGACGCAGCAGGGGATGTTGGGGCGCTCACGTCGAAGAACTCGGCATCGTGCTCGACTTTCATCAGCGCCGCGAGGGCAACCGCTTTCTCCGCCCCTCGATCCGCGCTCCCCCACATCACCGCGCGCCCACCGGTCAGTTCGACCGTAATGTCGTCATATGAGCGCACATCGATGAGCTGTGCGTCCCGGTATGCGACCTTCGGCAGGTCCGCCGCGACCTGAACCGCCGCCGCCAATAGTCGTTTTGTCCCAAAAAGACGATAGCTCGCGGAGTTGCGGTCAGGCCTCAATTCGATGATGGGCACACCCTTGAGGGGAGTGTCCCGCTCGTCGAACCGGAAGCCGTCCGCGTCGACTTCGACGAAGTACCCGTCACCTTTCACAAGGGCGGCGGGAGTTCGCTCCGTCACTTTCAGTGTGATCGCGTGCGGCCACGAACGCTCCACTTCCACGGCGGAGATGCGCGGCAACCGCGCCTTCAGCCGGCGGGCGATCACGTCCGTGTCCACGGAAACCAGCGGCCCGTTGAGGGGCACCTGCGCGGCGTCGCGCACCTGGTCGGGGTAGAGCACCTCCGTGCCCGTCACGCGGACCTGCGTCGCGCGCAGCCAGGCGGAGCCGTACAACAGCCAGGTGCCCGTGCCGCCCAGCACGGTGGCCGCGGCGAGCGCCGTCAGGACGATGAGGCGCCGGCTCCGCCGCGGCGGGCGCTCGGTCCCGCCGTCCTGCTCGCCGGCCGCCGGGGCGGTCGTCGGTACGGCCACGTTCGCCTCCGGGGTCGTCGGAACTGCCTTGCGCTTCCGGGCAGGCTAGTCGTCGTGCTGGGTGCCCGGGCGGCCGCGCGCCGCCCGGCGGGCCGGGCCTCCTCCCCCGTGACCCCAACGGAGCACGGGGGACCCCCGGCGTCGCCCGCCGGGGGTGCCGGAGGTGCCCGGCCGGCACCGGGGTTCAGCCGCGGCGGGCGGCGATCGCCTCGTAGACCATGCCGACGAGCAGCTCGTCGGCGTGCGGGCGGCCGAACTCGGCCGCGGCGCGCGACATTTCGTACAGACGGTGCGGATCGGTCAGGACGGGCAGCACGTTGCCGAGCACCCACTCAGCGCTGAGGTCCGCGTCGTCGACGATGACGCCGCCGCCCGCCTTGACGACCGGCTGCGCGTTCAGCCGCTGCTCGCCGTTGCCGATCGGCAGCGGGACGTACGCGGCCGGCAGGCCCACGGCGGAGAGCTCGGCGACGGTCATGGCGCCGGCCCGGCAGAGCATCATGTCGGCGGCGGCGTAGGCGAGGTCCATCCGGTCCAGGTAGGGGACCGGGACGTACTGCGGCATGCCGGGCATGTTGTCGGCGTGCGGGAGCTCGTTCTTCGGGCCGACCGCGTGCAGGATCTGGACGCCGGACTGCTGCAGGCGCGGGGCGACGGAGGCGATCACCTCGTTGAGCCGCCGGGCGCCCTGGGAACCGCCGGAGACCAGCAGGGTCGGCAGGTTCTGGTCGAGGCCGAAGGCGGCACGCGCCTCCGCGCGGACCGCGGCCCGGTCGAGGGTCGCGATGGACCGGCGCAGCGGGATGCCGACGTAGCGGGAGTGCCGGAGCTTGCTGTCCGGGGTGCTCACGGCCACGTAGCCGGTGTAACGGGAGCCGATCTTGTTGGCGAGGCCCGGGCGGGCGTTGGCCTCGTGCACCACGATCGGCACGCCGAGCCGCTTGGCGGCCAGGTATCCGGGCAGGGCGACGTAGCCGCCGAAGCCGACGAGCGCGTCGGCCTTGGTCCGCTCCAGGATCTGCTCGGCGGCCTTGATGGTGCCGCGCAGCCGCCCTGGGACGGTGATCAGCTCGGGGGTGGGCTTGCGCGGCAGCGGGACGGCCGGGATGAGCGCCAGATCGTAGCCGCGTTCCGGCACCAGCCGGGTCTCCAGACCCCGCTCGGTGCCGAGTGCCGTGATCCCCACGGTCGGGTCCTGCCTGCGCAGGGCGTCGGCGAGCGCGAGCGCGGGCTCGATGTGGCCGGCGGTCCCCCCACCGGCGAGTACGACATGCACCGAAATTCACCGCTCTCCGGACGGTCGCCGTCTGACGAACCGCCTCATCGTCCGTGTCATTGCCCCCGGCCAGTAGCCGGGCCCCCGCGCGTTGAGTGCCGCTCGCGCGGCGGGCTCGCTCCTCGCGAAGGAGATGAGCAGCCCGATCGCGAACATGGTCGGCAGGAGGGCCGAGCCTCCGTAGGAGAACAGCGGGAGCGGGACACCGGCGATCGGCAGCAGGCCGAGCACCGCACCGATGTTGACCACGAACTGCGCCGTGATCCACGTCGTCACGCCTCCCGCGGCAAACCTGACGAAGGGCTCCTCCGTACGACCGGCCACGCGGATACCCGCATAGCCTAGAGCCGCGAAGAGGACGAGCACCGACAGCGTCCCCGTCAGCCCCAGTTCCTCCCCGGTCACGGCGAAGATGAAGTCGGTGTGCGGCTCGGGCAGTTGACCCCATTTTTCCACGCTCGCGCCGAGTCCGGAACCGAACCATCCGCCCGAGGCGAGGGCGTAGATCCCGTGCACGGCCTGCCAGCAGCCGCCACCGGGAGTGACGTCGGTGGCCCCGATGCAGGCGAGCCGGTCCATGCGGTTGCCGCTGGTCTTGATCAGCAGAAAGCCGATCATCCCCGCGACCCCCAGGACGCCCGCGAACAGGCGGGTGGGGGCGCCGGCGATCCACAGCAGGCCGAACAGGATCGCGGTGAGGATGATCGCGGTACCCATGTCACCGCCGAGCATGATCAGGCCGAGCAGCAGGAAGGCGACCGGCACCAACGGGATCAGCAGGTGCTTCCACTGGACGAGGAGCTTGAGGTCCTCCTTGCGGGCCAGCAGGTCCGCGCCCCACAGGACGAGCGCGAGCTTGCCGAACTCACTGGGCTGCAGCTGGAACGGGCCGCCGAGGTAGAGCCAGTTCTGGTTGCCGTTGACGGACTGCCCTATCCCCGGCACCTGGACCAGGGCCATGAGGAAGACCGAGCCGACGAGCAGCGGGTAGGACAGCGCCCGGTGCAGCCGCACCGGCACCCGCGAGGCCGCGACGAGCAGGCCGGTGCCGAGCACGGCGGCGAACAGCTGCTTGCGGAAGTAGTACGTGGACGGCAGCCCGTACTCCAGCGCCTTGATCTGCGAGGCGGAGAAGACCATCACCAGGCCGAGCACGGTGATCAGCAGGCTGCTGCCGAGGATGACGTAGTACGCGGTCAGCGGGCGGTCCCAGGTCCGCATGGCGCGGTCCAGGACGACCCTGGCGCCCCGCAGCGCGCTGCCCCGCGACGCCTTCCCGCCGGGGGTGCGCGCCCCGGAGGCGGCCGCCCCGCGCCGTGGCGGCGCCGCCCGCGGGGGGCGGGCGGGCGCCTTCAGGGCGTTGCGGGAACGAGAACCGGAGGCGTCACCGTGGTCGGCTGCCGTCATGTCCCCTCCTAGGTCGCGGTGCGTGCCGGAGCGGCCCCGGCTACTGCCCGGCGCCGGGCGCCCGCAGATCCCGTACGGCCTGCGCGAAGGCGTTTCCGCGAGCCTTGTAGTCCGCGAACATGTCCATCGAGGCGCAGGCCGGTGCCAGCAGCACCGTGTCCCCCGGGTGGGCGAGGTCCCGCGCGGCGTGGACGGCCGCCGCCATCGCCCCAGTGTCGGTGCGGTCGAGGTCGACGACCGGGACCTCGGGGGCGTGTCGCGCGAGCGCTTCACGGACGAGGGCGCGGTCGGCCCCCATCAGCACGGCGCCGCGCAGCCGCTTGGCCGCGCCCTTGACGAGCTCGTCGAAGGTGGCGCCCTTGGCGAGGCCGCCGCCGATCCAGACGATGTGCTCGTAGGCGGCGAGGGAGGCCTCGGCGGCGTGGGTGTTGGTCGCCTTGGAGTCGTCGACGTAGTCCACGTCGTCGATCCGGTCCACGTGGGCGATGCGGTGGGCGTCCGGCCGGAAGGCGCGCAGTCCGTCCCGGACGGCGGTCGGCGAGGCCCCGAACGCACGGGCGAGGGCGGCCGCGGCCAGGGCGTTGGCGATGTTGTGCGGGGCCGGCGGGTGCACGTCGGAGACCTCGGCCAGCTCCTGGGCGTTCTTGTGCCGCTCGGGCGCGAAGGCCCGGTCGACCAGGATGCCCTCGACGACCCCGAACTCCGAGGGCCGGGGGCTGCCGAGGCCGAAGCCGATCGCGCGGCAGCCCTCCTCGACGTCGGCCTCGCGCACCAGCGCCTCGGTGGCGGGGTCCGCGAGGTTGTAGACGCAGGCGACCTTGTTGCCCTCGTAGATGCGGCCCTTGTCGGCGGCGTAGGCCTCCATCGAGCCGTGCCAGTCGAGGTGGTCCGGGGCGAGGTTCAGGACGGCGGCCGAGTGCGGGCGCACCGAGGGGGCCCAGTGCAGCTGGTAGCTGGACAGCTCCACGGCCAGGACGTCGTGCTCATGCCCGGACAGGACGACGTCCAGGATCGGCGTGCCGATGTTGCCGACCGCCGCTGTGCGCAGGCCCGCAGCGCGCAGGATGGAGGCGAGCATCTGCACGGTGGTGGTCTTGCCGTTGGTGCCGGTGACGGCGAGCCAGGGCGCCGCCCCGGGGCCGCGCAGCCGCCAGGCCAGCTCCACGTCGCCCCACACGGGCACGCCCGCGGCCCCGGCGGCCGTGAAGAGCGGGCTGGTGGGCTTCCACCCGGGCGAGGTGACGATCAGTTCGGTGCCCTCGGGCAGGGTCCGGCCGTCCCCGAGCCGCACGGTGACGCCCAGCGCCTCCAGCTCGGCGGCCTGGGCCCGGGCCGGCTCGTCGTCGCCGTCGTTGACGACCGTCACGCGGGCGCCGAGGGCGTGCAGCACCTTGGCGGCGGGCACGCCCGAGACGCCGAGGCCCGCGACGGTGACCCGGCGGCCCGGCAGTCCGAGCCGCCCGGCCGCCTCGACGGCGGCCGGCGGAAGTCCGTCCTGACGCGAGCCGGGCTCCTGCCCGGGGGCC
Organism: Streptomyces sp. NPDC001902; assembly: GCF_042891295.1. Taxonomy (NCBI): domain Bacteria; kingdom Bacillati; phylum Actinomycetota; class Actinomycetes; order Kitasatosporales; family Streptomycetaceae; genus Streptomyces; species Streptomyces sp. NPDC001902. Next base: position 65,324 of record NZ_JBIATA010000005.1, on the reverse strand, counting down.
GAGGTCACTGCGCGGCCACCCAGCCCGCGTAGAAGAGACCGAGGCCGACGGCCATGCACATGCCCTGGATGATCCAGAAGCGGACGACGACCAGGACCTCGCTCCAGCCCTTGAGCTCGAAGTGGTGCTGCAGCGGTGCCATGCGGAAGACCCGCTTGCCGGTCAGGCGGAAGGAGCCGACCTGGATGACCACGGAGAGGGTGATCAGGACGAAGAGGCCGCCCAGGATCGCCAGCAGCAGCTCGGTGCGGGAGCAGATGGCCAGACCGGCCAGGGCGCCGCCGAGCGCGAGCGAGCCGGTGTCACCCATGAAGATCTTGGCCGGCGAGGTGTTCCACCACAGGAAGCCGAAACAGGCGCCCATCAGCGCCGCGGCGACGACCGCGAGGTCGAGCGGGTGCGGTACGTCGTAGCAGCCGGGCCCCGCGGTGATGACGTTGGAGCAGGACTGGCCGTACTGCCACACGCCGATGACGGTGTAGGAGGCGAAGACCATCACCGAGGCGCCGGTGGCCAGGCCGTCGAGGCCGTCGGTGAGGTTCACGCCGTTCGACATCGCGAGGATCATGAACAGCGCCCAGATCACGAAGATCACCGGGCCGAGGGACCAGCCGAAGTCCTGTGTGAAGGACAGCCGGGTGGAGGCCGGGGTGACGCCGCGGGCGTCGGAGAACTGCAGCGACAGCACCGCGAAGGTGATGCCGACGATCAGCTGGCCCGCCATCTTCGCCTTGGCCCGCAGGCCCAGGCTGCGCTGCTTGACGATCTTGATGTAGTCGTCGAGGAAGCCGACGACGCCCAGTCCCGTGAAGAGGAAGAGCACCAGCACGCCGGAGATCGTCGGGCGCTCCGAGGTGATGACCTTGGTGAGCGCGTACGCGACGAGCGTGGCCAGGATGAAGGCGATGCCGCCCATGGTGGGCGTACCGCGCTTGCTGTGGTGTTCCTTGGGCCCGTCGTCGCGGATGAACTGGCCGTAGCCCTTGCGGGCCAGCAGCTTGATCAGCATCGGGGTACCGACGAGGGACAGGAACAGACCGAGAACACCCGAGACCAGGATCTGGTTCATTACTCAGCGCCCCCGCCCTCGACGCCGTCGAGCAGCGCGAGTGCGACCCGCTCCAGGCCGACCGCCCTCGATGCCTTCACCAGCACGACGTCCCCCGGACGCAGTTCACTGCGCAACAGGTCGATCGCCGCCTCAGCGTCGGACACGTGCACCGACTCCTCACCCCACGAACCCTCGTTGTAGGCGCCCATTTGCACCCAGGCGGCCGCCTGGCCGCCGACTGCCACGAGCTTGCTGACGTTGAGCCGGACGGCCAGCCGTCCGACAGCGTCGTGCTCCGCGAGGGCCTCCCCGCCGAGCTCCGCCATCTCGCCCAGCACCGCCCACGTGCGTCCCCCGCGTGCCTCGGCGGCACGGCCCATGGCCGCGAGCGCGCGCAGGGCGGCTCGCATGGATTCGGGGTTCGCGTTGTAGGCGTCGTTCACGACCGTCACGCCGTCCGGCCGTTCGACGACCTCCATGCGCCAGCGGGACAGCGTCCCCGCCTCGGAGAGCGCGGTGGCGATCTCGTCGACGGGCATGCCGAGTTCACGGGCTACGGCGGCCGCGGCAAGCGCGTTCGACACGTGGTGCTCACCGTACAGGCGCAAGGTCACTTCGCTGCACCCGGTAGGCGTTGTGAGCGTGAAGACGGCCTGACCTCGGTCGTTGAGGCGGACGTTCTCGGCGCGGACGTCTGCGTCGGCGGACTCGCCGAACAGCACGACGCGCGCCTTGGTGCGGGAGGACATGGCGCGTACGAGGGGATCGTCCGCATTGAGCACGGCGACGCCGCCGTCGGCGGCCTCCGGCAGCGCCTCGACCAACTCGCCCTTGGCCTGGGCGATCTGCTCTCGGCCGCCGAACTCGCCGATGTGGGCGGTGCCGACGTTGAGGACCACGCCGATCCGCGGCGGGGTCAGCTCGGTGAGGTAGTGGATGTGGCCGATGCCGCGGGCGCCCATCTCCAGCACCAGGTGCCGGGTGGTGTCGTCGGCGCGCAGCGCGGTCAGCGGCAGCCCGATCTCGTTGTTGAGCGAGCCGGGCGTCCAGACGGTCGGGGCGAGCCGCTGCAGCACCTGTGCGGTGAGGTCCTTGGTGCTGGTCTTGCCCGCCGATCCGGTCAGCGCCACGAGGGTCGCGCCGAGCCGTTCGATGACGTGCCTGGCCAGTGCGCCCAGGGCGAGCTGGACGTCGTCCACGACGATCGCGGGCACGCCGACCGGCCGGGCCGCCAGAACGGCGACCGCTCCGGCCGCCACGGCCCGCTCCGCGTAGTCGTGACCGTCCACGTGCTCGCCCTGGAAGGCGACGAAGAGGCCGCCCGGCGTCACCTTGCGGGAGTCGATCTCCACGGACCCGGTGACGGGCACCGTAGGGTCCGGTATGTCGTACGTGCTCCCGCCGACCGCGTGTGCGACCTCGGCGAGGGTGAGTGGGATCACAGCTGGTCCTGGTCCTTCTCCTGCGCTGGTGTGCCGGCGGCCCGTTCGATGGCCGCGCGCAGCACTTCTCGGTCGTCGAAGGGGCGTACCACTCCGGCGATGTCCTGGCCCTGCTCATGGCCCTTGCCGGCCACCAGTACGGTGTCGTCCGGCCGGGCCAGGGCGACGGCGGTCGCGATGGCCGCCGCCCGGTCGGGTTCGACGACGACATGGCCCCGCTCGTGCGCGGGCACCCCGGCCGCTCCGGCCAGCATCGCGGTGAGGATCGCGAGCGGATCCTCGGAGCGGGGGTTGTCCGAGGTCAGCACGGCCGTGTCGGCCAGCCGTGCCGCGGCGGCGCCCATCGGGCCGCGTTTGGTCTCGTCGCGGTCCCCGCCGCAGCCGAGGACGATGTGCAGGTTGCCCTTGGTGACCTTGCGCAGGGCCCGCAGCACCGATTCGACGGCGTCGGTCTTGTGGGCGTAGTCGACGACCGCGAGGTACGGCTGGCCCGCGTCGACGCGCTCCAGCCGGCCCGGCACGCCCGGGACGGCGGCGACGCCCTGGGCGGCCGTCTGCGGGTCGATCCCGGCCACCGCCAGGGCGGCGATCGCGGCGAGGGCGTTGGCGACGTTGAAGGGGCCGGGAAGGGGCGAGGCGGCCTCGATGCGCACGCCGCCCGGGCCGACGACGGTGAAGGTGGAGCGCAGCGGCCCGGTCACGACGTGCTCGGCGCGCCAGTCGGCGTCGGGGTGGCCGTCGGCGGAGAAGGTGGTGATCGGCACCTGCGACTCGCGGACCAGGCGGCGGCCGTACTCGTCGTCGATGTTGACCACGCCGGCCTTGCTGCGGCGCGGGGTGAACAACTGCGCCTTGGCCTGGAAGTAGTCCTCCATGCCCGAGTGGAACTCCATGTGCTCGGGGCTGAGGTTGTTGAAGACGGCGACGTCGAAGACCGCCCCGTCCACCCGTCCCAGCACCAGGGCGTGGCTGGAGACCTCCATGACCAGGGACTCGATCCCGCGCTCGCGCATCACCGCGAAGAGTGCCTGCAGGTCCGTGGCCTCGGGGGTGGTGCGCTCGCTCTTGATCCGCTCGTCGCCGATCCGGGACTCGACCGTGCCGATCAGTCCCGTCCCGCCGCCGTGCACCGCGCGCAGGCCGCCCTCGATGAGGTAGGCGGTGGTGGTCTTGCCGGAGGTGCCGGTGATCCCGATCTGCAGCAGGTCCTCACCCGGCCGGCCGTAGATCTCGGCGGCCAGCTCGCCCATCCGCGACCGGGGGTCCTGGACCGTCAGCACCGGCAGGCCGGTCGCCGCCGCACGCTCGGCGCCCGCCGGGTCGGTGAGGATCGCCGCGGCCCCCAGTTCGGCCGCCTGCGGGGCGAAGTCGGCACCGTGGAAGCGGGCACCGGGCAGCGCGGCGTACAGGTCGCCGGGGCGGACGGCCCGCGAGTCGTGCGTGATCCCGGTGACCGGGGCGGCGCTCGGCGCGGGCGGTTCCGCGCCCAGCCGCGCGGCCAGTTCCGCGGTCGGTACGGGCCGGACCCGGGTGGGGCGGGGCGCGCCCGGCTGCGTCGGTTCGGGGCGGGGGGACTGATCAGCGTGTGACACGGCCGTGAGAGTACCCGCCGGGCCGGGCTCCGGGCCAAAAGCCCCTCGCCGGGCTTCCGGCCTGCTGCTTCCTCCGGTACGGTCCGCGTGCGCGGGGCTACCGCCCGTACCTTCCGCTGTGGGGTCGTGTCCGTTCACGGCCGCCGTTCCTTCCTCCCCTGCTCGCCGGTCACGGCTTCGAGGGGTCCCACTCGACCGGCAGGTTCGGGGCCTTGGTTCCGCTGGGCGCCGCCTGCAGGGACTTCAGGGCGAACTCCATGACCCGCTTGAACACCGGGCCGCAGATCTGACCACCGAAATAACTGCCGCGGGTCGGGTTCTGGATCACGCAGGACACGGTCAGCCGCGGGTCGTCGGCGGGGGCGAATCCCATGAACGAGGCCGTGTAGCCGCTGTAGGTGCCCGTTTCCGGGTCCACCCGGTTGGCCGTGCCGGTCTTGCCCGCGACGCGGTACCCCGCGATGCGGGCCCTGGTGCCGGTGCCCTGCTCGTCGCCGACCACGGACTCCAGCATGGTGGTGAGCGTCTTGGCCGTCTTCGCGCTGACCACCCGGGTCCGCGGCGCCTGCGGGGACGGGACGAAGCGGCCGTCCGGGCCGGTCGTGCCGCGCACCAGGCTGGGCTCGACCCGTACACCGCCGTTGGCGATCGTCGAGTACACCGAGGTGGCCTGCAGCGCGTTCAGCGACAGGCCCTGCCCGAAGGGGATGGTGTACTGCTGGGACGCGTTCCACTGGTCCGGCCTCGCCAGGATGCCGGGCGTCTCGCCGGGGAAACCGACCCCCGTGGGCCGCCCGATGCCGAATTTCCTCAGGTACGAGTAGAGGACGCGGTTGGCCTGCTTCTGGTTCTTGCCGAGTTGCTCGGCGGCCAGGATCGTGCCGATGTTGCTGGACTTGGCGAGCACGCCGTTCAGGGTCAGGTGCCAGGTGCCGTGGTCCACGTCGTCGTGGAAGACGCGGTCGGCGCGCGGCAGGGTGCCGGGCACCGTGACGTGGGTGTCCGGGGTGGCCACGCCCTCGTCGAGGACCGCGGCCATGGACATCAGCTTGCTGACGCTGCCGGGCTCGTACGCGTCCTGCAGCGCGGCGTTGCCGAGGGCGGTGGGGTCGGCCCGGGTCAGGTCGTTGGGGTCAAAGCCGGGGGCGTTGGCCATGGCCAGCACCTGCCCGGTGCGGGTGTCCTGGACGATCACGTAGCCGCGGTCGGCGTCGGACGCCCTCACCTGCTGGGTGATCGCCCGCTGGGCGGCCCACTGGATGTCCCGGTCCAGGGTCAGCTCCACGTCGGTGCCGGGCTCGGCGGCGCGCTCCTGCACGCTGGCCGTGGGCACCCGGCGGCCGCCGGACTGGGCGTAGGTGACGGTGCCGTCCTTGCCCGCCAGTGCCTTGTCGAGGCGGCTCTCCAGACCGCCGCCGCCCGCGCCGGAGGCGTTCACCCAGCCGATCACGCCCGCCGCGAGGTTACTCGCGGGGTAGACGCGCTTGGCGTGCCGGAGCCGGAAGACCCCGGCGAGGTAGTTGACGCCGTCGCCCTTCTCGGCGCGGTCGGCGAGCGCGCTCTGCAGGTCCTTGATCTGGTTCCAGACCTGCGGCGACTGCTGCCGGGCGATGATCTCGTTGCGCGATCCCGGGTAATTGGCGAGCTGCTTCGCGATCTCCTTCTGGTCGCCGTCGACGATCGGCGCGAGCAGTTCCGCGGCGCGCGCCGGCGCGTCCTTCACCTCGGCGTACTTGGGGGTGAAGAGCATCGGGTCGGCCGTGATGTCGTACGCGTCGACGGTGGTGGCCAGGTCGACCCCGTTGCGGTCGGTGATCGTCCCGCGCTCGGCGGCGAGGGTCACCTTGACGTTGCGGTTGACCTCGGCCTTCGCGGCGTAGGTCGCGGCGTCCACGGCCTGCACCTGGAAGAGCCGGATCACGAAGGTGAGCATCACCAGCGTCAGCGCGAAGCTGACCAGCCGCAGGCGCGGCCGTGGCCGGCCCAGCCGCAGCAGCGGCGCACCGGCCGGCGTGACCGGGCGCGGGGGCCTGCGCCGCGGCGGTACGGCCCCGCGGCCGGCCCGGTCCCGGGCGCCCCTGGCGTCGCGTCCGCCGACGGCCGGCCTGCGGGCCCCGGGAGTGCGTCCGTGCGGCACGCCGGAGGTGCCGGCGCTGCCGGACGTGCCGGACGCGCCGGATCCCTCGCGGCGGGGGGTGGGCCTGCGGGCCCGCGGGTCGCGGCCCGCCTCGCGGGCGGTCCGGCCGCCGTCGTCACGTGGCCGCGCCCCGCGTGCGGCGGGCTGGCGTGCCCCCGCCTGCTGCCCGGGTGCGGTCCTCCGGCGGGGTTCGCCGGTCTCGCCGCCGCGTGCGGGCGTTCCGGCGTCGCCGTCGCGTCCCCGGGGCACCTGCCGGCGCCGGGGGGCGGCTCCGCCGCCGTCACCGCGGCCGCCACGGCCCCGGGCGTCGGGCCCCGGGCGGCCGGCGCCGTTCTCCCGGCCGGCCCGGTCACGCCGTTCGCCCCGCTCGCCGCGGTCGCCCCGCTCGCGCGGCGGCTCCCCGTCGCGGGTCACCACGCCCCGGCACCTTCCCGGCCGGCCGGACGGGCGGATCGGGGCGGGTGGAGGGCGCGGGGCCCCGGAGCAGCGGTCACGGGGTCTCCTTGGGGCTCGTGCTGGGCTTGGCGGAGGCGGAGGCGGACGGCGTCGGGCCCAGGGAGGCGGCCGCGGAGCCGCTGGGAGCGACGGTGGCGGGCGCCGTGCTCGGGCTGGGGGCCGGCACGTACGGCGCGGCGCCGGGTCTGCCCAGGACCCTGCCGTCGGGGGCGAGGAAGGCCGGGTTGCCACCGGGGACCATGCCCAGGTCGCGGGCCTGCTCGTCCAGTGCGTCCGGCGCCGAGTACTGGTCGACCTCCTGCTGCAGCGCCTGCTCCTCGTCGGTGTACTGGGTGGTCTTCTTCTGCAGCTCGCTGAGCTTGAAGGAGTCCCGGTTCACCGCCGAGTTGAGCAGCAGCAGGGTGATCAGGCCGCCGCCCAGCAGCAGCACGATCAGCAGGACGAAGGGCGAGCGCGCCGCCGAGGTGCGCCGCCTCACGCCAGGGCCTCGCGGATCCGCTGGGCGCCGCGCAGCCGCGCCGGGGCGGCCCGGCGGTTGGCGGCGATCTCGTCCTCCGTGGGCAGCTCGGCGCCGCGGGTGAGCAGCTTGAGCCGCGGCTGGTACTGCTCCGGCACCACGGGCAGCCCGGGCGGCGCCGTGATGGCCGCGCCGGCGGCGAGGACGCCCTTGACGAGGCGGTCCTCCAGGGAGTGGTAGGACAGCACGACGATCCGGCCGCCCACGGCGAGCGTGGCGACGGCCGCGGGGATGGCGCGCTCCAGCACCGTCAGCTCCCCGTTGACCTCGATGCGCAGCGCCTGGAAGGTGCGCTTGGCCGGGTTGCCTCCGGTCCGCTTGGCGGCCTGCGGCAGCGCCTCGCGGATCAGCTCGACCAGCCGGGCGCTGGTGGTGAAGGGCTCGCGTGCCCGCTCGCGGACGACCGCCTCCACGATCTTGCGGGCGAACTTCTCCTCGCCGTAGTCGCGCAGCACCCGCACCAGCTCGCCCGGCGGGTAGGTGTTGAGGACCTCGGCGGCGCTGATGCCCGCGGTCTGGTTCATGCGCATGTCCAGCGGCGCGTCCTGGGCGTAGGCGAAGCCGCGGTCGGCCTCGTCCAGCTGCATGGAGGAGACGCCCAGGTCGAACAGGACGCCCTGCACCTTCGGGACGCCGAGCCGCTCCAGCACCTCGGGGATCTCGTCGTAGACGGCGTGCACGAGGGTGGCCCGGTCGCCGTACGGGGCGAGCCGCTCACCGGCGAGCTTGAGCGCGGCGGGGTCGCGGTCGACGGCGACCAGCCGGACCTCGGGGAACCGCCGCAGCAGTGCCTCGCTGTGCCCGCCGAGGCCGAGGGTGGCGTCCACGACCACCGCGCCCGGCGCTTCGACGGCGGGCGCCAGCATGTCCAGGCAGCGGTCCAGCATGACCGGGACGTGGCGTGGCTCGGACGGGGTGGTGCTCATGAAGCCCTTCTCATCTGCTCGCGGGGACGTACCACTGGGTCCCCGCCCGCTCGTGGGCGGCCTTCTGGCACCGGGGAAGGAGTGCCAGCGGACCGGGGAGCGGGAGGAGGCCGAGCGTCACGTACTCGTACGTGAGCCATCAGGCTACGGGCGAGGTCACAGTAAGCCGGGAGGCACCTCCTGGGACAACGCCGAAAAGGCGTCTTCCTGACCCGCCAGATAGTCCTCCCAGGCCGCCGCGTCCCACACCTCGACCCGGGTGTTGGCGCCGATCACCGCGCAGTCGCGGCGCAGTCCGGCGTAGTCGCGCAGGGGCTGCGGGAGGGTGACGCGGCCCTGCTTGTCGGGGACCTCGTCATGGGCGCCGGCGAAGAGCACGCGCATGTAGTCGCGTGCCGCCCTGGAGGTGAGGGGGGCGCTGCGCAGCTCCTCGGTGAGGGCGCGGAAGCCCTCGACCGGCCATACGTACAGGCAGCGCTCCTGGCCCTTGGTGATGACCAGGCCGTCCGCGAACTGTTCGCGGAACTTCGCGGGGAGGACCAGCCGGCTCTTGTCGTCCAGCCGTGGCGCGTACGTCCCGAGGAACATCCGCACCTCCCGCACCAGGTTGGTCGACCCACTTCGCGCCACTTTACTCCACCGGCCCCCACGGTCAACGAGAAGCCTGCCCTGGCACGGGCGCCCTGGTGGGCGTCCGCGCCCGAATCACCCGCACGGGCGAGCGCGCGCGACGCCTGTGGGTTACCTCACAGTGCACCGGTTTGACCGAGATTTGCCGGACCCTCCAGCAGGTCGGAAGAGACCGTGCCCTCTACGGTCGTGTCATGTCGATAAACGCGCATGAGTCCGCGGTTCCCGCCGGCACCGGCACGGCGTCCGTCACCGACCGGCTGGTCGAGGCGAACCGGCGCTACGCGGAGCAGTTCCGCGACCCCGGCATGGACGCCCGCCCCGTTCTGCAGGTGGCCGTGGTCGCCTGCATGGACGCCCGCCTCGACCTGCACAAGGCGCTGGGCCTGGAGCTCGGCGACTGCCACACCATCCGCAACGCCGGCGGTGTGGTCACCGACGACACCATCCGCTCGCTGACCATCAGCCAGCGCGCCCTGGGCACCCGCTCGGTCGTGCTGATCCACCACACCGGCTGCGGCCTGGAGTCGCTGACCGAGGAGTTCCGCACGGAGCTGGAGGAGGAGGTGGGCCAGCGTCCGACCTGGGCGGTGGAGTCCTTCCGTGACGTCGACCAGGACGTGCGGCAGTCGATGCAGCGGGTCCGGACGTCCCCCTTCCTGACCCACACGGGCGATGTGCGGGGGTTTGTGTTCGACGTGCACACCGGCCTGCTGCGCGAAATCACAAACGAGTAACGGAAGCGGAGTGACGCGGAGCATAGTTGAAGGGGAGAATGCTTCGTATAACGGGGAGGGCCGGTCCAGGGATGACCGTGTCCCCAGGAACGGGCCGAGGAGAACCGGGTGACGACCTATGACGCGCGAGCGAGCCTCAGCGATCTGACTGCCACGGCGGACCGCGTACGCCGGTCGGTGGAGAACGTGATCGAGGGCAAGCCCGAGGTCGTACGGACTGCGCTGACGGTGCTGCTCGCCGAGGGACATCTGCTCATCGAGGATGTCCCCGGCGTCGGCAAGACGATGCTTTCCAAGGCGCTGGCCCGGTCGATCGACTGCTCGGTCCGGCGCATCCAGTTCACGCCGGACCTCCTGCCGTCGGACATCACCGGGGTCAGCGTCTTCGACCAGCAGCGCCGCGACTTCGAGTTCAAGCCGGGCGCGATCTTCGCGCAGATCGTCGTCGGCGACGAGATCAACCGCGCGTCGCCCAAGACGCAGTCGGCGCTGCTGGAGTCGATGGAGGAGCGGCAGGTCACCATCGACGGCAGCACCTACCCGCTGCCGAGCCCCTTCATGGTCATCTCCACCCAGAACCCGGTGGAGATGGAGGGGACGTATCCCCTGCCCGAGGCGCAGCGGGACCGCTTCATGGCCCGGGTCTCCATCGGCTACCCCAGCATGGAGGCCGAGCTGGAGATGCTCGACGTGCACGCGGGCGTCAGCCCGCTGGACGACCTGCAGCCGGTCGCCCACGCGCACGAGATCGTCAAACTCGTCGAAGCCGTACGGACGGTGCACGTGTCCCCGGCCGTGCGGCACTACGCGGTGAGCCTGGTCTCGGCCACCCGGGACCACCCGGACCTGAGACTCGGCGCCTCCCCACGCGCCACGCTGCACCTGGTGCGCGCCGCCCGCGCCGCGGCGGCCCTGGACGGCCGGGACTACGTGCTCCCCGACGACGTCCAGACGCTGGCCGGCGCCGTGCTGGCGCACCGTCTGCTGCCGACCGCACAGGCCCAGTTGAACCGGCGCACCCCGGAGCAGGTCGTCGCGGAGATCGTGCAGCGCACGCCGGTCCCCGACCCGTACGGCAGCCGGTGACCCGGACGACGGACGGGGACGCTGGAGGTGCCGCGTGACCGAGCGTGAAAGCGGCTTCCGGGCCGCCCTGGGCGGCCTCACCACGCGGGGCCGCTCGTTCCTCGCCGCGGGGATCGCGGCGGCCGTCTGCGCCTACGTCCTGGGGCAGCCGGACCTGCTGCGGGTCGGCCTGCTGCTGGCCGTGCTGCCGCTGGTCTGCGTGGCCGTGCTCCACCGCACGCGCTACCGCGTCGCCGGCAGCCGCCGGCTGTCGCCCTCGCGCGTGCCGGCGATGTCCGAGGCGCGGGTGCACCTGCGGGTGGACAACGTGTCGCGGCTGCCCACCGGCCTGCTGATGCTCCAGGACCGGGTGCCCTACGTGCTGGGGCCCAGGCCCCGCTTCATCCTGGACCGGGTGGAGCCCGGCGGCCACCGCGAGGTGTCCTACCGGGTCCGTTCCGACCTGCGCGGGCGCTACCCGCTGGGGCCGCTGCAGCTGCGGCTGACCGACCCCTTCGGCATGTGCGAGCTGACCCGCTCCTTCAGCGCGTACGACACCCTGACCGTGGTGCCCCGCGTGGAGCCGCTGCCGCCGGTCAAGCTCAAGGGCGACTCCTCCGGCTACGGGGAGAGCCGCACCCGTGCGCTGACCCTGGCGGGCGAGGACGACGTGATCCCGCGCGGCTACCGCCACGGCGACGACCTGCGCCGGGTGCACTGGCGCTCGACCGCCAAGTACGGCGAGCTCATGGTGCGCCGCGAGGAGCAGCCGCACCGCGCCCGGTGCACGGTGCTGCTGGACACCCGGGCCGTGGCGTACTTCGGCGCCGGGCCGGACTCGGCCTTCGAGTGGGTGGTGTCCGGGGCGGCCTCGGTGGCGATGCACATGCTGGAGCGCGGCTACTCCGTACGGCTGCTCACCGACACCGGCACCACGGTGCCCGGGAACGACGGCTTCGGCGGCACGGACTCCTCGGACGCGGCCGGCACCCTGCTGGACACCCTGGCGGTGGTCGACCACTCGGACGGCGCCGGGCTCTCCCGTGCGCTGGACGTGCTGCGCACGGGCAGCGAGGGCCTGCTGGTGGCGTTCTTCGGGGACCTCGACGAGGAGCAGGCCGCGATGGCGGGGCGGATGAGGCAGCGGGCGGGGGCCGCCGTCGCCTTCGTCCTGGACAGCGCCGCCTGGGGGGCGCTGGACGAGGACGGGACGGGACGGCCCGAGGCGCCGCGGACGGGCACGGACGCGGACGCGCCGGAGGACGGCTCGGCCCGGGCCGTGCGGATGCTGCACGAGGCGGGCTGGACGGTGCTCCCGGCCGCCGCCGGCGACGGGCTGCCCGACCTGTGGCAGCGCGCCGACCGGTACCGGTCGCGTGAGGAGGCGGGGACGCGATGATGAGCGGACGAGGGCGGCTCGCGGTCTGCGCGGCGGCGGCGACGCTGATGACCGCCTGCTCGCTGCTGCCGCTGGCGACGCCGAACTCGTGGATCCTGCAGGCCGCCTTCCTGGTGGCGCTGCAGACCGGGGTGGGCGCGCTGGCCCGGCGGGTGCCGCTGGCCCGCCCGCTGACCGTGCTGGCGCAGGCGGTGGTCACGCTGCTGGTGCTCACCTTGATGTTCGCCGGCGAACAGGCCCTGCTCGGGTTCCTGCCGGGGCCCGCGGCGTTCACCCAGTTCGGCAACCTGCTGACGGCCGCGATGCAGGACGTGACCCAGTTCGCCATCCCGGCGCCGGTCACCCCGGGCATCCGGCTGCTGCTGCTCGGCGGCGTGCTGCTGATCGGGCTGACCGTGGACGCGCTGGCGGTGACCTACGGCAGCGCGGCCCCGGCCGGACTGCCGCTGCTGGCCCTGTACTCGATCGCGGCGGGGCTGGCCGGGGGCGACGGCACCCGCTGGCCGTACTTCCTGCTGGCGGCCGTCGGTTACCTGCTGCTCCTGCTGGCCGAGGGCCGGGACCGGATCTCGCGCTGGGGCCGGGTCTTCGGCGGCGTCGGGTCCGGCGCGCGCGCCGGGTACGGAGGACCTACCGGGGCGGTGGCCCCGGTACGGACCGGGCGCCGCATAGGGGCGATGGCGCTCGGCATCGCCCTGGTGGCGCCGGCGGCGCTGCCCTCGATGGGCGTCGGGCTGCTGCCGACGGGGGGCTCGGGCACGGGCAACGGACGCGGCGGCGGCACGATCTCCGCGGTCAACCCCGTGGTCGCGCTCCAGGACAACCTCAACCAGCCCGATGACCGGGTCGTTCTCCGGTACCGGACGAACGCCGTCTCCAACGCGGACATGTACCTGCGGATCGTGGCGCTGGACCGCTTCACCGGTGACAAGTGGGAGCCCGCGCAGCGCTCCCTCACCGGCGTGCCCAAGGTGCTGCCCAGCCCCCAGGGGCTCGGTCCCGACGTGAAGGCCACCGAGGTCGCCACCTCGGTCGCGGCGGACAAGAGCTACGTCCAGATGTGGCTGCCGCTGCCGTACCCGGCCACACAGGTGCAGGTCGACGGGCGCTGGCGCTTCGAGCCCACGGGCCGCACCATCATCGGCGACCGGGGCCAGACCACCTCGGACACCCGTTACCAGGTCAGCAGCCTGGCGCTGGAGCCGACCGCGGAGCAGCTGGCGAGCGCGCCGCCTGCCGACGCCCGGCTGCGGGCCGAGTACACGAAGGTGCCGGACTCGCTGCCCCCGGTGGTGGCGCAGACGGCCCTGGAGGTCACCAAGGACGCCACCAACGACTACGAGCGTGCCCTCGCGCTGCAGCGGTGGTTCACCTCGGGCGCCTTCTCGTACGACACCTCGGTGCGCTCCGGCACCGGTGTGCAGGCCATCACCCGCTTCCTGCGCAACAAGGAAGGGTTCTGCATCCACTTCGCCTTCACGATGGCGGCGATGGCGCGGACCCTGGGCATCCCCGCGCGGGTGGCGGTCGGCTTCACGCCCGGCACCTCGGAGTCGGACGGTGCGTACGCGGTGGGGCTGAAGGACGCGCACGCCTGGCCCGAGGTGTACTTCGAGGGCGTCGGCTGGACGCGGTTCGAGCCCACGCCGACCCGCGGCACCCTGCCGGGCTACACCCAGGAGGCGGCCACCTCCGACTCCGGGCCCACGGCGCCCGACACCCCTGAGCAGTCCGCGGGGGCCGGGGCCAGCACCGGCCCGACCGTTTCGCCGTCCTGCCTGGGCAAGGACGCCCAGCTCGGCAACTGCGACCCCCTGGGGCAGGCCTCGGGCGTCGGCACGCAGGACGAGCGGCTGTGGCCGCGGATCGTCACGTGGACGCTGCGCGTCCTCGCCTGGGCCGTGGTGCCGCTGGTGGTCCTGGTCCTGCTGCTGCCGCTGCTCTGGCGGCGCAGGCAGCGTTTCCAGCGGCTGCGCGGCGGCGGCCAGGACCCGGCGGCACTGGCGGCATGGCTGGAGCTCACCGGGCGTGCCCGGGGCACGGCGGGAGCCGACGGGCAGGGCGGGGCATCGCAGGGCCTGACCGCCGGCGAGCTGGACGCCATGGGCGCCCGGGACGGTGCCCGGACCCTGGCGGCCTGGCTGGAGCTGATCGACACCGCCTGGGACTACGGTCTGCGGCCCGACGAGTCCGAGACCCCGCGCCGGGTCGCGGCGCGCCTCGTCCGCGACGGCGGGCTGGAAGGGCCCTCGGCGGAGGCGGCGCAGCGTCTGGCGACCTCGGTGGAGCAGGCCCTGTTCTCGCCGCGGCCGCCGACGACCACTGGCTCGGCGAAGGACGTCCAACTGGTGCGGGAGGGGCTGCGCAGGAACGCGGACGGCATGACGCGGATCCGTGCCGTGCTGCTGCCGCGTTCCACGGTCCGGGTCGTCTGGCGGTCCGCGGAGCGCTGGTCGGCGGCCTCGGCCCGCTTCTCTGCCAGGCTGCGCGGTGCGGGCGATGCCGTGATGCGACCGCTGCGGCAGCGCCGGAGCTCCTGAGGCCCCCTGGGGGCCGGCCGGCCGGTCGGCCGGCCCCCAGGGGTCCGGTCCCCACGAGCGGCGCGCGGCGGTACGCGGTGCCGACCTGTCGGCGGGCCGCACGCCGCACCCCCGTCGGCCCAGAGGACGGCATGGCGAAGGGGGCGGGGTTCCGACCGGAACCCCGCCCCCTTCGTCTTGGTCTGTGTGTCAGTGGCCCTGTTCGTCGCGGCGCCGCTGCCAGCGCTCCTCGATCCGGTCCATCATCTTGCGCCGCGGCTGGTGGCGACGGCCCCGTCCGACGGCACCCTGCGGGGAGTTCCCCGCGGGAGCGGGGGCCGCACCCGGTTTGGCGGCACGGCGCCAGCCGGTGACGGCGAGAACGGCACAACCGAGCATCACGAGGAAGCCCACGACACTGATCCAGGGCTGCTGGGCGATCATGCCGCCCATCAACAGCCCGATGCCCACCAGGAAGCCCGCCACAGCCAGGTAGACGCGCCGCCTGGTGTAGGTGCGCAGCCCGCTTCCCTCAAGCGCCGACGCGAACTTGGGATCTTCGGCGTACAGCGCTCGCTCCATCTGCTCGAGCATGCGCTGCTCGTGCTCCGAGAGCGGCACGGAGTCCTCCTCCTCGTCGGTCGCGGGGGAGCGACCGGTACGACCCTTCCAGGATAGGCAGGGAATCGCCCCCGTGAAACCCGCCCCACTACGCCAATCCGACGGGGGGTGTTTTCCCCGTCGAACGCCACGTCATGCCAGCATAAGGCCCTGAACCGGGAATCGGGGGGCGTGTGACGGACTCCTCCCGGTGGGTGACCGGAAGAGGCAAGGGGCGTCGCCCCCGGTTCCGGCTCAGCCGCGCTCGGCCAGCACGTGCAACTGGGTCGCCACGGCGTGGAACGCGGGCTGCTCGGCGGCGGCCAGTTCCAGCCTCAGCAGGGCGTCCATCGCGCCCGGTTCGGTGTCCACCAGGACGCCGGGGACGAGGTCGGCGAAGACCCGGACACCGTGCACCGATCCGACCCGCAGCCCGGCGTCGGCGACCAGCGCGGTCAGCTCGCCCGCGGTGAAGCGGCGGGGCACCGGATCGCCCTCGCCCCAGCGGCCGTCGGGGTCGTCCAGGGTGTGCCGGGCCTCGCCGAAGTGACCGGCGAGCGCCCGGGCGAGCACGGCCCCGTGACGACTGGCGGCGAGCAGGCTGAGGGCGCCGGAGGCGCGCAGGGTGCCCGCGGCGTTGCGCACGCCCTCGGCGGGGTCGTCCACGTACTCCAGCACGCCGTGGCAGAGCACGACGTCGTGGCTGCCGGCCGGCACGACGTCGAGCAGTCCGTGGGCGTCGCCCTGCACCCCGCGGACACGTTCGGTGACGCCTGCCTCCGCCGCGCGGCGTTCGAGGGCGAAGAGCGCGTCGGGACTGGGGTCGACCACGGTGACCCGGTGGCCCAGACTGGCCACGGGTACCGCGAAGTTGCCGGTGCCGCCACCGGTGTCGAGCACGTCGAGGACGTCCCGTCCGGCGGCCTTGGCCTGCCGGTCCAGCGCATCGCGCAGGACCTCCCAGACCACGGCGGTACGCAGGGCTGCGCGGGGCCGCAGCGGTTCGGCCCCTCCTGGACGGGACATGCGGACGGCTCCTCGCGGACGGACGGGGCAGGGGACCGGTCGACCCGGCCTGGGACCCACTCTAGTGGGCTGCCGCCCGGCGGCCGATCAAGCGGGACGGCCGGTCTGCGGCCGGTCCAGCACGGGCTGCAGCACCAGCAGGCGCTCCACGAGCCGCAGGAACATTTTCGTCGCACGGACGAGGTCGTCGGCCTCCCGGGGGCTGACCGCGCCCTGGATGCCGGCCTCGGCGCGCGCCCGCTGACGGGCTCCCGCCTCGAACAGGGCGCTCCACTCGGCCAGTTCGGGCGCGACCTCAGGCAGTACCTCCCAAGCACTGCGTATCCGCTGCCGGCGCCGCCTGGTGGGTTCGGGGCGGCCGCGCACGGCGAGGACGGCGGCCGCGGTGCGCAGGGCGGCCAAGTGTGCGGTGGCGAAACGGTCGTTGGGGGTCTCCAGGACGGCGGCCTCATCGAGCCCCCGCCGGGCCTGGACGAGCAGGTCGAGGGCGGCCGCGGGGGCGGTGGCCTTGCGCAGCACGGGGTGGACGTCGGTGGCACTGCCGCCGGAGACGGCGGCCCTGCGGGCTGGCACGGTCATCACATTCCTCCTGTCTTCGCATGACGTGTCCGACAGTTCCTGACCTTCAGCACTCATCGTGAAGCACACCTCTGACAATCGCGCTGACCTGCACAAACGGTCGCGGTGACCGGACAACGTCCCGGGATTCGCGGTCCGGTGGCACGATGCGTTAGAGTTTTTGCACTGACTGGTCAGTTCAAAGAATGGGGGCGGGCGAGTGATCACCGCGGAGGGGTTCGGGCTCAAGGGGCCCCGGGGCTGGGTGTTCCGGGAGGTCACCTTCACCGCGCCGGCGGGCGGTCTGGTCGCCGTCGAGGGTGCCTCCGGCTCGGGCCGCACCTGTCTGCTGCTGTCGCTGACCGGGCGCATGCGCGCCACGGAGGGCCGGGCCGAGGTGGCCGGGCTCACGCTGCCCAAACAGCTCGCCGCGGTCCGCCGCGTCGCAGCGCTCGGCCCCGTCACGGGGGTCGCGGAACTCGACCCGGCCCTCACCGTCGGCGAGCACCTTCGGGAACGCGTGCTGCTGCAGCGGCGGTTCGGCGGCTCGCTGCGCGAACTGGTGCGGCCCGGCACGACGGACAGGGCGCGCGTCGACGGGGCGCTGACGGCGGCCGGGCTGGACCTGTCGACGCTGCCCAAGGCCGAGCGCACCGCGGCCCGGGACCTGGAGCGGCTCGAGGCCCTGCGTCTGGGCACCGCCCTCGCGCTGCTGGGCCGCCCCAAGGTGCTTGCGGTGGACGACGCCGACCACAAGCTGGCCCCGGCGGAACGCGAGGAGGCCTGGGCGATGCTGCGGGCCGTCGCCGCGGGCGGCACGACGGTGCTGGCGGTGTGCTCCCAGGCTCCGGGGGACGCCGTGGTGGCGCGCACCCGGCCGGCCGCCGCGGAGACCGACACGCATACCGACTCGCATACCGACGCGAAGACCGACGACGAGGAGGGGGCGGCCGATGCGCACGCCGAGGCTGGCAGCGCTTGAGCTGAGGAAGTTCGGCAGGGGGCGGCTGCCGCGCGCGGCCATGGTGTCGCTGCTGCTCCTGCCGCTGCTCTACGGCGCCCTGTACCTGTGGTCCTTCTGGGACCCGTACGGGCGGCTGGACAAGATCCCCGTCGCCCTGGTGAACGCCGACCAGGGCACCACCGTGAACGGGCAACGGCTCGCCGCGGGCGACTCCATCGTGGACGGCCTGCGGGAGAGCGCCACCTTCGACTGGCGCGAGACCAGTGCCGCCGAGGCGGCCAAGGGCGTCGAGGACGGCACGTACTACCTGTCGCTGACCGTCCCGCGGGACTTCAGCGCGCGCGTCGCGTCGAGCTCCGGCGACCACCCGCGTACCGGCGCGCTCCAGGTGCGCACCAACGACGCGAACAACTACGTCGTGGGGCAGATCTCCCGCACGGTCTTCTCCGAAGTGCGGTCCGCCGCCTCCATCAAGGCGTCGAGGGACTTCTACGACCGCATCTTCGTGGCCTTCTCCGACCTCCACGACGAGACGGTCAGGGCCGCCGACGGCGCGGACGACGTCACCAAGGGCGCGGGCTCGGCCCGGACCGGATCCAAGAGGCTCGGCGACGGCATCTCCACCGCCGAGGACGGCGCGCGCCGGCTGGCCGGCGGCCTGCACACGGCGAAGAAGGGCAGCAGTTCGCTGGCCGGCGGGCTGGGGGCGCTCGACAGCGGCGCCGGCCAGGTCGCCTCGGGGACCCAGGCACTGGCCGACAAGGTCAACGGCGCCTCGGACGAACTGACCTTCGTCAAGCAGCACGTCAAGGAGATCAACGCGGTGGCCCGGGTCGTCGCCCGTGGCTCGCAGGCCGCCCGCGACGGCATCGGCGACCTGCCGCGGCAGTCGGCGCGGGCGGCCCGCGACGCCGAGGCGGCCGCCGCCGGGATCCACGACGCCTACGCCGAGCAGTGCCCCCTGGGCGCCGTCACCCCGCAGTGCCGGACGCTGAAGCAGGCCGTCGACGCCGCCGACGAGGTGGCGGGCGTCGCCGCCCGTCTCGACACCTACGTGCAGGGGCACTCCGTCGCCCTCGACGACCTCCGCGACGACCTCGGCACGCTGCACTCGGCGGCCGTGGCGCTGTCGGACCCGGCGCTCGCCACGAAGCTGCAGAACGCCGTCGACGGCGTCAACCGGCTCAACGAGGGCGCCCACAAGGTGGCGAAGGGGCTGCGGACGGCGTCGGACGGCGCGGGCGCCCTCGACGCCGGGCTCCGGGACCTGGCCTCCGGGGCCGACACCCTGGCGGGCGGGATGTACCGGCTGTCGGACGGCAGCAACCAGCTGACGACCGGTCTGACCCGGCTCACCGACGGCAGCGGGCAGCTCGCCGACGGCCTGCACGACGGCGCGTCCCGGATCCCCGACTACGACGGCGCCGAGCGCGCCGACCGCACCGAGGTGATGGCCGACCCGGTCCGGCTCGCCGCGCAGTCGCTGCACAAGGCGCCCAACTACGGGACGGGCTTCGCCCCCTACTTCATCCCGCTGTCCCTGTGGGTCGGCGCGATGGTCGCCTACATGCTGCTGCCGCCGCTCAGCAGGCGCGCCATGGCCGCGGGCGCCCCCGCCTGGCGGATCGCGGTGGCCGGGTGGCTGCCGGTGCTCGCCATAGGGGTGCTGCAGACACTGGCCCTGATGGCGGTGCTGCACTGGGCGATCGGCCTGCAGATGGTGCGGGCGGCCGGGACGGTCGGCTTCCTCGTGCTGGTGACCGCCTGCTTCGCCGCCATCGTGCAGTGGCTCAACGCCCGCTTCGGGCCGGCGGGACGCGTGCTGGTGCTGGCGCTGCTCATGCTGCAGCTCACCTCGGCGGGCGGCACCTACCCGGTGCAGACCAGCCCCGGCTTCTTCAACGCGATCCACCCCTTCCTGCCGATGACCTACGTCGTCGAGGGGCTGCGTCACCTCATCACGGGCGGCGGGCTCTGGCCGGTGTGGCGGGCGGTCCTGGTGCTGCTCGCCTTCACCGCGGGCGCGCTGGCGCTGACCGCGGTGGCGGCCCGCCGCAAGCAGGTGTGGACGCTGGACCGGTTGCATCCGGAGCTGTCCCTGTGAGGCCGCACGAAACCGGGCGCCCGGACCGTAGACAATCGTCGTCATGAACAGTGCACGACGGCAGGCCACCCGGCAGAAGCTCTTCCAGGCCGCGGTCACGCTCATCGCCGAGCAGGGCTTCTCCGCCACCACGGTCGACGAGATCGCCGAGCGCGCCGGGGTGGCCAAGGGCACCGTCTACTACAACTTCGCCAGCAAGAACGAGCTCTTCGAGGAGCTGCTGCGGCACGGCGTCGGCCTGCTGACGGCCTCCCTGCGGGAGGCGGGGGCGGGCGTCACCGCCCGCGGCGGCAGCCACGTGGACGCGATCGACGCGATGATCCGGGCCGGGCTCGCCTTCATCGCCGAGTACCCGTCCTTCACGCAGCTGTACGTGGCCGAGCTGTGGCGGACCAACCGCGCCTGGCAGAACACGCTCATGGTGCTGCGCAAGGAGGCGGTCGCGGTCGTGGAGCAGACGCTGCACGACGCGGTGACGGCGGGCGAGCTCAGCGACGAGATCGACGTGCCGCTCACGGCGGCCGCCCTCTTCGGGATGGTGCTCGTCGCGGCGCTGGACTGGCTGTCCTTCCAGCCCGAGCGCTCGATCGACGACGTGCACGCGGCCCTGTCGCGGCTCCTGCAGGGACGGGTCGCGGGGCACGCCAGAGCCTGAGCGCCGTACGACGGCGCGCCGCCCCGGCGCGGCCCGATCCCCCGTCGGGCCGTTCCGGGACGGCGTTCCCCCGTGCACCCCCGCTCCGGCCGGGCGCAGCGCCGTTCCGCCGCCCCGTGTCGGCGGTGCCGGTGCCGTGCCCTTCCGTTGCCTCCACCTTGGCGTCCGGGCCGCCCCGCGCTCATCCGTGCGGGTACTCAAGTGGGGGTCTGAGTACAGGTACTCATGACCGGGTCGTATCGCTCAAAGGCCGCGGTGGTTTTCCAGGGCTTCGGTAGCATCACGGCCCATGTCGGTACTTCCGCTCGTGTTCACCAGCGGCTGGGCGAGCGGGATCAACGCCTACGCCGTGGTCTTCCTGCTGGGCCTGATGGGCGCCACGGGCGTCAGCGACCAGGTGCCGCCCGCCCTGGAGCGCACCGACGTGCTGATCGCCGCGGGGATCCTGTTCCTCTGCGAGGCGGTCGCGGACAAGATCCCCTACGTCGACACCACGTGGGACGCCGTGCACACCGCGATCCGGCCGGTCGCCGGGGGCGTGGTGGCGGCCCTGCTGGCCGGGCAGGACGGCTCGCTGCCGCAGCTCGCCGCGGGCGCGGTCGGCGGGACGACGGCGCTGGTGAGCCATCTGGTGAAGGCCGGGCTCCGCATGGGCGTCAACACCTCGCCGGAGCCCGTGAGCAACATCGTGATCAGCCTCGCGGAGGACGTCGGCGTCGCCGCGATCATCGTCTTCGCGCTCTTCCACCCGGTGGCCGCGGCGAGCATCGCGGCCGTGCTGCTCGTGCTGGGCGTCATCACCGTGATCTTCATACTGTCGCGGATCCGCCGTGCCTGGCAGCGCTGGAAGGCCCGCAGGGAACGCCGCAAGGCCGGTCGCGGCGTTGTCGGTGGCTGGGGTTAGAGTCCCGTTCATGGCACGGATTGCGGTGATCGGCGCGGGGATGGGCGCCATGGCTGCCGCCGCCCGGCTCGCCACCGGCGGGCACCGGGTGGCGGTGTACGAGCGGGCCGGCACCCACGGGGGCGGTGTGCGGCGGCTGGAGCGCGCGGGCTTCGGGTTCGACACCGGCCCGGGCCTGCTGCACCTGCCCGCCGTCTACCGCGACCTGTTCGTCAAGACCGGCAGGGAGAGCCTGGAGGACAGCGTCGCGCTGCGCCAGGTCGACCCGGCGAGCCGCCACCTCTTCTCCGACGGCACGTCCGTGTCGCTGCCCAACGCGTCCCGCGGCGGGGTCGTCGCGGCCCTGGACGCGGCGCTCGGCACCGGCGCGGGCGAGCGCTGGAGCGAGCTGCTGGTGCGGGCCCGGGAGGTGTGGGACGCCACGCGCCGCCCCCTGCTGGAGGACGCGTTCGCCGGCGACCCGGCCGCGCTCGGCCGCGATCCGTATCCGGCTCCTCCCGTGCGACGGGGGCTGTTCCGGCGTGGCGCGCCCACCCTGGCCGACGTCGCCCGGCGCGAACTGGACGATCCGCGGCTCGCCGCGCTGCTCGGCTCCTATGCCCTGGCGTACGGCTTCGACCCCCGCACCGCGCCCGGCAGCGCCACCGTGCTGCCGTACATGGAGCAGACCTTCGGCAGTTGGTACGTACGCGGCGGCATGCGGGCGCTGGCCGACGCCGTGCACGCACGGTGCGTGGCGCGGAGGGTGGAGTTCCACTTCGGGACCGTGGTCGCGGGGATCGTGGAGAAGGACGGCCGTGCGGCCGGTCTCGAACTCGCCGACGGCACAAGGGTGGAGGCCGACACGGTCGTCGCCGGTGTCGCCCCGTGGCTGCTGCCCCCGCTGCTGGCGCACGGCGCCGGGGGCGTCCGGCCCGACGACGGGGTGTGGGACGGCATCGGTCCCGGCCCCCGCTGCGAGGGCCCCGGGCGCCTCACGGTCTGCCTGGCGCTGCGCGGGGCCCGGCCCTCGGACGCCGTGCACCGTACGGTCGTCCACACCGCGGACCTGGAGGCCGAGGCGGCCGCACTGGGGCGGGGCGAGCTGTACGACCGCCCGACGGTCACGGTGCTGCGCCCCGACGACGACACCCTGCGGCCCGACGACGCCTCGGAGTCGGTCACGTTGAGCGTCACGGTCCCGCCCCACGGCCCCTCGGGGGTGGACTGGCGGGCGCCGGGTACGGCCGAGCGCGTCGCGGACGCGGCGCAGGAGGCAGCGGCGGCGGTCCTGCCCGATCTGACGGACCGCCTGCTGTGGCGGACCGTGCACACGCCCGCCGACACCGAGGAGGAGACGGGCACCCCGGGCGGCCGGCTCCCCCGCCCCGCCCTGGCCGGCGCGGACGGGGCTCATCTGCACCCCAGCAACCGGCTGCTCGTCCCCGGTCTGTACCTGGTGGGCGGCTGGTCCCACCCCGGTGGCGGCCTCGCCCACACCGGAATGTCCGGTGCCATCGCCGCCGACCTCATAGCGGGCGGTCCCGGCGGCAGCCGCTGAGGCACGCGTCCCGCGCCCGGACACCGGTGGCGTCCCCTACCGTCTGTGCTCCGCGCCGCGCGCGCGGACCGACGCGGCCGTCGCGGTGCGCGGCCCGCTGCCCGGACTCCTGCCCCTCGTCCACCGGCGGCAGCCCGTCGCCGCCGCGGACGTGGAGGTCCTCGGTGACGCCGGGCTGCTGGACTTCCGGCTGGAGCGGGTCGGTTTCGGCTGACGGGTCCGCGGCCCGTGGGCGCTAGCTGTAGCGGTAGGGGTCGTACGGGTCGTACTGGCCCTGCTGCTGCCCCTGCTGCTGGCCCTGCTGGTCGTACGTGTTCTGCTGCTGCGGGACGTAGGGCTGCTGCTGCTCCCCGCCCTGCTGCGGCACCCACACGCCGCCCGCCGGGGTGTCGTAGCCGTACTGCTGCTGGGTGCCCTGGCCCTGGCTCTGCCCCTGGTACGGGTCCTGGTAGCCGCCCGCGTAGGTGCCGTAGGCCGCCGTCTGCTGCTGCTCCCAGCCGCCGGTCTGCTGCTGTCCGTAGGCGTCGTACGAGGCGGCGGCGGGCTGCTGTTGCTGCTGGCCGCCGTTCCAGTCGCCGTAGCCGGTGGTGGCGTAGTCCTGGTAACCGGCGCCCGCGTACGGGTCCTGGGCGTAGTTCGGCTGCCCGTTGTACATCGGGTACTCGCCGCTGTCCTCGTGCATGGGCATGGGCTGGTAGACCTGCGTGGAGTCCATCCCTGCCGGTGCCGCCGCGGCCGGGCCGGCGGCGGCGTAGCTGTCGTAGGACTGCCCGACGCCCGCACCGGCCTGAGTCTCGCCCGCGGGCTCCTCGTACGGCGTCGCCAGGCCGTCGTCCGGCAGCTCGTCGCGCTCCGCGCCCCGGCCGCGGCGGCCGGCGGCACGGCGTGGCAGCGGCGGCGCCTCCTCGTCGTCCTCGTCGTCGGCGCCCTCATTGGGGGAGCGCAGTGCCCAACCCTCGACGAAGCCGCGGCGGTAGGAGAGCGTGACGAACGTCTGGCCCGCGCCGAAGGCGACGGCACCGGCCACGATGACGAGGACCGAGGGCAGGTAGACGCCCAGGACGACACCAAGGAACCCCGCGAAGGCCAGCAGTCGCCACCTCAGCCGCGCCTTGTACTGCAGGAGCACTTCACCGAGCAGCCACAGCGCGACCACCCCGAAGGCGATGTAGAGCACTGTGTAGGCCATGAGCGCACTTCCTCACCGTTCACCGTCGTCGGCCCACTGGGGCGGCGGGTCCGCCCTCACGACCTCTGGTGCAGTCCCAGATTCTCGTAGATTTCCAACGACGCCGTGGAGTGATTAAGGGTAATGAAGTGCAGCCCCGGGATGTCCTCGGCCATCAGCCGCCGGCACATCTCGGTCGCGTACTCGACCCCGATCGCCCGCACCGCGGCCGGATCGTCCTTGACCGCGAGGATACGGTCCGCGAGCTCCTGCGGGAAAGGCGCGTTGCCGAGCTGGGCGAAGCGCTCGATCTGCTTCACGTTCGTGACCGGCATGATCTCGGGGATGATCGGGGTCTCGCAGCCCACCTTGCCGACGCGGTCGCGCAGGCGCAGGTAGTCCTCGGCGTTGAAGAACATCTGGGTGATGGCGTAGTCCGCGCCCGCCCGGCACTTCTCGACGAAGTGACGCGTATCACTTTCCCAGTCGGTCGAGCGGGGGTGCATCTCGGTGAAGGCGGCGACACCCACGCAGAAGTCGCCCGACTCCTTGATGAGCCGGACCAGTTCGTAGGCGTGGTCGACGCCCTCCGGGTGCCGCAGCCACTCCCCCATGGGGTCGCCGGGCGGGTCGCCGCGCAGCGCGAGCATGTTGCGGATGCCCGCGTCGGCGTACTGGCCGATGATGTTGCGCAGCTCGGCGACGGAGTGGTCGACCGCGGTCAGGTGGGCCACCGGGGTCAGGGTGGTGTCGGAGGCGATCCGCTCGGTCGCCCGGACCGTGCCCTCGCGGGACTTGCCGCCCGCGCCGTAGGTGACGGAGACGAAGGTGGGGCCCACCGCCTCGATGCGGCGGATCGCGTTCCACAGGGTCCGCTCGCCCTTCTCGGTCCTCGGCGCCATGAACTCGAAGGAGTACGAGCGCTCGCCGGAGGCCAGCAGCTCACGGATGGTGACCGCGTGATCGGTCCTGGTGGAGGCGGTTCCGAGGGCCATGGGCCTCAGGCTATCGGCGAGGACTGGGCCGTCCCAACAGACGACGCCCAAAAGTCCACCCCTTGGACATCCCGCGCTCGCGGCGCGAGACGGCCCCGCACGGCGCCCGCCCCCCTGCGGCCCGCCGCTGCGCCGTCGTCCGGTCCTCGCCCGGTCCTCGCTCAGTCCTCGTAGGAGCGCACCCGCTTGGCCAGCTCGGCCGCCGCGGCACCCGGGTCGGCCGCCTCGGTGACGGCCCGTACGACCACGATCCGGCGGGCCCCGGCGTCGAGCACCTGCTCCACGTTGGAGAGGTCGATCCCGCCGATCGCGAACCACGGCCGGTCCGTGCCCAGGCCCGCCGCGTACCGGACCAGGCCGAGGCCCGGTGCGGGCCGGCCGGGCTTGGTCGGGGTGGGCCACACCGGCCCGGTGCAGAAGTAGTCCGCACCGGGCTCCACGGCGGCCGCGGCCGCCTCGGCCTCGGAGTGGCAGGACCGCCCGATGACCACCTCGTCGCCGAGGATCGCGCGGGCGGCCGGCACGGGCAGGTCGCCCTGGCCCAGGTGCAGGACGTCCGCCCCGGCGGCGTGCGCCATGTCGGCACGGTCGTTCACCGCGAGCAGCCTGCCGTGCCGTCCGCACTCCTCCGAGAGGACCGCGAGGTACTCCAGCTCCTCGCGGGCCTCCAGGCTCTTGTCGCGCAGCTGGACGACGTCGACCCCGGAGGCCAGCACGGCGTCCGCGAACGCCGCGAACTCCGCCAGGCCGCCGTGGCGCTTGCGCGCGTCGGTGCACAGGTAGAGCCGGGCGTCGGCGAGCTGGGCGCGGACGCCCGTGCTGGTGCTCGTGCTCGTGCTCATACGGGCGGGTCCCCCTCGGGTGGCTGCGGCGGTGGCGGGTCGTTCGGTCAGACGGCGAGTGCCTGGGCGCGGCGCTTCACCTCGGTGCCGCGGTTGTCGCGCAGCGCCTGGACGGGGGTGCCGGGCAGGCTCTCGTCCGGGGTGAACAGCCACTCCAGGGTCTCTTCGTCGCTGAACCCGTCGTCCTTGAGCAGGGTGAGGGTACCCGCGAGGCCCTTCACGATCTTCTCCTCGCCGATGAAGTCGGCGGGGACCATCAGCACCCGGTTCTCACCACGGCGCACGGCGATGAGCTGGCCCTCCTTGATGAGCTGGCGGACCCGGGTCACCTCCACGCCGAGGCGCTCGGCGACGTCGGGGACGTACAGCCAGGAGGGGACGAGGGAGTCAATCTTTGCGTCGATCTCGGTCACAGGACAAGCGTGCCATCCCGGACCGACACCATGGAACCGCTCAGGCCACCCGTTGCTCCGTCCTGACGGGTCCGCTACGCCTCCGGCACCACCACGGGCGTCAGACGACCGCCGCCCGCAGCTGCACCGCAGGGTCGGCGGCCAGGGTGTCGTCGAGGTGGGCGCCGCGGGCGATGAGCTTGCGGGCCTGCGCCAGGTCGCGGGGCCGGCCCACGGCGAACAGCGCGACCAGCTGGCCGTCGCGCAGCCACAGCACCGACCAGGCGGGCCCGTCCGGGTCCCCGCGCAGCAGCATGCGGTCGGAGTCCACGTGGTACCCGGCGTACTGCACGAACCGCCCGAACTGCTCCGACCAGAAGTAGGGGACGGGGTCGTAGGGCTCGTCACCGCCCAGGATGTTCGCGGCGGCCGTGCGCGGCCCCTGCACCGCGTTGTCCCAGTGGTGGATCAGCAGCCGCTCCCCGTACCGCGCCGACGGGAAGGAGGCGCAGTCCCCCACCGCGTACACGTCCGGCACCGAGGTGCGCAGCCGGTCGTCGGCGAGGACCGAGCGGTCCGGCCCCAGCTCGACGCCGGAGCCGGCCAGCCACCCGGTGGCGGGCCGGGCGCCGATCCCGATGACGACCGCCTCGGCGGCGAGCACGCTGCCGTCGGCCAGGCGCACCGCGCCCGGCTCGACGGAGGAGACGACCGCGCCGGTGCGCAGCTCCACGCCCTCCTCCGCGTACCAGCCGCGCATCCGTTCGGCGATGTGCTCGGGCAGCACCCCGGCGAGCGGGTGGTCGGCGGCCTCGACGACGGTCACCTCGCACCCGGCGTGACGGGCCGCGGTGGCGAACTCGGCGCCGATCCAGCCCGCACCGACCACCACGACCCGGTGCCGGTTCTCCAGCACCGGGCGCAGCGCGGTGGCGTCGTCCAGGGTGCGCAGCACGTGCACGCCCGGCGTGCCCTCGCTGCCCGGCAGCATGACCGGCTCGGCGCCGCTGGCCAGGACGAGCTTGTCGTAGCCGACCGGGCCGGCGTCGGTGTGGACCTGCCGCTCCCCGGGGCGCAGGGCGCTCGCGTGCCGCCCGAGCAGCAGTTCGACGTTGATCCCGGCGAAGTCGACGTCCAGCGCCGGGCCCTCCTCGGCGCCGAAGAGCACGCCCTTGGACAGCGGCGGCCGGTCGTAGGGGGCGTGCGGCTCCGCGCCGATCAGCGTGATCGTCCCGCCCCAGCCCTGCTCGCGCAGGGACACGGCGGTCTGCACTCCGGCCATCCCGGCCCCGACGACGACGACGCGCTGCTCGCTGCTGGTCACGCGATCACCGTAACGCCGCGGGGGCGGCGCCCGCCGGTACCGGTGCCCTACTCGCCGTGGATGGCGCGTACTAAGGTGGTTCAGGAGCACTCGCGGGAGCCCGGCGCACCGGGCTGAGAGGGCGGCTGGAGCGGCCGCCGACCGTACGAACCTGATCCGGGTCATGCCGGCGAAGGGAGGAGCGGGAACATCATGCACCGTCATGACGTCGTCGTGGTCGGCGGCGGGATCATCGGACTGGTCACCGCGTGGCGGGCCCGCGGGCGTGGCCTGCGCACGGCGGTCGCGGACCCCGAACCGGGCGGCGGGGCCGCCCGGGTGGCCGCGGGGATGCTGGCACCGGTCACGGAGGTGCAGTACGGCGAGCAGCCGCTGCTGGAGCTCAACCTCGCGGCGGCCCGCCGCTATCCGTCCTTCGTGGCCGAGCTGGAGGAGACGACGGGGCTGGACCTCGGCTACCGCACGTGCGGCACCCTCGCCGTCGCCCTCGACGCCGACGACCGGGCGCAGCTGCGCGAACTCCACTCCTTCCAGGAGTCCCTGGGCCTGGCGTCGCAGTGGCTCAGCGGCCGCGAGTGCCGCCGCCTGGAGCCGATGCTCGCCCCCGGCGTGCACGGCGGGCTGCGGGTCGACGGCGACCACCAGATCGACCCGCGGCGGCTGGCCGCGGCGCTGGTGCGCGCCTGCGAGCTGTCCGGGGTGGAGTTCCGGCGGTCGCGGGTGGCACGGGTGGACGTCACGGGCGACCGCGCCCGCGGGGTGGTCCTGGAGGACGGGACCCGGATCGCCGCCGGGCAGGTGGTGCTGGCCGCCGGGAGCCTCAGCGGCCGGGTCGAGGGGCTGCCCGCACGGGCGCTGCCGCCCGTACGGCCGGTGAAGGGGCAGGTGCTGCGGCTTCGGGTGCCGGCGGCGTACGCGCCGTTCCTGTCGCGGACGGTACGGGCCGTGGTGCGCGGCGGTCACGTCTACCTGGTGCCGCGCGAGAACGGCGAGCTGGTCGTCGGCGCCACCAGCGAGGAGATGGGCTGGGACACCACCGTCACCGCCGGTGGGGTGTACGAACTGCTCCGCGACGCCCACGAATTGATCCCCGGCATCACCGAACTCCCGCTGACCGAGACGCAGGCGGGCCTGCGCCCCGGCACGCCCGACAACGCCCCGGTGCTCGGCCGCGGCGCGCTGGACGGCCTGGTGCTGGCCACCGGCCACCACCGCAACGGCGTGCTGCTGACCCCGCTGACCGGGGACGTGATGGCCGAGGTCCTGACCGGGTCGGAAGTCCCCGCGCAGGCCCGGCCCTTCTCCCCCGACCGCTTCACCCTCCAGGAGCAGCACGCATGACCGCGCCCCTCCTTCTGTCCGTCTCCGTCAACGGCGAGGCGCGGGAGGTCGCCGAGGGCGTCACCCTCGACCGCCTCGTCGCGACCCTGACGGTCGCCCCGTCCGGAGTGGCGGCCGCGCTCAACGAGACGGTCGTCCCCCGCGCCCAGTGGCCGGCGACCCCGCTCCGCGACGGCGACCGCGTCGAGGTCCTCACCGCAGTCCAGGGAGGCTGACCCCCATGGCCGACGACCCGCTCACCATCGGCGGCACCGCCTTCGGATCCCGGCTGATCATGGGCACGGGCGGGGCGCCCAGCCTGGAGGTGATGGAGCAGGCACTGCTGGCCTCCGGCACCGAGCTGACCACGGTCGCCATGCGGCGGCTGGACCCCACGGTCAAGGGCTCCGTGCTGTCCGTGCTCGCCCGGCACGGCATCCGCGTGCTGCCGAACACCGCCGGGTGCTACACCGCGGGCGAGGCCATCCTCACCGCCCGCCTGGCGCGCGAGGCGCTGGGCACGGACTGGGTGAAACTGGAGGTCATCGCCGACGAGCGCACCCTGCTGCCGGACCCGGTGGAACTGCTGGACGCGGCGGAGACCCTCGTGGACGACGGCTTCACGGTGCTGCCGTACACCAACGACGACCCGGTGCTCGCCCGGAAGCTGGAGGACGCGGGCTGCGCGGCGATCATGCCGCTGGGCTCGCCCATCGGATCGGGGCTCGGCATCCGCAACCCGCACAACTTCGAACTGATCGTCGAGCGGGCGACGGTGCCGGTGATCCTGGACGCGGGTGCCGGGACGGCCTCGGACGCGGCCCTGGCGATGGAGCTGGGCTGCGCGGCCGTCATGCTGGCCTCCGCCGTCACCCGGGCGAGGGAACCGGTGCTCATGGCCGAGGCCATGCGGCACGCCGTCGACGCCGGGCGCCTGGCCTACCGGGCGGGGCGCATCCCCCGCCGCCACCACGCGAACGCGTCCTCGCCGGCTGTGGGACTCGCCACGTTCGACCCCGAGCGCCCCGCCTTCGGCGCCTGCTGACCCCGGCCCGGGCACCGTGCCACGACCTGCGGGGCCCGCGCCGGACCGGGGCCGCTCCCGCCCCGTGGCACACGGCAGCGCGGGTCATGGGGCGGTCGCGGTACCGCACGGGTGAGGTACAACTTGGGCGGCTTAGCCCAGAAGGGTCATGTCGGCACCGTAAACTGCACCTTCGTGGATACGACGCTTCAGGACCCGCTCGTCGGGCAGACGCTCGACGGCCGCTACCGGGTGGAGTCCCGGATCGCGGTCGGCGGCATGGCGACGGTGTACCGGGCGCTGGACACCCGCCTGGACCGGGTGCTGGCCCTGAAGGTCATGCACCCCGCCCTCTCCGCCGAGCCCGGCTTCGTGGAGCGCTTCATCCGCGAGGCGAAGACGGTGGCGCGCCTCGACCACCCCAATGTGGTGCAGGTCTACGACCAGGGCGCCGACGGCACCTACGTCTACCTGGCCATGGAGTACATCGCGGGCTGCACCCTCCGCGACGTGCTGCGCGACCGCGGCGCCCTGCCGCCCCGCGCCGCGCTGGACATCCTGGAGCCCGTCCTGGCCGCGCTCGGCGCGGCGCACCGCGCGGGGCTGGTGCACCGCGACATGAAGCCGGAGAACGTCCTCATAGGCGACGACGGCCGCGTCAAGGTGGCGGACTTCGGCCTGGTCAGGATCGCGGGCACGCACACCAACACCTCCGCCGGCGGAGTCCTCGGCACGGTCTCTTACATGGCGCCGGAGCAGGTCGAGAGCCCCACGACCGACGAGCGCACCGATGTGTACGCGTGCGGGGTGCTGCTCTACGAGATGCTCACCGGCCGCAAGCCGCACACCGGCGGGACGCCCGTGCAGGTGGTCTACCAGTTGCTGAACGAGGACGTGCCCGCCCCGTCCGCCGCCTCCCCCGGGCTGCCCCCGCAGCTGGACGCGCTGGTGGCCGAGGCGACCGCGCGTGCCGCCGCCCGGCGTCCGGCCGACGCCGCGGAGCTGCTGCGGCGGCTGCACGCGGTGCGCCAGGGCATGACGCCCGAGCAGCTGGACCTGGTGCCGCCGGGCGCGCGGACCCCCGCGCACGCCCCCGCGGCACCGGCCGGCGCCGAGGAACCGACGACGGTGGTGCACCGCACCGCGCGCCTGGAGTTCTCGCCCGAGCCGACCCGGCAGCAGCCCCGGGCGGCGTCCCGGACGGCGACCCGGCCCCGGCGGCGTCCCGGGGCGATCGCCGTCGTGACGACCCTGCTGCTGATCCTCGGCGTCGGCGCGGGCGTCTGGTACATCAACGACGGCCAGTTCACCCGGACCCCCGCCGTCGTCGGGCTGCCGCAGGCGCAGGCGGAGCGCCAGCTGCGCGACGCCGGGCTGCGGGTCGAGGTCGTCGAGGCGTTCGACCCCACCATGACCAAGGGCAAGGTGGCCTCCACCGACCCGGGCACCGGCGAGCGCATCCGCGACAACGGCACGGTGACGATCACCGTGTCCAAGGGCCCGGAGCGGGTGAAGGTCCCCGGCGTGGTGGGCGAGGAGCTGGCGGAGGCGAAGCGACGCCTGAAGGCCGCCGGACTGAGTCCGGGGACGGTCTCCCGGGAGTTCAGCGACGAGGTGCCGCGGGGCCGGGTGATCTCCACCGACCCCGGCTCGGGCGCGAGCCGCCGGCCG
Organism: Streptomyces sp. NPDC001902; assembly: GCF_042891295.1. Lineage (NCBI taxonomy): Bacteria > Bacillati > Actinomycetota > Actinomycetes > Kitasatosporales > Streptomycetaceae > Streptomyces > Streptomyces sp. NPDC001902. The sequence continues at coordinate 33,766 of NZ_JBIATA010000005.1, read as the reverse complement.
GACTCGGCCGTGTCGCTGGTGGTGAGCAAGGGCGCGCCCGTCGACGCCCCCGACGTGGTCGGGCAGCCGCTGGAGGACGCCCGCCGGCAGCTGGAGGACGCCGGGCTGCGGGTCAAGGTGGACCCGCGGCAGGTCTACTCCGACCAGGCGGACGAGGGCGCGGTCGCCGGGCAGACGCCCGGCGCGAACACGCGGCTGGCGGCCGGGGACACGGTCACGCTGCAGGTCTCCAAGGGCCAGGAGATGGTCGTGGTACCTGACGTGCAGGGCCTGGACGTCGACAAGGCGAAGGCGAAGCTGGAGGCCGCGGGCTTCGACGTGCGCGTCATCCAGTTCTTCTTCACCGGCCAGGTCAACAACCAGTCGCCCGCCGGCGGCACCGAGGCACCGAAGGGCAGCACGATCACACTGTGGGTGCGATAGTCACGTCCGATGGCGGCGCCGCCGCCGCGCTCCGCAACCCCGTCGGCGGCCATGTCGCCGTGGCCGGGGGCCTGGCCACCACCGGGCTGGCGGAGGCCGCGCGGATGGGCGCCGAGACCGTGCAGGTCTTCGTCGCCAACCCCCGCGGGTGGGCGACCCCGCCCGGCAGTCCGCGCCAGGACGAGGAGTTCCGCGAGCGCTGCGCCGCGCGGGGACTCCCCGCGTACGTCCACGCGCCGTACCTGATCAACTTCGGCTCGCACACCGAGGCGACCGTCGACCACTCGGTGGACTCGCTGCGTCACTCGCTGCGCCGCGGGCGGGCGATCGGCGCCCTGGGCACGGTCGTGCACACCGGGTCGGCGACCGGCGGCCGTTCCCGGGCCACCGCGCTGGCGCAGGTACGGCAGCGGATGCTGCCGCTGCTGGAGGAGCTGACGCACGACGACGACCCGTGGCTGCTGCTGGAGCCGACCGCGGGGCAGGGCTTCTCGCTCTGCTCGCTGGTGGAGGACCTGGGCCCGTACTTCGACGCCCTGGACCACCACCCACGGCTGGGGGTCTGTCTGGACACCTGTCATGTGTTCGCGGCCGGGCACGACCTCGCGGCGGCCGGCGGGGTCAAGGCCGTCCTGGACGAGCTGGTGGCGACGGTCGGCGAGGGGCGGCTGAAGCTCGTCCACGCCAACGACTCCAAGGACGTCGCCGGCGCCCACAAGGACCGCCACGAGAACATCGGCGCCGGTCACATCGGTGCCACCGCCTTCGGGGAGCTGTTCCGGCACCCCGCCACGCAGGGCGTGCCGCTGGTCGTGGAGACGCCGAACGGCGGCCCCAAGGGCACCGGGATGGCCACGGACGTGGCCGTGCTGAAGTCGTTGCGTCCGGCCTGACCGGATCGGCGGGAATACCCCCGGGGGGTACTGCGTTGAGGCTCCAGCACGCACGACACCCGCACTCATCCCTGGGGGACACAGGATGCAGCACGTCGAGCACTCCCAACGGCATCAGTCCCACCACGAGCCGTCCCAGCACGAGCACCACACGGCGGCCCACCACACCGGCCCGGCCTCCTGGGGCACCGCCGTCCAGGCCACGTTGCACTGCCTCACCGGCTGTGCGATCGGCGAGGTCCTCGGCATGCTGATCGGCACGGCCCTCGGCTGGCACAACGTCCCGACGATGACCCTGGCGATCGTCCTGGCCTTCGTCTTCGGCTACTCGCTCACCATGCGCGGCGTCCTGCGGGCCGGCCTGGACCTGCGCAGCGCCGTACGGGTGGCGCTCGCCGCCGACACCGTCTCGATCGTCTTCATGGAACTCGCGGACAACGGGACGATCCTGCTGTTCCCGGGCGCGATGGACGCCACGCTGTCGGACGCGCTGTTCTGGATCAGCCTCGCGCTGGCCTTCGTGGTCGCCTTCCTGGTGACCACACCCGTCAACAAGTGGATGATCGGCCGCGGCAAGGGACACGCGGTCGTGCACCGGTACCACTGACCCGCGGCGGAGGCCCGGCGGCTACAGCTCAGGCCCGTCGCCGGGCTCCTCCTGGTACGAGTAGCGCTGCTCGCTCCAGGGGTCACCGAGGTTGTGGTAGCCGCGCTCCTCCCAGAAGCCGCGGCGGTCGGACGTCATGTACTCCACGCCCCTGACCCACTTGGGGCCCTTCCAGGCGTAGAGGTGGGGCACGACGAGCCGGGCGGGGAAGCCGTGCTCCGCGGTCAGCGGCTCGCCGCCGCGGTGGGTCGCGAATATCGACTTGGGGTCGGCGAAGTCCGCCAGCCGCAGGTTGGAGCTGAAGCCGTACTCGGCCCACACCATGACGTGCGTGACGTCCGGCGCGGGCGGCGCCAGCCGCAGGATCTCGCCGGTGGAGACACCGCCCCACTCGACGCCGAGCATGCTGAACTTGGTCACGCAGTGGAAGTCGCCTGTGACCGTCGTGTACGGCAGCGCGGCGAACTCCTCGTGGCCCCAAGCACGCTTGCCGCCGTCCGCCGTGGCGCCGAAGACCTGGAACTCCCAGCGCTCGGGTTTGAACCTGGGCACCGGACCGTAGTGGGTGACCGGCCAGCCCCGCTGGAGCCGCTGTCCGGGAGGAAGCTCCCCTTCGCGGCGTTCGGACTGACCCATGCGTCCATGGTGACAGACCGGATGCAGTGCCACCGACCAGCACCAGGTCAAAGTATGACAACCCGGGCCACCGGAGTAAGTGTGAACTTACTGGATCGCTTCCACCGGCGGTGCGAAGATGCGCCCATCGTGTGGATTCCTCCGGAAAGGACGGGCTTGCCATGCAGGGCGACCCCGAGGTCATCGAGTTCCTGAACGAGCAACTGACGGGCGAGCTGACGGCGATCAACCAGTACTTCCTGCATGCCAAGATGCAGGAGAACCTGGGCTGGACGAAGCTCGCCAAGTACACGCGGCACGAGTCCTTCGACGAGATGAAGCATGCCGAGGTGCTGACCGACCGCATCCTCTTCCTCGACGGACTGCCGAACTACCAGCGGCTCTTCCACGTCCGGGTGGGGCAGACCGTCACCGAGATGTTCCAGGCCGACCGCCAGGTCGAGGTCGAGGCGATCGACCGCCTCAGGCGCGGCATCGAGGTCATGCGGACGAAGGGCGACATCACGTCGGCCAACATCTTCGAGGACATCCTCGCCGACGAGGAGCACCACATCGACTACCTGGACACCCAGCTCGAACTCATCGATAAGCTCGGGGAGCCGCTGTACATCGCCCAGCTCGTCGAGCAGCCCGACAGCTGACGGCCGCCGGCCGGGCCGCAGCCGTTCAGGCGGCGCTGGCCGCCGCGGGCAGCGGGACCACGACCGGCAGTGCGGGCGGGACTGGCAGGGAGGCCGGCGCGGGGGCGCCGAGGGGCTCCGCGGGCGCTCCGGGCTTCGCCGTGTCGAGCTTCGTACGGGTGGCACAGCCGTCGCCGCGGCCGAGAAGCGCCTGTATCCGGCGCACGCAGGAACCACAGTCCGTGCCCGCCTTGCAGGCGGAGGCGATCTGGCGAGGGGTGCAGCGGCCGGCGTCCGCATGCTGCTTGACCTGCTCTTCGGTGATGCCGAAGCATGAGCAGACGTACACGCGGTTCCCCTCTCTCTCGATCCCGGCCTGAGGTTAACCTAACCTTACCCGCCGGGCGAGTGGCTGAAAACCGACGAGGGGCGCGGATCGATGTGATCCGCGCCCCTCTCAGGGTCCGCAGGGACGGCCGCCGCTACTGGCCGCGGTACATCTCCGCCACCAGGAACGCCAGGTCGAGCGACTGGCTGCGGTTGAGCCGCGGGTCGCAGGCCGTCTCGTAGCGCTGGTGCAGGTCGTCGACGAAGATCTCGTCACCGCCGCCCACGCACTCGGTCACGTCGTCGCCGGTGAGCTCCACGTGGATGCCGCCCGGGTGGGTGCCGAGGCCGTGGTGCACCTCGAAGAAGCCCTTGACCTCGTCGAGCACGTCGTCGAAACGGCGCGTCTTGTGACCCGAGGCCGCCTCGAAGGTGTTGCCGTGCATCGGGTCGCACACCCAGGCGACCTGCGCGCCCGAGGCCGTGACCTTCTCCACCAGGTTCGGCAGCAGCTCGCGCACCTTGCCGGCGCCCATGCGCGTGATGAAGGTCAGCCGACCGGGCTCGCGGTCCGGGTCCAGCCGGTCGATCAGCGCCAGCGCCTCCTCGGGCGTGGTCGTCGGGCCGAGCTTCACACCGAGCGGGTTGCGGATCTTCGAGGCGAACTCGATGTGCGCGTGGTCGAGCTGACGGGTGCGCTCACCGATCCAGACCATGTGGCCGGACACGTCGTACAGCCGGCCGGTGCGGGAGTCCACGCGGGTCAGCGCCGACTCGTAGTCGAGCAGGAGCGCCTCGTGCGAGGCGTAGAACTCGACGGTCTTGAACTCCTCGGGGTCCGCGCCGCAGGCGTGCATGAAGTTCAGCGCGCCGTCGATCTCCCGGGCCAGGGCCTCGTAGCGCTGCCCGGACGGCGAGGACTTCACGAAGTCCTGGTTCCAGGCGTGCACCTGACGCAGGTCGGCGTAGCCGCCGGTGGTGAAGGCCCGGACGAGGTTCAGCGTCGCGGCGGACGCGTTGTACAGGCGCTTGAGCCGCTCCGGGTCCGGCACGCGGGCCGCCTCGGTGAACTCGAAGCCGTTGACCGAGTCGCCGCGGTAGGTCGGGAGGGTCACCCCGCCCCGGGTCTCCGTCGGCTTCGAACGCGGCTTGCTGTACTGACCGGCGATCCGGCCCACCTTCACGACCGGCACGGACGCGGCGTAGGTGAGGACGGCGCCCATCTGCAGCAGCGTCTTCAGCTTGTTGCGGATCTGGTCGGCCCCGATCTGGTCGAAGGCCTCCGCGCAATCGCCGCCCTGCAGCAGGAACGCCTCACCACGGGCCACGGCCCCCAGGCGGTCGCGCAGCTGGTCGCACTCGCCTGCGAAGACGAGCGGCGGATACGACTCGAGGTCCGCGATCACTTCGCGCAGAGCCTCGGGGTCGGGGTACTCAGGCTGCTGCGCCGCGGGCAGTGAGCGCCAGGTCTGGCGCCCGGCGTGGGTTTCAGCGTTCACGGTCACGCAGCCCACATTACGTGGTCGTGTCCGTTCCTTTGCGCATCGGACCAGAGGATGAGACGACTGAGTGACCCCCTCGGAGCCCCGTCCGACCCGCCCGGTGCAGGCCCGCGGGGCCCGGAGGGCGAGCCCTCCCCGGCCCCGCGCGCCGGCGCCGCCCGGCGTACGGCGACGGCGCGTGCGGCCCACGCCACCACCGCGGAGTCCACCCAGTGAGACGGCCCGCGCCCGGGGTCATACGCTCGGCCCGCACACCGAAGCCCGGACAGGAGGGGCCGCCGTCATGCCGACACCGCCGGAGGCGTTCACGTACGTGGGACCGGACGACATCCGCGCCGCCGTGGTGCGGTTCGACGCGGCGGGCCGGGCGGTGCGGTCACCGGACGGCGTCCGGGAGTGGCTGGACGGCACCGCCGCCGCCGAACGCGAGGAGCCCTTCACCTACGTCGTCGACCCGACCGGCACGCTCCGTCTGGCGCCCCGCCGCAGCGAGCACGTGGCGTGCGCCGGGGGCGGGCCCGTGCCGGCCGCCGGGGAGATCACGTTCGCCGCGCGGGAGGACGGCGGGTGGGAGGTGACCGAGGTCGGCAACCAGTCGACCGGCTACTGCCCCGACCCCGAGGCGTCCTGGCCCGCGCTGGCGGAAGCCCTCGACCGGGCGGGGCTCACCCGCCCCGGCTGGTTCACCCGGGCGGTCGTCTTCCGGCACTGCCCGCGGTGCGGCGAGCGCAACCTCGTCAAGGACGACGACTTCACATGCGCCCTGTGCGACGCGCCGCTTCCACGGCGGCGCGGCCGCTGAGGACGAGCGCCTGGCCCAGACAGCCCAGCGCCCCCGTGCACAGGAGCGTGCGCGCCAGGTTCCAGCGGACCCAGGCCGCCTCGAACCGCTCGCGCACGGCGGCGGGATCGGCGAGGCTCCCGGGGTCGCCCGCCGCGTCCAGCCGGTCGTTCAACGGGATGTTGACGCCGAAGGTGACGACGAGCACCCCCAGGTAGAGCACGGTCGCGGCGATCACCCACGGGAGCGGACCGCGGCCTCCGTCGCGCAGGCAGAGCGCCACCGCGGCGGCGCACAGCAGCAGCGAACCGCCGAAGACCAGCAGGAACCAGCCGTTCTGGATGGCGACGTTGATGCGTTGCATGGCGTCGACGAGCGTACGGTCGGCCGCCTTGGCCAGACCCGGCATGACGGCGACGGAGAAGGCGAAGAAGAGCCCGGCCATGAGGCCGACGGCGATGGTGGCCGCGACGAGGACGGCGTCTCGGGAGGTCATGCGACCAGTGAAGCCGCGCCCGGTGAGACGGAACATGGCCCGGACGCTCCGTCCCATACGCGCGCGTCCACACGGAGAGCGCGGAAAACCGCGTGCGGAAGCGAACGGGGCCGGGATACCGTGCGGCCATGGGTTGCACCTACTACATCAGGCTGCGCCGGGCATAGCCGCGGCGCTCTTCGCCGCGGCATCGGGTCCATCGTCGGAACCTCTCATGTCGCGGAGTGCACACCCATGCCTCACCACCGGTCCATGGTGGGCGGCCGGCACGAGCTCGGCCAGAACTTCCTCACCGACCGCACCGTCATCGCCTCCATCGAGGCCCTCGTCGCCGCCACCAGCGGACCCATCGTCGAGATCGGCCCCGGCGACGGCGCCTTGACCCTCCCCCTCAGCCGCACCGGCCGCCCCCTCACGGCCGTGGAGATCGACCCCGGGCGTGCACAGCGCCTGCGGCGGCGGCTCCCGCGCGGCGCGCACGTCGTCACCACCGACGTCCTGCGCTACCGCTTCCCGCGCGAACCGCACGTGATCGTCGGCAACCTGCCCTTCCACCTGACGACCACCATCATGCGGCGCGTCCTGGCCGCCGACCGGTGGGAGTGCGCGGTGCTGCTCGTCCAGTGGGAGGTCGCCCGCCGCCGCGCGGGCGTCGGCGGCGCCAGCATGCTCACCGCCTCCTGGTGGCCCTGGTACGACTTCACCCTCCACTCCCGCGTCCCCGCCCGCGCCTTCCGCCCGGCACCCTCCGTCGACGGCGGACTGCTGACCATGACCCGGCGCCCGCAGCCGCTCGTCACCGGCGACCGCCGGGCCTACCAGGCCTTCGTCCAGCGGGTGTTCACCGGCCCGGGCCGCGGCCTGCGCGAAGTCCTCGCCCGCACCGGCCACTTCGACCGCACGGCGCTGCGCGACTGGCTACGTGCCGAACGCGTCCCCCCGCACGCCCTCCCCAAGGACCTCACGGCGAGGCAGTGGGCGTCCCTGTGGCGGCTGGTGAGGTGAGGGGCGGCGGCTACAGCCGCTCGATCTCCGCGAGGTCGATGTCCACGGCGAACGGCACGGACACCTTGAGGCGTTCGTGGTGGATGCCGGTGGCGACGTAGGTGCCGGTGGCCGGCTCCCGTTCGAAGACGTAGACGACGGGGAGCCGGCCCTCGCCCTTCTCGACCCGCCAGAAGTGCGGGATGCCCGCCTCGGCGTACAGCTGCGGCTTGCGCTTGCGGTCCCGCTCCTCGGAGTCGGGTGAGACCACCTCCACGACGAGCACGGCGTCGGCCGCCTGGTACCCCGTCTCGTCCGCGCCGTCGCTCGCGGCCTCGGCCCGCACCAGCACCAGATCCGGCTCGGGCCGGTTGCGCCGGTTCAGCACGACGCTCATCTCCCGCCGCACCCGCAGGTCCTCCGGGGCCGCCGCTCGCAAGCCCTGCTCCAGCAGATACATGGCCAGCGAATGAAAGCTCTTCTGCGGGCTCACGAACACCAGGCTCCCGTCGATCAACTCCGTGTGCGGCGGGAGGTCGGGAATGCGGTCCAGGTCGTCCGAGGTGAAGCCGCCACGCGGCGGAATCGCCCAGGCCGGCAGCGGTTCGGCGGTCATGGTTCCTCCCATGGACGGGATTCCGGACGCATCCCCGAGAGTACCGGGGCCCTACGTCCCCACGATGCCCCGAAAGCGTGAGACGCGGCCGCCGCGTCGTGGACGGATGCGTTAGGGTGCGGAACATGTACGCGCAGCAGACGCACCTGCAGTGGTGGTGGACCGCGGATCCGGCGGCCCACTAGCAGCGCGTACGCACAGCCAGACGCTCAGGCCGCCCGAGGGGCGGCCTTCGGTGTTTGCGCGGCCGTCCCTTCCCTCGCCGAAGACCGGAAGGAACCGCCGTGGAGAACCACGATCCCGCCGCCGCACCCCCCGCCGCCGCGCTCGTCGAACGGCTGCTGGACCCCGCGTGCCCGCCCTTCGCGCTGCTCAGGCGCAGAGCGCCCGGCCGGGACACGGACACCGTCGAAGTGCTGCTCGGCCCGGTCACGACGGCGGAGCGGCTGACCGACATCGCGCTGCCGACCGGGGCACCCGAAGGGGAGCGCCCCGCGGTGGACGCACTGGCGCTGGTGCCGTACCGCCAGATCAGGGAGCGTGGTTTCGACGTGCGCGACGACGGGACGCCGCTGGTCGTGCTGCGCCCCCGTGAGGCGTACGAGCTGCCGCTCCCCGAGCTCATGGCGGCCCTGCCCGCGCACGCGGTGCGCGTGGAGGGCGGGGCCTTCGACGTCGACGACGACACGTACGCCGGGATCGTGGAGCGCGTCATCGAGGACGAGATCGGGCGCGGCGAGGGCGCGAACTTCGTCATCCGGCGCACCTTCCGCGGCGAGGTCCCGGGGTTCGCGGCGGCCGACGCGCTCGCCCTGTTCCGCCGGCTGCTCGACGGCGAGCGCGGCGCCTACTGGACGTTCGTGGTGCGGACCCCGGAGCGGACCCTGATCGGCGCGAGCCCCGAGGTGCACGTGCGGATGGCCGGCGGCACGGTCGTCATGAACCCCATCAGCGGCACCTACCGCTACCCCCCGCAGGGGCCGGACGCGGAGGGGCTGCTCGCCTTCCTGCGGGACGCCAAGGAGGTGGAGGAGCTGACGATGGTGGTCGACGAGGAACTGAAGATGATGTGCACCGTCGGCGACCTCGGCGGCGTCGTCGTCGGCCCGCGCCTGAAGGAGATGGCGCACCTGGCGCACACCGAGTACGAGTTGCGCGGCCGCAGCAGCATGGACGTGCGGGACGTGCTGCGCGAGACGATGTTCGCCGCGACGGTGACCGGCTCGCCGGTGCAGAACGCCTGCCGGGTGATCGAGCGCCACGAGCCGGGCGGCCGCGGCTACTACGCCGGCGCCCTCGCCCTGATCGGGCGGGACGCCGGCGGGGCACAGACCCTGGACTCGCCCATCCTGATCCGCACCGCGGACGTCGACGCCGCGGGCGGCCTGAAGGTCCCGGTGGGCGCGACCCTGGTGCGGCGCTCCGACCCGTACGCGGAGGTCGCCGAGACGCACGCGAAGGCGGCGGCCGTGCTGGCCGCGCTGGGGGTCCGGCCCGGACGGGCGCAGGGCCAGGCTGCGGACCGGCCACCGCTCGGCGACGACATCCGGGTGCGGGCCGCGCTGGACGGACGCCGCCGGAACCTGGCCCCGTTCTGGCTGCGCATGCGCACCGCGGAGCAGCCCGGCACGCTGACCGGGCACGCCCTCGTGGTGGACGGCGAGGACACCTTCACCGCGATGCTCGCGCACGTGCTGAGGTCGTCCGGGCTGCAGGTCACCGTGCGCCGCTTCGACGCCCCGGGACTGCACGAGGCCGCCCTCGCGCACCAGGGCCCGGTCGTCCTCGGTCCGGGCCCCGGCGACCCGTCCGACACCGGCGACCCCAAGATGGCCCTCCTGCGCGGCCTCGCCTCCGGACTCGTCCGCGGCCACCGGCACGGCCTGCTCGGGGTCTGCCTCGGCCACGAACTGATCGCCGCCGAACTCGGCCTCGACATCGTCCGCAAGGACGTCCCCTTCCAGGGCGCGCAGACATCCGTCGACCTGTTCGGGAAGGCGGAGACCGTGGGGTTCTACAACTCCTTCACCGCCCGCTGCGACGACGCCACGGCGGAGGAGCTCGCCATGCACCGCATCGAACTGAGCCGCGACCCCGCCACCGGCGACGTCCACGCCCTGCGCGGCCCGGGCTTCGCGGGCGTCCAGTTCCACCCCGAGTCCGTGCTCACGCTGGGCGGCACGGCGATCGTGGCGGACCTCCTGGCGGGGGTCACGGTGGCGGGCTGACGCCCGCGACCCGCCGCCCCGCACGCGGCCCCGGCAGGTCAGACCGCGGCCGCCGGGAGCTGGTGCGTCCGCGGGGTGACCGCGCGGGGCCGGCGGGGGCGGGCGGCGGGGACCGGGTCGGGCACGGGCGCGGGGACGGGCGACAGGAGCGGGCCGATGAGACCCAGGACCGCCGCCACCATGTCGGGGCCCTCGTTGAGGCCGTCCACCACGAGGTCGGCCAGCGCCCGCGAGGGGGCGACGTGGGCGACGTGGCGGTCCCGCCCGCTCTGCAGGTAGTTCAGCAGGGACAGCCGCGGGTCCTGCCGCTGGACCTCGATCTTGCGGAGGATCTTGCGGGCCAGCCGGACGTCGTCGGGGGCGTCCACGTACACCCGCCAGTCCGCCCGTTCCCGCACCGACGGCAGGGTCAGGGCGAACAGGCCCTCGACCACCACGAGGCGCACGCCGGGCCGCGTCAGCGCCGCGTCGATCGCGGCGCTGACGGCGGCCTCGTCGATGGAGCCGGGGTGGTTCCAGTCGAGGATGGCGTGCCCGCCGGCGCTGACCGTCCACACGCCCCTGAGGGGATCGTGCGCGGGCACGTAGTAGTCGTCCAGATGGACCAGTGCGATGCTCTCGGGACACTGCAGCGACAGGGCCTCGGCAAGGGTGGACTTGCCGGATGCGGTGCCGCCTGCGACCGCCAGTACACCCGTCATGCCGGGCGCTCCTCATGTGCTCAAGGGGGATAAACGAAGCGGCCGGACAAGCCGGGTGCAGGGAATGTACGGCCGCGTGATCGCCCATGGCAAGCGGGGAAAGCGCAGACGGCGCCGGGGAAACGCCGTGTTTACCCGAAGAAGACCGCCGCCTCGGTGTAGAGCCGCGGATCGACCGTCTTGAGCTGGGCCGTCGCGTCGCGCAGCGGGACGCGGACGATGTCCGTACCGCGCAGGGCGACCATCTTGCCCCAGTCCTGGTCGCGGACCGCGTCGATGGCGTGCAGGCCGAAGCGGGTGGCGAGCCAGCGGTCGAAGGCGCTGGGGGTGCCGCCGCGCTGGATGTGGCCGAGGACGGTGGTGCGGGCCTCCTTGCCCGTGCGCCTCTCGATCTCCTTGGCGAGCCACTCGCCGACGCCGGAGAGCCGGACGTGGCCGAAGGAGTCGAGCGACTGGTCCTTGAGCACCATGTCGCCGTCCTTGGGCATGGCGCCCTCGGCGACCACGACGATGGGTGCGTAGCGGATCTTGAAGCGGCTCTCCACCCAGGCGCAGACCTGGTCGACGTCGAAGCGCTGCTCGGGGATGAGGATGGCGTTGGCGCCGCCGGCGAGGCCCGAGTGGAGGGCGATCCAGCCGGCGTGGCGGCCCATCACCTCGACGACGAGGACGCGCATGTGCGACTCGGCGGTGGTGTGGAGGCGGTCGATGGCCTCGGTGGCGATGTTGACGGCGGTGTCGAAGCCGAAAGTGTAGTCCGTGGCCGCCAGGTCGTTGTCGATGGTCTTGGGCACGCCGACGCAGGGGACGCCGTACTCGTCCGACAGGGCGGTGGCGACGCCTAGGGTGTCCTCGCCGCCGATCGCGATGAGTGCGTCGACCTCGTACTTGGCGAGGTTCTCCTTGACGCGGCGCACGCCGTTCTCCGCCTTGAGCGGGTTCGTGCGGGACGAGCCGAGGATCGTGCCGCCGCGCGGGAGGATGCCGCGCACGGCGGGGATGTCGAGCGGCACGGTGTCGCCCTCGAGGGGACCGTGCCAGCCGTCCCTGAAACCGGTGAACTCGTATCCGTACTCCTGGACACCCTTGCGCACGATGGCACGGATGACCGCGTTGAGCCCGGGGCAGTCTCCGCCGCCGGTCAGCACGCCAACTCGCATGATCCATCCCTTCCCGTTCGCACCATTTGCCTGCGTCCACGACGCTAGCGTGACCGGCGTCACAGGTGGGATGGGCCGTTCGGTGAAATCCCTTGATCCGCGGGGATGTTGGTCCGCCGATTTCACCCTTCCGGGCGGCGCGCGGCACTGGAACGGGCGCGCCCCCGAAGGCGGCGTCGGGGCTATTCCTCGTCCAGTCCGCGTTCGATGGCGTAGCGGACGAGTTCGACGCGGTTGTGGAGTTGGAGCTTGCCGAGGGTGTTCTGGACGTGGTTCTGGACGGTGCGGTGGGAGATGACCAGCCGTTCGGCGATCTGCTTGTAGCTGAGCCCCTTGGCGACGAGCCGCAGGACCTCGGTCTCGCGGTCGGTGAGGCGGGGCGCCTCGGGGGTGTCGGCCGCGACGGGAGCGGGGTCGGAGGCGAGGCGGCGGTACTCGCCGAGGACGAGGCCGGCGAGGCCGGGGGTGAAGACGGGGTCGCCGACGGCGGTGCGGCGGACGGCGTCGAGGAGTTCCTCGCGGCCGGCGGACTTCAGCAGGTAGCCGGTGGCGCCGGACTTCACGGCCTCCAGGACGTCCGCGTGCTCGCCGCTGGCGGAGAGCACCAGCACCCGCAGAGCGGGGTTGTCGGCGATGACGTCCTTGCAGACCTGGACACCTGACAGGCCGGGGAGGTTGAGGTCGAGGACGAGCACCTCGGGCATGGCCGCCCTGGCGCGCCGTACCGCCTCCGGACCGTCGCCGGCGGTGGCGACCACCACGTATCCGGCCTCGGTGAGGTCGCGGGCCACCGCGTCCCGCCACATGGGGTGGTCGTCGACCACCATCACCTTCACCGCCATGACCCCAATCTCCTCCCTCACTTCGCGAGCCTCAACTCGACTTCTGTCCCCTGCCCGGGCACCGACACCAGTTCCGCCGTGCCGCCGAGGTCCCGGAGCCGGCCGCGGATGGACTGGGCGACCCCGAGCCTGCCCTCGGCCTCGGCGGCGGCGAGGCGGCCTTCGGGGATGCCGGGGCCGTCGTCGCGGACGCTGACCAGTACGGCCTCGGGTTCGTCCTCGACCAGGATCCAGGCGTGGGCGTCCTCACCGGCGTGCCGGCGGACGTTCTCCAGGGCGGCGCCCACGGCGGCGGCGAGTTCACGTGCCGCGCGGGCCGGGACGAGGACGGGGGTGCCGGGGGCCGCGACGGTGACCCGGGCACTGCCGTACGGGGAGAGCAGCGGGCGCAGGTCGCGGGGCGCGTCCGGGTCCTGGCCGGCGCCGGCCTCGGCCTCGGCGTCGGCGTCGGCGTCGGCGTCGGTGCCGGTGGCACCGCGGGGGGACGGCAGGGCGGCGGCGCCGTCGGTGACCAGGGCGCGCAGGGCGGCCTCCTGTTCGCCCGCCATGCGGCCCAGGGCCTCGGCCTCGCCGCCGATCTCGGCCCCGCGCCGCTGCACCATGGCGAGCACCTGCAGCACGTTGTCGTGGATGTCGCGAGCCAGGCGCTCCCGCTCGCGGGTGGCGGCCTCGATCTGCAGGGCGCGGGCGAGGGTGCGTTCACTGGCGCGGGCGACCTCGACGACGTACCCGATGGCGATGCTGGCGATGGCCACCAGCAGCACGTTGTGGAGGGTGTCGCGGGCCGGGGCGCCGCGTTCGACGAGGTTGGCGCCGCCGACGAGGCAGGAGGCGGCGGCCGCCCAGCGCCAGCCGCCCTTGATGGCGAAGGCGAGCACGGAGCCGGCGGTCCAGATCGACGGGAGGGTGGGCCCGCCGTCGAGGATGCGCTGGTGCGCCTCGACGACCGGGGTGATGAGGATGCCGGTGATCGCGACACCGAGGTCGACGATGAGGAAGGGCCTGGTGCAGCGCTGGGGCGAGCTCACCTTGCCGACGGTGGCCAGCGTCCACACGGCGAGCACCGCCATGTAGGCCGCGCCCGCCAGGGGGTGTGCGTGCTCGTGGTAGGCGGCGGCGTAGAGCCCGATGGCGTACGCCGCAGTCAGCAGCCGGTAGCCGGTGAGGGCGCGCCACAGCGGCTGCTCGACGGACATGCGGGCGACGCGTGCGGGCCGCGCGGCGGCGGACCCGCCGGGTCTCCCCCCGGTCGCGCCGGTCTTCTCCCCGGCCATGGGCCGTCCCCCCGTTTCCCCCGGGCGCGTCCGGCTAGGACTCGCCGTGCTGTTGCTGCTTCTTCGCCGCCTCGGCGATCTGCCGCTTGGCGGCGGTCGCGTAGATGTCCACGTACTCCTGGCCGGAGAGCTTCATGATCTCGTACATCACCTCGTCGGTGACCGAGCGCAGGATGAAGCGGTCGTGCTCCATGCCCATGTAGCGGGTGAAGTCCAGCGGCTTGCCGATCCGGATGCCGGGGCGCATCAGCTTGGGCATGACCTGGCCGGGCGGCTGGATCTTCTCCGTGTCGATCATGGCGACCGGGATCACGGGCGCGCCGGTGGCGAGCGCGATGCGGGCCAGGCCGCCGGGCTTGCCGCGGTAGAGGCGGCCGTCGGGCGAGCGGGTGCCCTCGGGGTAGATGCCGAAGAGCTCGCCGGCCTCGATGACCTTTATCCCGCTGTTGATCGCGGCCTCGCCGGCGCCGCGCGCGCCGGAGCGGTCCACGGGGAGCTGGCCGACGCCCTTGAAGAAGGCGGCGGTGAGCTTGCCCTTGATGCCGGGCGTGGTGAAGTACTCGGCCTTGGCGATGAAGGTGACCTTGCGGTCGAGCACGGCCGGCAGGAAGAAGGAGTCCGAGAAGGACAGGTGGTTGCTCGCCAGGATCGCCGCTCCCTGCTTGGGGATGTGCTCCATCCCCTCCACCCACGGCCGGAACGCGGCCCGCAGGGGATGCCCGATGGCGATCTTCATCACGCCGTACAACAACCGATGACCTCCTGTGTCTGACGGGAAGACCTTAACGCCAGATCCGCCGGTGCTCTCCCCCGGTGTCGGCCGTCCGCGTACTGTGAGGTATCGCTTTTCGCGCATTCCACCGAACAGGAGACGCACGGTGCCGCTGATGCCCGGAGCCGAGCCCTACCGCCACGACGGCGGCAAGGTCGGCGTCCTGTTGTGCCACGGATTCACCGGCACACCGCAGTCCATGCGGCCGTGGGCCGAGTACCTGGCCGAGCGGGGCCTGACCGTGTCCGTACCGCTGCTGCCGGGGCACGGCACGCGCTGGCAGGACATGCAGCTGACCGGCTGGGAGGACTGGTACGCGGAGGTGGACCGGGAATTCCGCGCGCTGTCCGAGCGCTGTGACCGCGTGTTTGTCTTCGGAATGTCGATGGGCGGGGCCCTGACCCTGCGGCTGGCCGCGCAGCACGGCGCCGCGGTCAGTGGCATCGCCCTGGTCAACCCCTCGGTCAAGGCCGACAGCCATCAGCTGAAGGTCGTTCCCCTCTTGCGCCACTTCGTCCCCACCGTGCCGGGCATCGCGAGCGACATCGCGAAGGAGGGCTCGCAGGAGGTGGGCTACGACCGCACCCCGCTGCGGGCGGTGCACTCGCTGAGCCGTTTCTGGACGCTGGTACGCCATGAGCTGCCGCAGGTGACGCAGCCGCTCCTGCTGCTGCACAGCCGGGTCGACCACGTGGTGCACCCGTCGAACTCGGCGGTCGTGCTGAGCCGGGTGTCGTCGACGGACGTCACGGAGACGGTGCTGGAGCGCAGTTACCACGTCGCGACGCTGGACCACGACGCGGAGACGGTCTTCGAGGAGTCGTACGCCTTCGTCGAGCGGCTGTCGGGTGCGGGAGAGCGGGCGGAGAAGGAGGACGCGGCCAGTGGCTGAGCCCGAGGAGGAGCGCCGCCAGGTGCCGGAGGGCGGCGAGCCGGAGCGCGCGCCGCTGGACGAGGAGTCGGCGTGGGCCGAGATCGTCGCGGCGTACGAGAAGGACCCCGAGCCCGGGACGGGTTCCTGGCCCGAGGCCGAGGACGTCCCGGCCGCGGAGCGGGACGGCGAGGGCGGGGCCGACGGCGAGCGCGACGGGAGCGAGGGCACGGCGGACCCGTCCGCGCTGCCCGCGGCGCCGGACGCGACGCGCATCGTCATCCACCCCGTGCTGTCCGGTCCCCGTGACTACGCACTCGACGAGGACGCGGACGAGGGGCACTACGAGCCGCCGGAGCCGCCGCCGCTGCCGGAGGCGGACGTGACGACGAAGTTCGCATGGCTGGCCGCCGTGGGCGGCCCGCTGCTGATCTTCGGCTTCGTCCTCTTCCAGGAGCCGATGCCGTGGTGGGCGCTCACCGTCGGCGTCGGCGGCTTCCTCGGCGGCTTCGCCACCCTGGTGACGCGCATGCGTCCGGGCGGCGACGAGGACGACGACCTGCCGGGCGGCGGCGCCGTGGTCTGACCGGCGCCGCCGTCAGGCGGACGCGGGCACCTTGAGGGCGGCCAGGACCGGGAGGTGGTCCGTGGCCGCCCTCAGGTCGTACGGGGTGATGCCGGGCAGGCCGTGCGGCACCCCGCAGCCGAGGACCTCGATGCCGGGGGTCGTGAAGATCGCGTCGATCCGCTGGTGCGGGTCGTACGGGGTGGAGGTGTACTCGCCGCCCCAGGGCCGGGCCGCCCAGGCGTCCTGGAGGTCGTCGGCGAGCCGGCGGAAGGTGCGGCCGTGGGGGCGGTCGTTGAGGTCGCCGCCGACGACCGCGTACGGCTCGCCCATGGCGGCGAGCCGGTCCAGCAGCATGCCGCCCTGGTCGTAGCGCTCGCGGGCCTGCAGCGAGAGGTGGCAGCTGACGACGGACAGGCGGGCGCCGCCGACGCGCACGACGGCGGTGGCGAAGCCGCGCCGGTGCAGACCGGGTGTGCGGGGCAGCAGGACGTCCTCGGCGCGTTCCACGTGCACCCGCAGGGACGACAGCACGAGGGGGCCGGTGGCGCTGGCCCCGCCGGTGACGGCGACCAGGCCGCAGGCGCGGGCGAGGCGGGCGACGGCCTTGCGCCAGCGGAAGAAGCGGGGTGCCTCCTGGATCAGCGCGAGGTCGGGGTCGCAGGCGCGGATCACCCGGGCGAGCGCCGCGGTGTCGTCCCGCATGGAGCGGATGTTGTAGCTCAGCACGCGGACGACGGCGGAGCCGTCCGGCTCGGTACGGGACGCCGGCAGCTCCGGCAGCGGGCCCTCGCTCACGGGCTCACTGTAGCGGCGGCGCGGTCGCGCGGGGGCGGCGTGTGCCCGGCCGGGAAGCCGGGCGCCCCCGTCACTCCTTCGCCGGGAGTGACGGGGGCACCGGTGCCGGGCGGGTGACCGCCGGGGCTAGCCCTGGCGGGCGAGGTCGGCGGCGCCGACGAGGCCGGCCTTGCCGCCGAGCTGGGCGGCGAGTACCTGGGCGTGCGGCCGGTACTGGCCGCCGACCAGCCAGCGGCGGAAGGACTTGCGGATGGGCTCGAGGACGAGTTCGCCCTCGTCGGAGACACCGCCGCCGACGATGAAGGCGGAGGGGTCGAAGAGCGAGGCCAGGTCGGCGAGCCCGGCGCCGGCCCAGCGGGCCAGCTCGCGGAAGGAGTCGATCGCGACCTTGTCCCCGTCACGCGCGGCCCGGCTGATGTGCTGGCCCTGGATGCCCTCGGGCGTGCCGTCGCCGAGCGACAGCAGCAGGGTGGCGTTCTCCGGCTGGGCGACGGCCCGCTGCTTGGCGTAGCGCACCAATGCCCGGCCGGAGGCGTACTGCTCCCAGCAGCCCTGGCTGCCGCAGCCGCACAGCAGACCGTCCGGCACCATGCGGATGTGCCCGAACTCGCCGGCCACGCCGAAGCGGCCGCGGCGCAGCTTGTTGCCGATGATGATGCCGCCGCCGAGCCCGGTGCCGAGGGTGATGCAGATGACGTCGTCGTGGCCCGCGCCGGCACCGAAGCGGTACTCGCCCCAGGCGGCGGCGTTGGCGTCGTTCTCGACGACGACGGGCAGTCCGACGCGCTGCTCGACCTTGTCCTTCAGCGGCTCGTGGCGCCAGCGGATGTTGGGCGCGAAGAGCACCGTGGCACGCTTGTCGTCGACGTAGCCGGCGGCACCGATGCCGACGGCCTCGACCGTGTGGCCGACACTGACGTCGTGCACCGCGCTCGCGATGGCGTCGACGACGCCCTCCGAGGTCTGCGGGGTCGGCACCTTGACGATTTCGAGAATCGAGCCTTCCTCGTCGACCACGCCGGCCGCGATCTTCGTGCCGCCGATGTCGACGCCGATGGTGAGTCCCATGTATCCCTCAGTATTCGGTCGAGCCCCGCTGTGTCCAACCGTACCGGAGGGCGACCCGCGCCCTGTTCGGGCCCGATGCTCGTCCCGGGTCCGCGTCGCGCCGTTCAGTCCAGGTCGATGCGTTCGCTGGGCGGCGTGTCCCCGCCGGAGGTCCAGCGTCGTTCCTGCCCGCTCACCGCGGCGCGGTAGGCGGCCAGCAGTTCGGCGCCCGCGGCGGCGAGGTGGTCGAAGACCTCGGGGTTGCGCTCGACGATCGGCTCAACCGCCTGCTTGACCTGCGAGATCAGCCCCTGCGCCGCCATCTCGGCGGCGGGGGTGCGGAGCATCGACAGGCGGTCGGTGACCGCTTCCGCGAGACGCCGCAGCTCCTCGCCGGCACTGCCGGGGGTCTGTCCGCTCTGCTGCCGCCGGCGGGCGTTCTCCGCGGCGGTGTCCTCCGCGCTCGCCTTGGCCCAGGCGTCTGAATCGGTGTCGGGGCGGCCCGCGCGGTCCGTGGATTCGCTCATGGTGGCTCCGTAAGGCTCCGGGCTTGATACCCACGACGGTACCCGAACGGGGGCGGCACTTTCAGCGCTCAGCGGGGCCAAAGACCGGGATCCGGGGCGAACCGGACCTGCAGCGCGCCGTCGCGGAGCGCCGCACCGGCCACGGTGCAGCGGCGCAGCGCGGAGGGCAGCGGGAGGATGCAGCGGTATCCCTCGGCGTCGACGACGAGTTCGTCGCCGCGGCGTACGAGGTCGACGGTGTCGCGTGTCGCGCCCGGCAGGGGCAGCCGCCAGAGGAAGTGGCCCTCGGCGGCGAGCCGGTCCTCGGTGGTCCACGGCGACGCGGCGGGGCCCTCGGGCGCGTCGGCGGGCGGCTGCGCGGCGAGCCGGGCGAGGTCCTCGGCGCCGCGCGGTTCCCGGCCGAGGTGGGGCAGTTCGTGGAGCGCGGTGGGCGTTCCGGCGAGTTCCGCGCGCAGGGCGCGCACTTCCTTGCGGCGGTGGGCGGCCAGTTCGGTCAGCCAGGGGTCCGGGGACTCGGCGGGCAGCATCCGGTTGGCGACCACGGCCTCGAGGCGGTGGCCGTACAGGGCCAGTCCGGTGCGGGCCCGGCGCACGGCGTCGGCGGCGTGCGTGCCGGGGGCCACGACGAGCCGGACGGTCGTGGCGGCGTCCTCGATCACGGCCTGGGCACCGGCCAGTTCCCGGTCGGCGCGGGCGGCGGCCTCGTAGGCCCAGGCGCCCGGCGCGGGCACACCGGCGAGCTGGGCGAGGACGGGGCGCAGGGCGCGGGCGGCCTGCCGCTCCTGGGGGACCAGCCGGGCGATGTAGCGGCGCAGTTGCGCGGGCAGCGCGAGTGCGGCGAGGGCGTCGTGGACCGGCGGGAGGTCGACGACCACCAAGTCCCAGCCGCCGGCGGTGTCCCGCAGGGCGCGCAGCAGCGCGAAGGCGTCGGCGCCGGGGAGTTCGGTCAGTTCCTCGGGGTCCAGCGGGGCCGCGCCGAGCAGGTCGAGCAGGGAGCCCAGGCGTTGCTGGACGGCCCCGGCGTCGGCCCGGAAGGCGGCGGCCGCGTCGACGCGCGCGGCCCACAGACCCGGTACGGACCCGACCGGCGCGATGGGCAGGGGCGCCGTCCCGTCCGGCTGCGGACCGCCGCCGTCCCCGGACGGGGGCGGCACCGGGCCCAGCACCCCGTCGAGGGAGGCGTCGCGGTCGGTGGAGAGCAGCAGCACACGCCGCCCGGGCGTGCTCGCGGCCACGGCCGTGGCGGCGGCGACCGTCGTACGCCCGGCGCCGCCCGTGCCGGTGACCAGGAGCGTGCGCACGTCAGCCCTGGGACTCGACGCGCTTCTTCAGGCCGGCGAGGGCGCGGTCGATGATGACCTTCTCGGCCTTGCGCTTGATCATGCCGAGCATGGGGATCTTGACGTCGACGGTCAGCTGGTAGGTGACCTCGGTGCGCTTGCCGTCCTCCAGCGGGGCCAGGATGTAGGCGCCGTCCAGGGTGCGCAGCATCTGGGACTTGACCAGGGTCCAGCGGACCTCGTGGTCGCCGACCCAGGTGTAGGCGAGGGTGTGGTCGTCCTTGATGGCGCCCGCGTCCAGGAGGAGCCTGACCTGCTCGGCACGGCCGTCGCCGCCGGCGGAGAGGATCTCCGCCTCCTTCACCTCGCCGGTCCACTCCGGGTACCGGGCGAAGTCCGCGATGACGCCCATGACATCGGCCGGGGCCGCGTCGATGGTGATGCTCGACCTGGTGTGTTCCGCCATCGCCGTGGCCCCTCCGGGACGTCGCGTCGTACCTGCTGTTGTATGTCTGCTGGTGAAGGCTACCGCCTGGTCGGGCGGCCGGAGACCGCCGGGGCGGTCACCATTGCAGTGCCCAGGGCGTCCGGGTGGAGTTGAAGTGGCCGACGTTGACGCATTCGGTCCTGCCCAGGCGCATCCGCGGCACGAGCGGCTGGTGGACGTGGCCGAAGAGCGCGTAGCGGGGGCGCACCCGGCGGATCGCGTCGAGCAGTGCCTCGCTGCCGCGTTCGAGGCGCCGGGCGACGGTGTCGTAGCAGAGCTCGGGGACGGCGGGCGGGATGTGCGAGCACAGCACGTCGACCTCGCCGAGGGCGGCCACCTTGGCGGCGTACGTCTCGTCGTCGATCTCGTACGGGGTGCGGTACGGGGTGCGCAGCCCGCCGCCGACGAAGCCGAAGACCAGGCCGCCGATCTCGGTGGTGGTGCCGTCGAGCACCGTGGTGCCGGGCCGGGCGTACTCCGGCCAGAGCGCGGGGATGTCGACGTTGCCGTAGGTGGCGTACGTCGGGGTGGGGAACGCGGCGAACAGCTCGGCGTACTGGCGGCGCACGGCGGCCTCGATGGCGGTGCGCCGGTCGGTGCCGAGCCCCGCCCACAGTTCGCGGTCGAGGGCGCGGGCCTCGTCCCAGCGCAGGGCGGTGCGCAGCCCGACCATGCGGGAGGCGTTCTCGGCCCCGAAGAGGTCGGGGAAGATGCCCCGCGAGTGGTCGGCGTAGTCGAGGAAGAGGATCAGGTCGCCGAGGCAGATCAGCGCGTCGGCGCCCTCACCGGCCTCGGCGAGGGCCTCGGAGGCGCCGTGGACGTCACTGACGACATGGACCCGCATGACGATCACTGTAGGACGCGCCGGGCGGGGTTGGGGAGGGCACACCGGGGCTGCGGTTACCTGCGGGTCACCGGGGGCCTCGACTAGGCTTCCGACCAGTGGATCCGCACGGTGTCGCGGCGGGCCTGCGGCGTGTGACGACGATGTGACACACAAAACATCTACACGGCACCCCCTACCGCTGAAGCTTTACCGGTGGGTAACGTCCAGGCCGTCCGTTCCACGCTCAACCATGCAGTGGACGCAGCCAGCACCGCCGCCGGCGCCGATGAGGAGCAGCAGTTTGCGCGAGTTCAGCCTTCCGGCTCTCTACGAGGTCCCCGCGGACGGCAATCTGACGGATCTCATCCGCCGCAACGCCGCTCAGCACCCGGACGTTGCCGTCATCGCCCGGAAGACCGTGACCGGTGACTGGGCCGACGTCACCTCGACCACCTTCCTCGCCGAGGTACGCGCCGCCGCCAAGGGCCTGATCGCCTCGGGCGTGCAGCCCGGCGACCGGGTGGCCCTGATCTCCCGCACCCGCTACGAGTGGACGCTGTTCGACTTCGCCATCTGGAGCGCGGGCGCGGTCACCGTCCCGGTCTACGAGACCTCCTCCGCCGAGCAGATCGAGTGGATCCTCGGCGACTCAGGCGCCGTCGCGGCCGTGGTGGAGACCGAGGCCCACGAGAAGTCCGTGGAATCGGTGCGCGACCGCCTGCCGCAGCTGAAGCACGTGTGGCGGATCGAGGCGGGCGCGGTGGAGACCCTCGGCGCGGCCGGCACGGACGTCGCCGAGGCGACCGTGGACGAGCGCAGCGCCTGGGCCAAGGCCGACTCCCCCGCCACCATCGTGTACACCTCGGGCACCACCGGGCGCCCCAAGGGCTGCGTGCTCACGCACCGCGCGTTCTTCGCCGAGTGCGGCAACGTCGTGGAGCGCCTGAAGCCGCTCTTCCGCACCGGGGACTCCTCGATCCTGCTCTTCCTGCCGCTCGCGCACGTCTTCGGCCGGCTGGTCGAGGTCGCCGCGATCATGGCGCCGATCAAGCTCGGGCACGTCAGTGACACCAAGAACCTCACCGGCGAACTGGCCGCCTTCCGCCCGACGCTGCTGCTGGGCGTGCCGCGGGTCTTCGAGAAGGTCTACAACTCCGCGCGCGCCCAGGCGCAGGCCGGCGGCAAGGGGAAGGTCTTCGACAAGGCCACCGACGTGGCGATCGAGTACAGCCGCGCGCTGGACTCGGCCGGCGGTCCCTCGCTCGGCCTGAAGTTCAAGCACAAGGTCTTCGACCGGCTGGTCTACAGCAAGCTGCGCGCCGTGCTCGGCGGCCGCGCCGAGTACTCGATCTCCGGCGGGGCCCCGCTGGGCGAGCGGCTGGGCCACTTCTACCGCGGCATCGGCTTCACGGTGCTGGAGGGCTACGGCCTGACCGAGTCCTGTGCGGCCACCGCCTTCAACCCCTGGGACCGCACCAAGATCGGCACCGTCGGTCAGCCGCTGCCGGGCTCCACGGTCCGCATCGCCGACGACGGCGAGGTCCTGCTCCACGGCGAGCACCTGTTCGCGGGCTACTGGAACAACGAGGCGGCCACCGCCGAGGCCGTCACCGACGGCTGGTTCCACACCGGCGACGTCGGCACGCTGGACGAGGACGGCTACATCACCATCACCGGCCGCAAGAAGGAGATCATCGTCACCGCGGGCGGCAAGAACGTCGCCCCGGCCGTGATCGAGGACCGCATCCGGGCCCACGCGCTGGTCGCCGAGTGCATGGTGGTCGGCGACGGCAAGCCCTTCATCGGCGCGCTGGTCACCCTGGACGAGGAGTTCCTGCCCCGCTGGGCCCAGCAGCACGGCAAGTCCGGCAGCACCGTCGCGGAGCTGCGCGAGGACGCGGAGCTGCTGGCCGAGGTGCAGTCGGCGATCGACGACGGCAACGCCGCGGTGTCCAAGGCGGAGGCGGTCAAGAAGTTCCGTGTCCTGGCGACGCAGTTCACCGAGGAGTCCGGTCACGTGACGCCCTCGCTGAAGCTGAAGCGCAACGTGGTGCTGCGGGACTTCGCGGACGAGATCGCCGCGATCTACGGCAGGTGAGCCCGCGCTGACGGGCCCTCACCCACGTCGACGGTGGCCGCCGTACCCCTCGGGCGTACGGCGGCCACCGGCGTTCCTAGGTGATGCCGTCCCGGGCCAGGACCCTGGCCATGGTGCGCTCGGCCAGGGCGGTGATGGTGACGAACGGGTTGACCCCGACGGAGCCGGGGACGAGCGAGCCGTCGACGACGTACAGGCCGTCGTAGCCGTCCGCGCGGCCGTAGGCGTCGGTGGCGCTGCCGAGGACGCAGCCGCCGAGCGGGTGGTAGCAGAAGTCGTCGGCGAAGACCCGGTTGCCGCCGAACAGGTCGTAGCGGTAGATGGTGGCGTTGGCCCGGTTGACACGGTCGAAGAGGGTCTTCGCGGCGGCGACCGAGGGCTGGTTCTGGGAGCGGGTCCAGTTCAGCACGGCCGCGTCGGTGGCCGGGTCGTAGACGAAGGTGCCCCGCTCGGGGTTCTTGGTGATCGCGAGGTAGAGGCTGATCCACGTCTCCAGGCCGATGGGGAGCGGGGCGATCTCGGCGAACACCGGGTTGGCGGCGTTGTTCCAGTCGTTGATGCCCATCACGGGGATGGTCGACTGGTGGGCGCCGGTGGGGTTCCACAGGTGGTTGGCGCGGCCGAGCATGATGTTGCCGTTGCCCGCCCAGCCCTTGCCGACGGCGGGGCTGAGGTCGGGCAGGGCGCCCGTCTCCCGGGCGCGCAGCAGCAGTTCGGTGGTGCCGAGGCTGCCCGCGGCAAGGAACAGGGCGCGGCAGCCGACCTCGCGGGTGGCGACGACGGCGCCGGTGAGGTCGGTCTGCGCCACCGTGAGCACGTAGGTGCCGTCGGGGTCGCGGCGGACCGCCTTCACGTGGCTGAGCGTCTCGATGGTGACGTTGCCGGTGCCGAGCGCGGTGGCGAGGTAGGTCCGGTCGAGGCTGCGCTTGCCGAAGTTGTTGCCGTAGATGACCTCCTGGGCCAGGGCCGACTTGGTGGCGGTGCCCGCGGCCTCGCGCTGCATGTGGCCGAAGTCGTAGACGTTGGGCACGAAGGTGGTGGCGAGCCCGGCCCGGGCGGCCTGGGCGCGGGAGACGCGGGTGAACTGGTACCACTCGGTGCCCTCGAACCAGTCGGGCGCGACGGTGTTGACGCCGAGCATGCGGTTGGCCAGCGGGAACCACGTGCCGTACATGGCGTCCGCGTCGACCTGCGGGAGGACCTCCCGGAAGTAGGCGCGGTCCGGTGTGACGGCCATGCCGCCGTTGACGAGGGAGCCGCCGCCGACTCCGCGGCCGACGTAGACGGACATGCCGGGGTGGTCGACGCGGTCCAGGACGCCGGGGTAGGGGGTGATGTCCTTGTTGACCACGTCGAGCCAGAGGAAGGTGGCCAGGGGCGCCGCGGTGCGGGTGCGGAACCACATGGAGCGCCGGTCCGGCGAGGCGGTGTTGCAGAAGACCTTGCCGTCGGGGGCCGGCGTGTCCCACGCCCGCCCCATCTCCAGTACGAGGGTGCTCACGCCTGCCTCGGCCAGGCGTAACGCCGCTACCGCGCCTCCGTAGCCGGAGCCGACGACGACGGCCGGCGCGTAGCCGGCGGGCTCCCGGTCCGCCGCGGCGGCCGGGGAGAGCCCGATGCGGGTGAGACCCATCACGGATGCCGTCTGCAGGGCGGCGATGCCCAGAATCTGACGACGCGTCAGGTTTGCTGTCATGGGCGCATCATGGGCGGAACGGCGGATTCCGCCCATACCGTGCGCTCATGGTCTTTTACAAGTGGGCCTTGAGCCGCTCGGCGAGCAGATCCCACCGCCAGGCGTCCTCGACCCACTTGCGTCCGCGCTCGCCCATCCGGCGCCGCAGTTCCGCGTCGCCCAGCAGCACCAGGATCCGCTCGGCGGCCTCCGCGGGCTCCCCGCCGCGCACCACCCAGCCGGTCTCGCCGTCCAGCACCGCGTCCGGCGCCCCGCCGGAGTCGCCCGCGACGACCGGCAGGCCGGTGGCCGAGGCCTCCAGGTAGACGATGCCGAGCCCCTCGACGTCCAGCCCGCCGCGGCGCGTGCGGCACGGCATGGCGAAGACGTCACCGGCGCCGAAGTGCGCGGGCAGCTCCTGCCACGGCACGGCCCCGGTGAACCGCACCGACTCCGCCACCCCGGTCCGCTCGGCGAGCCGCTTCAGGTCGTCCGCGTACGGGCCGCCGCCCACGACGAGCAGGACGGCGTCGGGCTGGGCGGCCAGGATCGTCGGCATCGCCTCGATGAGGGTGTCCTGGCCCTTGCGCGGCACCAGGCGGGAGACGCAGACGACCACCGGCCGGTCGGTGAGCCCCAGCCGGGCGCGCACCGCCTCGCCGCCGGAGGCCGGGTGGAAGGTCTTCTCGTCCACGCCCGGCGGCAGTTGCACCATGCGCCCGGCGGCCTGCGGCGTCAGCGCCCGGGCGATCCGGGACCGGGTGTACTCGCCCAGGTAGGTGATCGTGTCCATGCCCTCGCCGATCCGCCGCAGCAGCCCGCGGCTCGCGGGCAACTGCGCCCACCCCGCCTCGTGCCCGTGGGTCGTCGCCACCAGCCGGCGGGCCCCGGCCTTCCGCAGCGCGGGCGCCATCAGCCCGAGCGGGGCCGCGGCCCCGAACCACACCGAGGTGCAGCCGTGCTCGCGCAGGAGCGCGGCGGCGCGCCGGGTCACCCTCGGGGTCGGCAGCAACATCGTCGTACGATCACGTACGACCGGGAAGGGCTGCTCGGCGTCGAACGCGGCGACCTCGGAGCCGTCCCGCCAGGTCGACGCGTACACCACCACCCGGCCGGGATCGAGGCGCAGCGCCATGCTGTGCACGAACGCCTGGATGCCACCGGGGCGTGGCGGGAAGTCGTTGGTGACGATCAAGGTCTTGTCCATACGTCGCCGAGGGTATCCGGTGCGGTCCGCGGCAACCGACCGCGGCCCCCCGCGCGTCTAAGCTCCACAGCCTGTCCACGGGTGAGACCGGCATCGTGCATCATCACAGCAGAACCGATTCGACGAGGTGGACATGGCAGGCGACAGCGGCAAGCGGCTCCCGGTCGGGCCGGTCCTCGCCTGGGCGGCCACCCGGGTCGTGCTGCTGCTCTACGTCTTCAAGGTGCTCACCCTGTCCCCGCTGGACGTGACCACCGACGTCTCGGTGATCTACCACGGCTGGTACGAGGTCCTGCGGACCGGCACCTTCCCCCACCACGACGTCACCTGGCAGTACCCGCCCGCCGCCGCGCTCGCGGTGCTCGCCCCCGCGATGCTGCCGTTCCTCGACTACGCGACCGCGTTCTTCTGGCTCGCCTGCGCCGCCGACCTCGTCGCCTTCGCGCTGCTGCTGCGCGGTTCGCGCGGCGAGGGACGGCGGGTGGCCGGCGCCTACGTGTGGGTGCTGGGCGTGCCACTGCTCGGGCCGACCGCGTACGCGCGCTACGACGTGATGGTCACCGCCGTCGCCATGGCCGCGCTGCTGGCGACGGTGCGCCGCCCCAGGGTCGCGGGCGCGCTGATCGCGTTCGGCGCGATGCTCAAGGTCTGGCCGGTGCTGCTGCTCACCGGGGTCCGCGACCGCCGGATCTGGACGGCGGCCGTGGCCGGGGCGGGCGTCCTCGCCCTGGGCTTCTGGCTGTGGATGCCGGGGGCCTTCGCCTTCCTGCGCTTCCAGGGCGAGCGGGGCACCGAGGTGGAGTCCCTGGGTTCACTGGTCTTCCACATCGCCCGGCACCACGGCTGGCAGGGGCAGGTCCTGCTCAACTACGGCTCGGTGGAGTTCCTCGGGCCCTACGTGGGCCTGGTCAGCGACGTCGCCCTCGGGCTGACCGCGGTGGCCTTCGCCTGGCTGCTGCTGTGGCGGCTGCGGACCCGGACGTACGGCCCGAGCACGCCCTTCGACGCCGCGTTCACCGCGGTGCTGCTGTTCACCACGACCAGCCGCGTGATCAGCCCCCAGTACATGATCTGGCTGATCGGCCTGGCGGCCGTCTGCCTCACGCTGCGGGCCAGCGTGATGGCGCTGCCCGCGGTGCTGGTGCTGGCGGCGACGGTGCTCACCCTGTACGAGTTCCCGGTGCGCTTCGCCGACGTCGTCGGCAGCACCGACCTCGGCATCGCCCTGCTGCTGCTCCGCAACGGCCTGCTGGTCGCCGCCTCCGTCATCGCCTGCCGCCGGCTGTGGATGGCTTCGACGGGCCTGCCGGAGAGGGCGCGCAGGGCGCAGGCCACGCCTGAGCCCGAGCACGGCCAGGACGCCGAGAAGCTGCTGACCTGGTGAAGACCACCGTCACGGCCAGGCACTGCAAGCCCGCCGCGACGGCCAGCGCCACGCCGACGCCCACGAGCCCCAGCCCGGCCGGGCCCGCCAGCGCGTAGGCCAGCGGCAACTGCACCGCCGTGCCCACCAGGGTCACCCGGACCAGCAGGGTGGCCCCGCCGCCGCCCTGGAAGACACCGCCCAGCGCGATGAAGCACCCCAGCAGCACCAGGTACGGGCCCAGGGTGCGCAGGAAGACCGTCCCGGCCGCCGCCACGCCGGGCTCCGCGCCGAAGGCGGCCATGACCCACGGCGCGGCGGGCAGCAGGACGACCGCCGCGAGGAGTCCGAGCCCGCCGCCGAGCAGCAGGGCCCGGCGCCCGATCGCGTACCGCTCGTCGCGGCCGGCGCCCAGGTGGTACGCGGTGTGGATCGAGGCCGCCTGGCGCACGGCGTAGAAGCCCATCGTCGCCACGTACATCGCCTTGGTCGCGATCCCGTACGCCGCGACCTGGGCGACGCCCAGCCGGGCCACGATCGCCACCAGGGTCAGCGTGCCGCCCATCCGGACCAGGAAGTCCGCCGCCATCGGGGCCCCGGTCACGGCGGTACGGCGCAGCGCGGCCGCCACCGGTTCTGCGGGCGGCACCTGCGCGGCCTGCCGCACCAGGGGGTTGCGGCGCAGCAGCGCCAGCCCCGCGGCGAGGGCCGCGGCCCGGCCCGCGACGGTGGCGACGGCCGCGCCCCGCACCCCGAGGGCGTGGATCAGGAACGGGTCGAGGAGCAGGATCAGCCCGCCCGCCAGCAGGGCGAGCCGCATCGGGGTGCGGGTGTCGCCGGCCCCCTTGAAGACCCCGTCCAGGGTGTTCTGTGCGTAGAACACCGCGGTGCCGGGGAGCGAGACCGCGAAGTACCCGGCCGCGAGACGGACCGCCACCGGGTCGCCGTGGGCACCGAGCAGCAGCGCCGCCAGCGGCTCCCGGCACAGGAAGCCGCCGACGGCCACGGCCGGGGTCAGCAGCGCGCACAGCGCCCACCCGCCGCGCACCGCCGCCCTGACCGCCGCCGGGTCCCGCGCCCCGGCGGCCCGCGAGACCAGCACCGTCGTCCCCTGCGCGGCCATCAGCACCACCCCGAGCAGCACGTTCTCGGTGTTCGTGGCCACCGCCACGGCCGCGACGGCCGCTCCCCCACCGCCGAGCCGCGCCACCCACAGCACGTCGATGATCCCGGCGACGACACCCGCGAGCAGTTCCAGGTAGACCGGGCCGGCCAGTGCGACCAGCCGGGCGCGGTGCGTCATGGGTCCCCTCCCGTCTGGCACCTCGATTCGAGATACCACGTTTAGAGGTACCATCATGGCACCACACGGGCAAGTGCGAACGCATGATCGGGAAAGGTGGCGAACGGTGCTGGAGCTGACGATCCTGGGCTTCCTGTTCAAGGAATCCCTGCACGGCTACGAGCTCAAGGAGCGCATCGCCGCGCTCAACGGCCACGTCCGCCCGGTCAGCGACGGCGCGCTCTACCCGGCCATCAACCGCCTCACCGCCGCAGGACTGGTCAGCGAGCACACCGAGCCGGGCGTCGGCGCCGCACCGCGCCGCGTGCTCTCGCTCACCGACACCGGGCGCGCGCGGCTGCTCGCCCGGCTCCGCGACCCCAAGCCGATCGAGATCACCGACTCCACCCGCTTCTTCGCCGTGCTCGCCTTCCTGAGGCACCTGCCCGACGCGACGGCCCAGGCGGCCGTGCTGCGGCGCCGGCTGGAGTTCCTGGAGACCCCCTCCAGCTTCTTCTACGACCGCGGCAGGCCGGTGCGCGCCGAGGAGGCGGACGACCCCTTCCGCCAGGGCATGCTCCGCGTAGCCCGCGCCACGGGCCACGCGGAGCGCGAATGGCTCACGGAGGCCCTCGCGGACCTCACCGCCTGAGCCCGGGCCGCCCGCGGACGCGCACGAGGCCCCGGCATCGAGGCGCCCCGCCGGGGAGGCGCACGGTGCCCGCAGCCCCGCCCGTACGACGAACTGCGGCGGCGTCCTTCCCTGCCACCGGTGCGCGCCGAGAAGGCGGACGGCCCCCGCCGCCAGGACGTGCCCCGTGCCACGGCCCACGCGGACCGCGAACGGCTCACGGAAGGCCTCGCCCGGACCCCACCTCCCGGGCACAGACCGCGCCGGGCGCGAGGGTCGCGCGTTCCGCGCGGAGCGCCTGCGCCGCGCCGGGCGCTACCCCGTGGCGGAGGCGAACGCGCGGGCGGCGGCGATGCGCTGGACGGGGGTGGGGTGCGTGCCGAACAGGACGTGCAGCACGCGCGGGGGGTCGGGGTCGGAGACGTTGGTGACGGTGAGGCGGCGCTGCATGGCGATGAACCGCTCGGCGTCCCGGGTCAGTTCCAGCGCGTGCACGTCCGCCCGCCGTTCGATCCGCCGGCTCAGGGCGCAGCCGAACGGCCCGGCGCACGCCGACAGCACCGCGGCCACCGCGGCCAGCAGGAACAGCCCGCGGGGGTCACCGGTGCCGTAGGAGGAGGCGGCCATGACCGCGGAGAGCACGCAGACGCCCGCCCCCGCGCCGACGGCGCCGAGCAGCGTGCCGCGCGGTACGTCGCGGTGCTTGACGTGGCCCAGTTCGTGGGCGACGACGAGTTCGACCTCCTCCGCCGGGGCCGTGCCGAGCAGCGTGTCGTAGGCGACGATCCGCCGGGTGCGACCGAAGCCGGAGACGTACGCGTTGAGCGCGGTCGTCCGCCGGGAGGCGTCGGCGACGAGCACCGCCCGCACGGGGACCCCGTCGCGCTCGGCCAGGGCCAGCAGCCCGTCGCGCAGGGGCCCGTCCTCCATCGGCCGGAAGCGGTTGAAGAGCGGTTCCAGCACGACCGGGGCGAGCCAGGACAGCACGACGGCCGCGCAGACGGCACCCAGGGCGGCCCAGGCCCAGCCGAGGCCGTAGTAGCCGTACAGCGCGGCCAGCACGAGCGGTACGGAGACGAGCAGCCCGCGCAGGACGTCGACGGCCCAGCCGCCCCAGCCCTGGGTGACGAGCCCGTAGCGGCGCCGGACGACGCGGACCCGGGCGGAGAACGGCAGGGTGACCGCCTGCTGGAGCAGCACCAGCAGCAGGCCGCCGGCCGCTACGCGGGAGGCCCAGGCGTCGCCGAACAGCCCGGTGAGGGCGGCGCCCGCAGGGGTCAGCCCCAGCGCGAGCAGCAGCGCGAGCCCGACGAGGCGGCCGCCGAGCAGGAAGGGCAGTTGCGCGCGGCGCAGCGCCCTGCCGCGCGCGGTCTCCTCCGGCGTGAAGTCCCCGTCCGTGGCGCTCATCCCAACTCCCCCTTGACGTAGGCCCGCCAGCGCTCGGTGAAGGCGTCCCCGTCGATGCCGAGCGTGCCGCGCAGATCCGCACCGGAACGGTACAGCGCTACCAGCCGGTCGGCGCCCCAGGTGTCGGCGATGAGCCGGCAGGCCAGCCAGGCGCCCTCGTACGCCTGGGCCTGCGCGGGCGCACCGGGCGCGAAGTCGGAGTCCGCGGGGAGGTGACCGGGCGGCCCCGAGGCCGTGACGTCCCGGCGCAGCTCGGGTGCCAGGCTCGCCGCCGTACGGCCGGAGTCCCGGTAGGCGACCCAGTCGGCGAAGCCCTCGGAGAGCCACAGCGGGGTGCGGGAGGTCGTCGCGGCGCGCGTGGCGACGTGGGTGGTCTCGTGGGTGAGCACGACCTGGCGGCCGAAGGCCGACAGCCCCGCGAAGGCCTCGGGGTTGACGATGACGCGTCCGGCGGGCACGCTCCCGCTGCCGCCGACCTCCCCGGTGGTGACGGCCGCGACGCCCGCGTACGTCTGCGCCGGGGCGTCCAGGAGCTGCCCCATCCGCCGCAGCGAGGACGGCACTTCCAGCACCACCCGCCCGGTCCAGCCCTGTCCGCCCCAGGCCCGCCGCACCTGCGGGACGGCCCGGTCCGCGTCGGTGGCGTACCCGGCCAGTTCGGTTCGGTCGCCGGTGCCGAGGACGAGGCTGTGGCTGCCGCGGACGACGTGCAGCGGGCCCTGTTCCCACAGCAGGCCGCCCGGGTCGCCGTCGCCGGCCACCCGCCAGCGTCCGGTGCCGTCCGCGCGCAGCAGCAGGGACTCGTCGGTGGTGACCGGGGTGCTGTCGTAGCCCCCCAGGCGGTAGCGCAGCTGGACGCGGGCGGTCACCGGGTCCGCGCCCTCGGTGGAGACCAGCCGGTACGACCAGGAGGCGAGCGGGAGCTCCTCCAGGTTGCGGAAGACCTGGCGCTCGGCGGCGTGCCGGGCGGGCGTCACATCGGCCAGGTACGCCTTCTCGTCGTGCCCCAGGACCGCGTCGGCCCGCCGTTCCAGCAGCTGCCTTACGACCGGGTCCCCGGGCCCCCCGTGCTCCGCCGTCCCGTCGCCCGCCGTCCCGTCGCCCGCCGGTCCGCAGCCCGCGAGCAGCACCGCCGCGCAGCACAGCGCGGCGGCCACGGCGCGGGTCGGCGAGCGGAAGAGGGCCACGCCGCCGATCGTACGGTCTGGGCGGGGGCGGTCACGTGGGCCGGGTCACCGCCGAGATCGGCAGCATGGCGACGGGGTCGTAGCGGACCCGGGCGCCGGGGTAGGGGGCGTGGATGACCTGGCCGTCGCCGACGTACATGGCGACGTGACTGGCGTCGCCGCGGTAGATGACCAGGTCGCCGGGGCGGGCCTGGCCGAGCGGCACGTGCCGCCCGGCGTGCAGCTGGGCCTGGGAGGTGCGGGGCAGGCCCACGCCGGCCTGGCGGTACGCCCAGACCATCAGGCCGGAGCAGTCGAAGGAGCCGGGGCCGGTGGCACCCCAGACGTAGGGGGAGCCGACGGCGGAGCGCGCGGCGGCGACGGCCGTCGCGGCGCGTACGGACAGGGGGCCGAGGTCGGGGATGTCGACCATCCGGCCGGAACGGGAGGCACGGGCCTCCAGGCGGCGGGCGAGCCGGGCCCGGTCCTCCGGGGAGAGGGAGTTGACCAGGCGGGCGGCCGCCATCAACTTGCGCTGCACGGCCTTCTTGCGGGCCGTGAGGCTGGTGCGGGCCCGCTCGAGTTCGTCGAGACGTTCGGTGGCCCGGGAGCGTTCCTGGTCCAGGAACCGCTGGGCGGAGCGGAGTTCGCCCAGCCGCGCGTCGCCACGGCTGCTGATCCGGTCGAGGGTGGCGGCCCGGTCGAGGTAGGTCGCGGGGTCGGCAGAGAGCAGCAGGGCGAGGGTGGGGTCCACTCCCCCGCCGCGGTACTGGGCCCCGGCGAGCGTGCCGAGGTCGTCGCGGAGCCGGTTGACCCGCTCCTGGCCGCGCGCGGCCCGGTCCTGGAGCACCTCCACCTCGCGCCGGAGCCGCTGGGTGTTCTCACGGGCGGCGTTGAACTGCTCGGTGGCCCGTTCGGCCTGGGTGTAGAGGTGGTCGATACGGGCCGCGACATCGACGGGGGTGTCCGCCGGGTCGGCGGCGGCCGTCTGCGCGGTGCCGGCCGCGCCCGCCATCGCGGCGGCGGCGGTGGCCGCCGCCGTCAGGACCGTGGCCCTGGAGGTACGCGGGGCCCGGCCGGGCTGCGGGATGCGTCGATGAGATGGCACGTCGACTGACAGTAGTCAGCCGGACACGGGGAGTTCAAAGACCGGGTACCGCCGGGCGGCCGGGCGGGACTCCGCTTGCGCAGGTCACCGCCGGACCGTCACCGTACGAGATCACCCGATAGGTTCAACGGGCGTCGGCGCTTCCGGTCAGATCCGGACGCCGAACTGGAACGGCATGTTGTTGATGGACTCGTAGCGCACGACCGTGCCGGTGCGCGGCGCGTGCAGCACCATGCCGTTGCCCGCGTACAGGGCCACGTGGTGCTGGTCGCCGTAGAAGATGACGAGGTCGCCGGGCGCGAGCTGGCCCATCGACAGACGCGTGCCCGCGTTCGCCTGGGACTGGGAGGTGCGCGGTATCGAGGCGCCGGCCTGGGCGTAGGCCCAGGAGGTGAGGCCGGAGCAATCGAAGGAGCTCGGGCCGGTCGCGCCGTAGACGTACGGCGAACCGATCTTGCTCTGGGCGGCCGAGAGGGCGGCGGCGGCGAGCGAGGAGGCCGGCGGGACGTTGCCCAGGTCGACGCGCTCGTTGGAGCGGTTGGCCCGGTTCTCCGCGGCGGTGAGGG